>CAMLRZ010000001.1 GCA_946482575.1 uncultured Candidatus Saccharibacteria bacterium
GGAATGCCAGGGAATTATTGACTTGGTTAGGGAAGTCGCTGCGACCAGTAGCCACGATGGCTGCTCCGGCAGCTTTGGCTTCGTCGGGCATAATTTCGGGCACGGGGTTGGCCATAGCAAAAATAATAGGATCTTTGGCCATGGTTTTGACCATATCCGGCTTTAGCAGGCCGGGCTGGGACACGCCCAAGAAAATGTCCGCTCCCTGAACGGCGTCAGCCAGTGAACCATCAGTTTGTTCTTGGTTAAATTCGGCAAGCGTTTGCTTTTCTGGGTTAAGGTCTTGGCGGTTTTTGGTGACGATTCCTTTGCTGTCTACGGCCACAATATTGCTGCCGGCATACAGGTGGATGAGCTTTGCGATTGCCACACCTGCTGCGCCCGCGCCCACCAGCACAATTTTGCAATCTTTGAGGTTGCGACCGGTAATTTTGGTGGCGTTAATGAGGCCAGCTAGTGTAACGACTGCTGTACCGTGCTGATCGTCGTGCATTACAGGGATTGGCAGTTCAGCCTTTAAGCGCTCTTCTACCTCAAAACATAGTGGCGCAGCGATATCTTCTAAGTTGATGCCGCCAAAACTTGGCGCCATGGCTTTTACGGCGGCTACAATTTCGTCGGCAGTGTGTACATTCAATACAATAGGTACTGCGTCGATGTTGGCGAATGTCTTAAAGAGCATGGCTTTGCCCTCCATAACCGGCAGCGCCCCGTACGGGCCAATATTACCCAAACCCAGCACGGCTGAACCATCACTAATAACGGCAACATTATTGTTGAGCCAGGTGTAATCGCGGGTTTCTTCGGGATGTTCGGCAACGTAGCTGCTTACTGCGCCTACGCCGGGCGAGTAGTATGTGCTCAGCTTTTCTTTGCTGTCCACGACGTCACGGGGCTGGATAGTGATTTTGCCCTTAAGTTCTTTATGTTTTTCGAGTGCGAGTTTTGAGTAATCCATGTGTTAATTGTACACCGCAGACTGCGATTCAACTGGTGTAATTTATGAGGCAAATGAAATAGGTTGAAAGTCTTGATGCTCACGGGCAAATTGGCGAGCTTCGACCTCTTGTGCCGAAGCATAACTAAGCAGCGAATCCGGACTCGTAAGCGACACCGCACCTAGTAGCGCCGCACCGCCGCTTACAATGTACATGGCTGCAGCATGACTTGTGCTTGCCTCAATGCCTGCCACCGTAGCTCCGGCGAGCGCGGCTAGGCCGATGCCTTGCACCATTCGCACAGCGCGCGGCTGGTTGTATAACAACACAGTGTCTTCTTGCGTTACATGCCATAACTCGTGACGCAGGCTGTCGTTAAGGTCAGCAATGTTGGGGTCGGTAACAGAAGTACCCAGCCCAATATGCGGGTAGTAGATGCTGTTTTGGTGCATTTGCGGCACGGTGTATAAACAAGCGCGCGCGTTACGACTGGTGCGCGGTAAGGTGCCATGAGGGTGGATCGTCACGAGCAAGTGAGCCAGATCCGGCTTCTCCAATCTGTAGTCATTCATATATTCAGTGATATGATCGTAATCGATATAAAGTTGATCCGCCAAGGCCTCGGTGCCGGGTGCGTAATAGGTCAAGGGTTGCGGCGACAGAGGAGAGGGAAGCACGGAGGCAGCTGCAGTAAGTGTGTCGATTCGACGCGGCATGGTTGCTGCTACTGTAGGGTGCATGCGGACCGATTGTCAAATATGTGCCAGGGTATTTTCATATCTCAACAGATGTGCTATACTTGTCTTAAAGCAAATATTAGTGTAAAGTAGGTCAGGTTATGCAATCTGTTATTCAAAAGATCAATGAAAAGTTCATGAAGCACGCTGTTGTTGACGTGAAAAGCGGCGACACTGTTAAAGTGCACCAAAAAATTAAAGAAGGTAACAAAGAGCGTGTGCAGATCTTCCAGGGTCTGGTAATCCGTACTGACCGCAAGGGCAGCCACACTTCTCGCATTACCGTTCGCCGTATCGCAAGTGGTATCGGCGTAGAAAAGAGCTTCCTGCTGCACAGCCCATTGGTTGTGAAGATCGAAGTTACCAAGCGAAGCAAAGTTCGCCGCAACTACTTGACTTACATGCGTGAGCGTACTGGTAAGTCAGCTCGCTTGACCAGCGTTGACTTTGACCGTAACGCAGTAAACACTGTTGCCGAAAAGCCTGCAGCAGCTGCCGCCGAAGCTCCTGAAGAAGCTGAAGCAACGAAAGAGTAAATCTTTACACTAGCAAAAAAGCCCTCATCACGAGGGCTTTTTTGTTTGCGCTAGGCATTTTCCAGCGACATGGCAACTACATAGGTGCCTGGCGAAAGGTGCTCGACTACCTCGTCCATGGGGCTAGAGGGCACGGTGTCAAAGGCGTGTGTTTCGGCATCGTGAATGTCAAACACGGGGCCGTCCACGCCTTCGCGTAAGTCGTTATAGGCGATGCCGATTGCCGTTCCGCCGGCAACAAGCACGCCGGCGAGCGCCCAGGCACCAGCTCTTTTCATAATGCGCCCCAGGCCAGATGGCTCGGTGCGACTTTGTTCGGGTGAATACATACCAATCTCTCCATTAGTATGTATGTACTGTATCGTGTTCTTGGCGAACGCGCAAATTGCTTTCATATGTGCTGCACATTCCAGGCAACATATGCTACGCTGAATGTAATGATAGTTGGTATAGACGAAGTTGGTCGTGGGTGTATGGCTGGCCCGCTGGTGGCAGGTGCGGTGTTATTGGAAAAGCCCATTCGTGGCCTCAAAGATTCCAAACTTCTTACTCGCCAACAGCGCGAGGTGTTTGATGTGCGTATTCGCGAACGGGCATTGGCGTTTGGACTGGGTTGGGTCTCGGCCGAGGAGCTCGATACAGTGGGATTGACCGGTGCTGTTCGCCTGGCTATGGAACGCGCCTTGGCGCACATTACGGTGCCGTACGAATCGGTCATTATTGACGGTAATTACAACTTCTTAAAGCATATCGCCAATACGTCTACCATGATTAAGGCCGACAACGTGGTGCCAGCAGTAAGCGCGGCCAGTATTATTGCAAAAGTTGCGCGTGATAATTGGATGATCCAAGCAGCGCAGGAATTTCCTGGTTACGGGTTTGAATCGCACGTAGGATACTGCACCAAAGCACATCGCGAAGCAGTAACCAGACTGGGGATTACCTCACTTCACCGGATGACATTCTCACCGGTCCGGCTGGCTAACGAAGCGCTGGAGATGCCGGCGTGACCACGTTTGACACAGGCAGGAAAGCAGAGGCGGCTGCGGCCGCTTTTTTAGTGCGCAAAGGTTGTATTATTGTGGCGCAAAATTGGCGCACTCCGCGCTGCGAGATTGATATTATTGCGGAACGCGGGGGTGTTATGTATTTGTGCGAGGTAAAATACCGTCGCACCAATAATTCGGGTAGCGGCATAGAATACATTACGCCACAAAAGGTACGACAAATGCAGTTTGCGGCTCAAACTTGGGTGCATGTGCACAGCTGGCGGGGCGAATATCAACTGTGTGCTATTGAAGTTTCGGGCGTTGACTTTAGAATAACCAATGTCGTAAAAGATATTAGCTCCTAGGAGTTACGTATCGCTGGCCGCCCCAAACTCCAGCCGTTACGGGCGGCTGAGCGTTCTTGGCATATGAGCTGCACTGGGCCAGAACTGGGCATGTCTGACACACTTCTTTGGTTTTGAGTGTTATCGGGCGATTCGATGTTTTTACTACTTGGTCATGTCTGCGGGCACTGCATGCCGCTTCTTCTTGCCACTCAAAAGCGCCATCTATCATGGCTAAAATGCCAAAATAGGGATGCCGAATTAGCGAGGCAACCTTATTGCGGACTCTGGTGTAGTTGCCCTGCGAACCATCGGGGCGTTTTACGATAGCTTTGCCTGATAACCCCAAGTCATGAACTAAGTTGGCAAGGTAATCAACTTCGGTTGGATTCAGGTAACTGCACAAAAGCTCCAAGGAGGCATTTATATCTACTTGCTCAAAATTCGTGTCGTTGTGGCCGATAAGGTGATGATACGTTTTTGATTGCTCATGGCTATCTATATAATCATCAAGCCGACCCGTAAGTGTTCGTACAGCATGCTGTCGCCGTTCAAGAATACGACTAACCTGTTGTGGTCGCATTTGCAGTTCACGAGAGAGCTCGACTACTGACGGATAGCGTCCATACTGATCTTTGAAATCGTGCGCAGTGTAATACATTTTGCTGAAAAGGACGTAGTCGCCCGTAGGTACCCCTATGGAGTTGGCGGTTTCGCGTTGCAAATGTTGTCTGATCCAGAAGGGGGCATAGGTACTAAACTTGGTTCCTCTGTCGGGGTCAAATCGCTGGGCAGCGTGGCCAATAGCGCGCAGCGCAACTTGAAGAGCGTCTTCTAGCGGCAGAAAAAGGCGATCCCCTTTGGCTAGCGCCACACCCCAGGCGGCGAGTTTAAAGTTATGTTGCACAAATGTGGCTATGGCTTTGTCAACTTCCTCGGGATCGTCGCTGGTTTGTATAATGCGGGCCAAATCAGTCTCTTCTTGAGCGCTCAAAAGCGAATGATTGAAGTTTGTCTTGAACCATTCTGATTCGTACACACCTTTGACGCTATGCGGCGGAGGTACTTTAAAGGTGTCTGATGTAAGGGGTGATAAAAAGTGCTGGGGTACGGCTGTATACAATGGCAAATTACATGACTTTCCGCCGGTACCGGGGAGTGCGCGCGCGTATGCTGACGGTTCATAAGTGACTGTGGGCAGCCACTTATCATGTAACACGCTGTACGGAGACATGCCTCGTTTGACTCTACCCTCGGTGACCAAGCGCCGAGTTACGATCTGGACACTTTTAAGTGAAAGACCGGAGCAGTGAGCGATCATGGCATTGGTGGCCGCTGGTTTTTCTTCTGTAGCAATTTGCTTAGTCCATATGCACCCCAGACACTTCGTGACCGTGCTTTCTAGATGAACGACTTCACCGGCGGCTTGCTGGGCGGTAGACGAGCACGTGTAACTATTAGTGGTGAGTGTGAATATTTTGCGCCCCAGATCGGTTGGCGTGAAAATTGTTTTGTTGCGTGTTTTACTGAGTCCGTTTACGGCCTCAACAATTCCAAGGTCTACAAAACGGGCAGTCGTGGGAATAACCGTGCTTAGTGAGATGTCTTGGCAATCAGCAATAAGCGAGTTTTCGGCCCCGGCAATTTCTTTGCGGTTTGCCTTGCCCCATAAGCAGGCTAAACAGCCTAGAACCTGACGCTGCTGATCAGTGAACGAGGCGTAGAGCGTGTCGGCCTCTTTGCTAAACTGCGGACAAAACAGCACACTGGGCGCCTTGGGCATATATTCCTGTGCTTTATCGGTTGGAGTGTAGCAGATTGGGTCTCGTCCGCCATGTTGCCGCGGCCGCTCTGTAACAATGGTTCTATCTAGTAAGTCTGCCTGGGTAAATTTGCCAAGCATAGTATTCACGACACTGGGGTCGCGACTATTGCAGCTACCTATATCGATTGAGGTTGGTTCTTTGCCGCGGGCCACCAAACACGAAACACAGCGCAAAAAGCTCTTTTGGAGCTTCGTGATGCCGGCTAGCGGCTGGTCGCTTTTTTGCCTGTCGCATTGTTCTATGGGAGCAGGCAAGACGTCTCGCCCTGCCGGTGTGAGGCCGTGTTCTGTGTATGAGGGCCCTCTAGTCCCTGGCTTGGGCGGCTGGGTACGTGGTCGTACATCTACTAGTTCTTGCTCCTGCAAATAATTCAAGCTTCGCATAACTTGATGCCGCGATAGCTCTGTGCACGCTGCAATTTGCCGAGTGGCCTCGGTGGCATAATATGGCTCGTTACTAGAGATGCACGCCAAACAACCTAAAACCTGCTGGTGTCGTTCCGAAAGTTCAGTCTCTAAAGGTGCCGGTAATTCGGCATGAGCAGGCGTTTCCATTTTTGTGAGTACGAGTTCTAGCTGGCGGTAAAGTAGTCCTGGATAGCCGTAAGGTCGCGATCGCGCCAGGCGGATTGCCATTCGATCATCTCCATGCCTTGTTTGTAGGCACGGTCGATCGAAGGCTCCATGACAGATTCAAAGAACTGCTTATATTCAGGCAAAAAGTTGCTGTGGCTGGTAACGCGAGCTACGTATACCGGCATTCGGGTGAATGACGTATCGGCACCCAAATTGTCCTTGAGCCACTGCCAGTTTTCCTGCAGCCACTGCCAGGTGGCGGTTCGGGCGTGGCGGTTACCGAGGCTGTAAGCAATCCAGTAGGCTACGTCCTGCAAACGAACGTCGTCAGAGGTAATCATGCTCAAGGCTCGTTGCACAAGTTCCGGCTGCTTAAAAGCGGTAATGGCGGCGGCCAAGGTCACGCGCTCTTCGGGCGACGGGCTGGTGTTGTGCAAGCGAACAAGCTTATCGAACGTTGCGGCATCGCCGTGGCGAGCTGCGGTAGTGTAGGTTACACCACGCAAGTCAGGAGCGATATCTTCGGAAGTTTCCATGTCCTTGAACCACTGCAGCATGGTGTCGACTACCTGTTTTTCTTCGGATATGCTGGCAATGCCCAAGATGGTAGGGCGTAATAGATGATCAAAGTGCGTGTCGTTCTCTTTGGGTTTCATGCCAAGGCGCGCTAATTGCTCGGCAACCAGCTTGCGGCCGTAGGGCTTCATAGCCTCGCGCAGGTCTTCGCTGTCCATAACTAAACGGATTGATCCAAAGTTACTGGCCATAACGTCCCATACTGCATCGTTGGCTTCATGTGCGTAAGCTTCTAGTAATGCCAGTGCAGAGGCTGTGCTACCGTATCCGGCTTTAGCGGCTTCAAAAGCATCACTCAAAATGCCGAGGCGGTCAAGCGGGGCTAGTTTGTTGTCGCGCACGTCCTGTGCTAGTTTTTGCAGGTGCTCAGGATTATAAATTACGCGGCAGAAACTGGTTTGGCCAAGGTTGAGCTTAAGATGATCGGGGTTGTTGGTTGTAAAATGCAGCTCAGCTTTATCTAACATGTCTGGTGCGCCATCGCCGGCATTCAACGCAACGGGCCACAAAGCTGCGTCATCGGTGTTTGTGCGGCGAGCAGCAGGATTCATGCGGAACGGTGTTTGCGTTAGCTCGACATCTTCGCCGTCAATAGTAGCGTTGATAACAGGATAGCCAGGTTGACTGGTCCAGGCGCCCATCATGGTCTTAACAGGTTTTTTGGAGACGTGCTCCAAGGCATCCCACAGATCAACCGTATCCGTGTTTTTGTAGGCGTGCTGCTTGAGGTAATAGCGCAGGCCATCGCGGAACGCTGTTTCGCCCAAGTATTTTTTGAGCATCAAAATGCTGCTGCCACCTTTGTTGTAGCTAATAGCATCAAAAATGGTGCGGATCTCGTCGGGGTGATTGACGGCTACTTCAATCGGGTGTGTGTTCTCGAGTGCATCTAGTTTGAGCGCCAATTGCTGCTCTTCTACGATGTACTGCGTCATCATGTCCCATTCGGGGAATAGTTTATCAACGGCGAAGTAGGCCATAATGTTGGCAAAACCTTCGTTGAGCCAGAGGTCTGTCCACCATCGCATGGTGACTAAGTTGCCGAACCACTGGTGAGTCAGTTCATGACAGATAACTTCAGCTACATATTGCTTACTGAGCAAGCTGGTGTTGTCTGGGTCTACAAATAACGCATGTTCGCGGAAAGTAATAAGCCCCCAGTTTTCCATGGCACCAGCCGCAAAGTCGGGAAGCGCCACAAAGTCGCATTTTGGCAATGGGAAGGGAATGGCAAAATAATCTTCAAAGAACTCTAGGCAGCGTACGGCGGTTTCTAGAGCGAATTGAGTGTGACTAATGTTGTCACGAGTGGCGAATGTGCGTACCAGGGTGCCGTTTTTGGTAGTCTGCTCCAGGTGTTCCAACTCGCCATATACAAAGGCTAGCAAGTAGGTAGACATCACTGGTGTCGTTTCAAAAGTGGTAATTAGCGAGTCACCCTCAGTTTGTTGGGTCTTAATAGGTGTGTTTGCCAGTACGGTTTCGCCAGCAGGGCTGGTTAATGTAAGGTCAAAGGTTGCTTTGGCTTCGGGCTCGTCAATACAAGGAAAGGCCTGGCGAGCAAAGTGGCTCTCGAACTGAGAGGCGATCAGTTGCTTGTCTTGGCCGTCTTGCGTAAAGAAGCAGGGGTACACGCCGTCCATTGGCTTGGTAATTTTGCCGGTAAATTCCATAGTGATGGTATATTCGCCAGCGTACAACAGATGGTCGGTATGTAGTCGCACTTCTTCTAACGTGTTTTGATGACTAACGCGACTTAAAACTACGTCGCTGTCGCCTTTTTTGTCATGTTTGACAATGGTGGCGCCGGTAATTTTAAGGCCGTTCTGGTGAAAGGTGATGCGCTGGCTGGGACGTCCAACTTTTTTACCGCGGACGGTAACGGTGCCGCTCAGGCGCATGTCGTTTCGATTAGGGTTAAGGGAAATTTGATACTGCGAAGGCTGAAAACCCTCAAAGAGTCGTTTAACTTTTTTGCTCATTATTCCATTCTATCATGCAGTATGCGCTGGCGAGTGCCGTTATTTTTATTTCGCCCTGGTGTATACTAAAGACATGACAGAAATGCTTCAAATAACTCCATTTGATGAGGTCGAGACACCACTGGCCGCAAATCCAGCATACCTATATGAAAACCACCAAACACCCAACGGGGAATTACCAATAACCGCTAATGACCGGACGAGAGTTTTGCAAGCTCTGCCGGCCGGAATAGCCGCAGACGTCGCTGCGCGAATAGAGGTCCAGTCACAGCCAGATTATCAGCCAGAAGCCAACTATGAGGATGGGCCTTACATGGGTATTGTACTGAAGTATGCGCCTACAAAGACTCGGCAATATATTGGCGGCGTGGCAGTGAACGTATTTGCTGCACTTCTCGAGAAAAGACAGGCAGAAGCAACTGAAAATTGACTTTTGTACGCGCCTGAATTATGATTAAAGTGATTGGTCGGCCGCTGCGGTCGGCTTTTTTCGTATAAGACACTAAAAAGAAAGGATGCTTACCATGGATTTAGATGTTAAGCAGCTGGTGATGGCATTAAAAGCTATTGCCGAAGAGAAGAATTTACCAGAAGAGACCGTGCAAGAAGTGGTTGAGCAAGCCTTGGCCGCAGCGTACCGTCGTGACTACGGTGATCGTGAACAAGAAGTTCGCGTAACTATCAATACCGCTACTGGCGATGTTGACGCATACGTTTCCAAGGAAGTTGTGGAGCGCGTGGGCGATCCTGCATATGAAATCAGCATTGAAGATGCTCAGAAGCTGAAAAAAGACGCCACCAAGGGCGATATGGTTGAAGTGCACGAAAGCGTTACCAACTTTGGTCGCGTTGCTGCCCAGACTGCTAAGCAGGTTATTCTGCAGCGCTTGCGCGAAGCTGAACGCGAAATTGTCATGAACGAATACGAAGACAAGATCGGTACCGCTATTAACGCACTGGTTAGCCGCGTTGAAGGCAACATCGTACGCGTTGACTTGGGCAAAGCTCAGGGTATTATGCCTCGCAGCGAGCAAATTCAGGGTGAGCGTTACTATCCTGGTCAGCGCCTCAAGGTATTCTTGAAGGATGTTGAGCGCGGTCCTCGTGGTCCACAATTAGTTGTATCTCGTGGTAGCACTCAATTTATTGAATGGCTGTTCCGTGCCGAAGTGCCAGAAATGGAAAGCGGCGCCGTAGAGATCAAGAATATTGCTCGCGAAGCTGGTATTCGCACCAAATTGGCTGTACACAGCACTGTTCCTGGCGTAGACCCTGTGGGCACCTTTGTTGGTGGTCACGGTACTCGCGTGAACGCAGTTACCAGCGAAATCGGTGAGCAAGAGAAGATTGACATCGTTGTATGGGACGAAGACTCCGCAGCCTACATCACCAACGCATTGAGCCCAACTAAAGTGACTCGCGTTGTTATCGAAAACGAAAACCGCGCCAAAGTGATCGTTCCCGAAGACCAGTTGAGCATCGCTATTGGTAAGGGTGGTCAGAACGTTCGTTTGGCCAGCAAGTTGACTGGCTACGAGCTGGACATCGAAGCTGACAAGCAAAACGCGCCAGCACCAGTTGCTGCCGCAGAACCTGCTGAAGCAGAAGTAAGCGTTAAGGCAGTTTCTGCGCCAAAGCTAAAAAAGAAGAGCGAGCTAGAAAACAGCTTGCTTGAAGCTATTGAAGAGCACGGCGAAGACAACTAGTCGGGCCAACGCACATTGCCTTGTAGCAGGTCTGTGAGATCGGTTTTAAAGACCGATCTCAGCCGAACGCTAAAAGAGATTCCTAGCAGGAGTCTCTTTTAAAAGTGCGCCTGCCTAAAGGCTGGTGCGTTGGCTGAAAGTTTTCTGCGAACATGATAATTAGCACTCTTGACTTGTGAGTGCCAGAACCGGTATTATAATTGCAGTAGCCAAAAGCTGCGTAATCTAACCTGTAACACATTGCGCAAAAGCGCCTGATAAGCAAAACAGTAATGCCGCTGGTACTTACGCGGCAGGAGGGCAAAACACTATGATGCCGGACTCAGCAGATTTCCAAGACTTTTTGAATCACCTAACCAACAACGCGCTGCACAGCCTTAAGCACGCCGACACTATCGCGCGACGCTTTGGCAGTGCTTACGTTGGCACCGAGCACCTGCTTTTGGGTGTGTTAGCTCAAGAAGTGAGCATGGGCGCCAAAATTTTGGAAGGTGCCGGTGTTTCACTGGACAAGGCACAGATGGCGCTCAATTTGAGCCATAAAACAATTGTGGCCGGCGCTGGTTCCAAAGGCTTGAGCGAAACAGCGAAACTGACGCTCAAAATGGCCTGGGACACAGCGCAAGACAATGGCCAGGACTTTTGCGGTACCGAGCACATTTTGTACAGCATTCTGAGCCAAAAGAACGCACGTGCAACCGTTCTGCTTCGTGATCTGAACATAGACGTCGACAGCCTTATGAGCGAGCTGGAGCAATTCCTTAATCGCCAGCAATATGAAGAAGATGGCGATGTTGATACCCGTCGCCGCGGCCGCAAGGCTCCTCGCAAAACAGCGTTGGACTTTTACGGCACAGACATTACGGCGCAAGCACGTGCTGGCAAGCTAGACCCTGTGGTTGGCCGCGACCAGCAAATTAAGCGCGTCGTAACAATTCTGAATCGTCGCACCAAAAATAACCCGGTGCTCATTGGTGAGCCGGGCGTGGGTAAGACTGCCGTGGTTGAGGGCTTAGCTCAGCGTATTATTGCCGAGGATGTGCCTGATAGTCTGCTTGACAAACGCATTGTAATGCTCGACCTTGCCGGTATGATCGCAGGTACAAAATACCGCGGTGAGTTTGAAGAGCGCCTCAAAAAAGTCATGAGCGAACTGGAACAGGACACTAAAACCGTCGTGTTCATTGATGAAATGCACTTGCTGGTAGGCGCTGGCGCTGCCGAGGGCGCAATGGATGCCGGAAATATCCTAAAGCCGGCGTTAGCCCGCGGTAAAATCCAAGTTATTGGCGCGACAACTACCGACGAATACACTAAACATATTGAAAAAGATGCAGCGCTTGAGCGTCGCTTCCAGCCGGTACAGGTTCCCGAAACAACCGTGCCCGAAACACTGGCTATTCTGAAAGGACTGCGCAAGCACTACGAAGAATTCCACGGTGTAAAAGTTGCCGATGACGTTTTGGATAACATCGTGCAGTTGGCTAAGCGCTACATTAACGATCGTTTCATGCCCGACAAAGCCATTGATTTGCTTGACGAAACCGCGGCTCATTTGCGAGTTGATAAGGGCAAAACAAGCCCTGAAGTTCGCAAACTGCAAAAGGAACTAAAACTTATTAATGCTCGAATCGACGAGGCTGTTGATGCTGAAGATTACGAGCGAGCGGCTAAGGCCAAGCAGCGCGCCAGCCAAATTTCGGAAGAGTTGGAAAAACTGCAGGCTGCTCACAAAGAAGTTAAACGCATTAACGTCACCGAAGAAGATGTAGCTGACGTAGTGGCTCGCATGACCGGTATTCCGGTTAAGAAAGTTATCAAGTCCGAGGCTAAGTACTTGCTGAACCTAGAGAAGAATCTGGGCAAATTTATCATTGGCCAGAACGAGGCTGTCGAGGCCGTATCACGCGCCATTCGCCGCAACCGTTCGGGTATCAGCAGTGCTAATCGCCCCATTGGTTCATTCATTTTCTTGGGTCCAACTGGTGTTGGTAAAACAGAGTTGGCTCGCGTATTGGCTCGTGAATTTTACGGCTCGCCAGACGCCATGGTCAAAATTGACATGTCCGAATTTGGCGAACACCACAACGTTTCGCGCCTGGTAGGAGCACCTGCTGGATACGTTGGTTATGACGACGGTGGTCAGCTAACTGATAAAATCCGTCGCCATCCATACAGTTTGGTGCTGTTCGACGAGATCGAAAAAGCTCATCCGGACACCTTCAACATGTTGCTGCAAATTTTGGAAGACGGCATGCTGACTGACGGCAAAGGTCGCAAAATTGACTTTACGAATACCATCGTGATTATGACGAGCAATATTGGTGCCGACAAACTACAAAAAGAAGCGGCATTTGGTTTTAGTGCGCATCGCGCAGGTGACTTAGACGACCTGGATGCCTTGCACGAGATGAATCGTGACAAAGTGCTGGATGCACTCAAAAAACAGATGCGTCCGGAGCTTTTGAATCGCATCGACAAAACTATCGTCTTCCGTGCGCTTACCAAAAAAGATATCTTCAAGATTATTGACCTGCAAATTTCTGAACTGGCTTCACGTCTGCAGAAGCAAGGTTTGGGTGTACAATTGACCACCAGCGCCAAACAATATCTTCTGGATAAAGGATACGATGCCAAGAATGGTGTGCGCCCGTTGCGCCGCTTGATTCAAGATACCGTAGAAGATCACATTGCTGTTGCATTGCTTGAGAATAAGTACGAAAAAGGTACCATTGTGCAGGTGGGCTGCAAAAATGGCGAGCTAACGTACTCCGCCGTCACTGAGTAAATCTAGGCTTTTTACGTCCATCGTTTGCTATACTGGGAACATATGAAAAGTCGTAAGCTTTTTTATAGCATTTTTGTAGTCCTGTTGGCACTCAACGCTGCTTTGTGGTTTGGCCGTGAACCTTTTTTGGATTGGCACGCGCTGCGCAGCTACCAAGCTCCGGCAGCGATCAGCAAATTGGCTTCCGACGACACCATGACCGCCAAGGCGCGCGAGTATTTCTATATCAACCATCCGGCAATTGAAGATCGCACCAACTTTAATAAGCACTGTCCGAACGACTCCGAACATTCGGTGGTGCTAGGCTGTTTTTTGGGCAACCGTGGCGGCATCTATCTCTTTAATGTTTCTGACCCGGAATTGCACGGCGTAGAACAAGTAACGGCTGCGCACGAGATGCTTCACCAGGCATATCAGCGCCTGAGCTCTACCGAGCGCGCCCGAGTCAATAAGCTACTCGAGAATTACTACAAGAATGACCTCAAGGACGAAGGTATCAAAGAACAAGTGGCACTGTATCGGCAATCGGAACCATCGGCGGTAACGGATGAGATGCATTCGTTATTTGGCACGCAAGTAGCTACCTTGCCAGCAGATTTGGAGGCGTATTATAAGCAGTACTTTACCAATCGCGGAGCGGTGGCTGCTTTTTATGCTTCATATCAGTCGGCGTTTACCGAACGCAAGCAGCAAATAGCGGCATATGACACGCAGCTAGAAGATCTGAAGCCCCAGATTGATTCGATGGAGCGCAGCTTGGAGCAGCAAAAAAACACCCTCAACACCTTGCAAACGCAGATGGACAATTATAAGAGCAGCGGCAGCTACGCCGAGTATAATGCGCTGGTTCCGGCCTACAATACAAAAGTAAACACCTATAATGCGGATCTGGAGTCGCTCAAGCGCAAGATTGCAACGTACAACGACGTTGTTGCCAAGCGTAATGCCATTGCCCTTGAGGAGCAAACATTACAACAGCATTTGTCCAGCAAATTCCAAAGTACGACCGCACAGTGATACAATAAAACGACATGGCTAGTAAGCGGAATATTCGATATGTGTGTACAAATTGCGGCGCGACCTCGCTGAGTTGGGCGGGCAAGTGCCAGCAATGTGACGAATGGAACACACTCCAAGAAGAAGCAATTATTGATGGCGGCATAGCCGGCAATGCACAAAGTAGGGGCCACGTGCTCACGCCCGCCTCTGTTTCGAGCTTGGTCGCTAAAGACCAAAAGCGTATGAAAACTGGCATGAATGACGTTGATACCGTGCTCGGTGGCGGCATTGTGGCGGGTAGTGTGAACTTAATTGCCGGACAGCCAGGTATTGGTAAAAGTACTATTTTGCTGCAGATTGCCAATGCAGTAGCTCAGAAGCATAAAGTTTTATATGTGAGTGGTGAGGAGTCCGGGCATCAAGTTGGTTTGCGTGCTGAGCGCCTTGGCGTGTCATCTGCTGAACTTCAGCTAGCTACCACCACGAGTGCCGATGACATTGCAGCCACCATTGCCGACAAAAAATACGAGCTAGTAGTGGTAGACTCGATCCAAACAGTTTCGGTGGCGGCGGTAAGCTCAGCGGCAGGAAGCGTGTCGCAAATCACCAATAGCACGCAGCTTATCTTGAACGCAGCAAAGCAAAGCGGCGTGGCAGTAATTCTGGTGGGCCACGTTACCAAAGAAGGCTCGATTGCCGGCCCCAAGGTCTTGGAGCATGTGGTGGACGTGGTTTTGCAGCTGGAAGGCGATAGATACGGCGGCTTTAAAGTGTTGCGTGCTGTCAAGAACCGTTTTGGCCCCACTAATGAAGCTGGCATTTTTGAAATGGTAGGCGAAGGCCTAAAGCCGGTAGAAAACCCTTCGGCTGCATTGCTGGCAGAGCGCCAGGTTAGCGATGGCTCAATTATTCTGGCGACCATGGAAGGCACGCGTCCTTTGCTGGTTGAGGTCCAAGCCCTGGTTAACAAGACTAGCTATGGCTATCCCAAGCGTGCTGCAAGCGGCATTGACCTGAATCGGGTGAACTTATTAGTGGCAATGCTGGAGCGTCGTACCAAATTACGCCTTGGCGAACAGGATATTTATGTTAATATCGTTGGAGGCATAAAAATCACTGAGCCTGCGGCGGACTTGGCGGTTTGTATGGCTATCGGCTCGGCCAGTAAGGGCCTGCAGCTAAAATCAAATGCAGTTGTTTTTGGTGAAGTAGGCTTGAGCGGCGAGGTCCGCCATGTACCGTACGTGGAAAAACGCTTGGCAGAAGCAAAGAAAATGGGCTTTGATGCGGCAATTGGACCGCACCAAAAAGGTACAAAACAATCATTATTACAATCAGTGCCCGATGTTCGTTCGGCATTGAATCAATTTTTAGAAAAGGATTAATCACTACACATGGTAGCGTTTATCGAAATTTCATTACTCATTGCAATTCTGGCATTCCTGGTTTTGCAGTCAAAAGGTGGCTTGGGCAATATGCTGGGCCGCAAACGAAAAATTATCTTGGATAGCTGCGCGCTCATTGACGGTCGCGTAGTGGAGTTGGCGCGCAACGGCTTTATGGCCGACGACCTGGTGATTCCTCAGTTTGTACTGAACGAATTGCAATTGCTGGCCGATGGTAACGACGGCCACAAGCGCGAGCGTGCTCGTTTTGGTCTGGATATTGCGCACGAGCTGCAAGATGCCTCATTTGAGTCTAAAGTGACCATTGACCGCACCCCTTTCCCCGAAATTCCTACTACCGACGACAAACTGATTCACCTGGCTAAAAAGTTGCAAGCATATCTGTACACCACCGATTATAACTTGAGTAAAGTTGCCGCTGTGGAGGCCGTAGGTGTGTTGAATATTAACGAGTTATCTCAGTCATTGCGTCCGATTGCGCTGCCAGGTGAAACGCTGGCTATCAAGATCTTGCAAAAGGGAAGCAACCCCAACCAGGGTGTGGGCTATCTGGAAGATGGCACCATGATCGTGGTAGAGGGCGCTGCTCGCCTGACCGGCAAAGTAGTTGACGTTACGGTGACCCGAATGCACCAAACCGTGGCTGGTAAGATGGTGTTTGGCCAGGTGCGTGATCGTGCCGACCGTGAGCCAGCTAAGTCGGCGCATTCTGCTCCGCAGCAGGCAGCTCAGAAGTTGCAGCAACAATCACGTTCGGTAGCTGATGTTCCTCGCCAGCCGCAACACCACAACCAACAATCTCAACAGCAAGCTCCGCAAAAAACCGCGTTACATCAACGATTACGGGGCGCAGCTTCGCAACAGCAGCCAAAACAGCCTGCTGCCCAGCAGCACTCGCAGCCGCGTCGTCCAGTACGCAAGCCTGTTCTGTAGCTCCAAGAAAGCTATACACAAACTAAAAAGAGCCGATTATGCCGGCTCTTTTATATATTCGGAGTAATGTTCGCCCCGCACAACGGCCTCTAGCACTTGCCGTACCAGCGGGATCATCTGGCTAGGCAAATGGTACATATCAAACCACCGCAAGTCACTGCACTTGTGAGGCTCGACGTTAGTTATTTCGCCCTCCCACGTCGTGGCTTCAAAGAATAAGTCCATGCGCTCCTGGTTGTTTGAACTTCGAGATAGGCGGTGTACGGTGTGCACGAGTGCCAGATCTTCGGGCTTTATGGTGATGCCTGCTTCTTCTTTGGCTTCGCGAACCATGCCATGAGTAGCAAGCTCATCACCGTCTAAATGACCCGACACTAAACCATACTTACCATCTTGGTAACCAGTATTCGCACGCTGCAACAGTAGCACCTCATCCCCCTTGCGGAGGATAAGATACACTGCAGGAATCAATGTAAAACGACTAGGTACGGCGGTCATCGTAGTGGCCTAATCCGATCTCTTCAGTTGTTGCCGTTGTTGGTGTCAGTATTGCCATCGTTGCCCGTGTCAGTGGCGGCAGCGGTAAAGGTTACGCTTGCATCGCTCGACGAGCTATATAAGACGCTGTCTATAACGTCGGCTTTAAGTGTGGCGGAGCCGGCGCCTGTTGGCGTGTAACTAAAGGTGAGCGTACTTGGTGAGGCGCTGACGTTTTGGGCTTTAACCAGATTGCCGTTGACGTAAAGGTTCACGGTGCCGGGGAATTTGCTGCTTGAAAGGGCGTGCGTACCTTGCGTAACGGTAACAGTGATGTTGCACACCGCTCCAACTGTACAAGATGATGGTGCCGTAAGTGTGACTGATGGCTTGGCGTCGCTACAATTGTGAACATCGTCGGTTGCTGTAACAGAGCTGTTCTTTGTTCCTACGAAGATGTCGGCAGAGTAGATGTTGGCGTTAGCGCCACCCACAGTTTCTTTGGCGGCCTCAGGAGTACAGGAGGTAGCCAACTTGCCAGATACTTTGTCTAGGGTTTGGGCTGTGCTACCGGATTTACGGGTGTACCACGATGGGAACAAGTCGGTGCTTGGGCTCGGTAGTACTGCACCTGAGCTGACGTTCCAGCCACGGAAGACGAACGCAGACTGCGTTTGAATGCCCGCTGGTTTTACCCAGTTAACCGGTTTAGTGTTGAGCATGTCGTGTGCGGCCTCCATGAAGCCACGGGTGAGAGGCGTTGTCATTTGCTCCATGTGTCCACCGGTAAGCTCAACGTTACGAGTGTGATAACCCACCCAGCTCACGACGGCATATTGCGTGGACCAACTGGTCATCAGACCATCGAAGTTGTCGTTGGTGGTACCGGTTTTAACTGCGAACTTCCAGCCCTTGTAGTTTTGGAACTTGTAGTTTGAACGCAAGTACGTAGCATTCGGGTCGCTCAAGACGTCATTGATGATGTATGCTGACTCGGCCTTTACTGCCTGTTTGCCGGCAGGTTGCGTCCAGGTGTATACAGACTTATTGGCCGCATCGGTAATCTTTAGGATGTAGGTCGTAGGGATGGCCTTACCGAGGCGTCCAAGTGTCGCCAGTCCGTTAACGTGCTGGTCAAGGTGAAGGTAAGCACCGTCACCGATAGCCGATGACCCATAACATTGCGCTGTTTTGGTCAGCGTGACGTCGCCCGGTTCATAACACTGATAGGCGTTGTCGGCAGCCATCATGGCATTAGCCGTCTTGATAACCTTGTCCGTTCCCACGGTGAGCATTGCCTTTACGGCAGGCACGTTACGCGAACCAGCCAGGGCGTAGCGCAATGTGATTGCACCAGGATATTTAAAGTCATAGTCCATCAGACAGTTACCGCCGTCGGCAGGCTTGGCCTTATTGGTACATGGGTAGCCTGGCAGTGCTGCTTGATTGTCGTAAATCACCGAACCAGCACCAGTGTTTGTCGTGTCGTTAATCATGGCCACGTAATCGTATGGCTTAAAGCTGGATCCGGGCGGAATCTTGGTTTGTGCGTAATTGATCTGTCCGTAGTCTGGGTTGTTAAAGTCAACGCCTCCTACCAGTGTCACAATCTGCCCGGTTTGTACCTGCTCAGCAACCATAGCTTCTTGGTCACCCCCGTATCGCTTAACATTTGGCAGGTTTGCAGCAACCAGTTGCTCGGCTTTTGCCTGAAGGTTCATGTCTAATGTGGTGGTTACTTTCCAGCCACCGCGGTTCACTGTTTCAGCACCGTATTTCTTTTCTAGCTGACTCTTGGCGGCTAGCACAAAGTACGGAGCCTTAATGCCTGAGTATTTTTGCTGCAATGGCTTAACTTGCGCCAGAATATCAACTGCTTTAGCTTGCGTTGCTTGCTCTTTGGTGATGTAGCCTTGCTTGACCATCTGATCCAGGATGTAGTGCTGGCGGTCTAGTAATTGCTGTCGACCAAAAGCTTCTTCTGATGTAGCTGACGGGTTATACGTAGGTGAACTATACGGTGAGTAATAGGAGGGCGACTGCGGAATGGCGGCTAGCATGGAAGCTTGGGCTAAGGTTAAGTTCTTAGCGTCCGTGCCAAAGTAGTCGCGAGCTGCGCTTTCCACGCCGTACTCAACGCCACCGTATGGTGCGATGTTCAAGTAGCCGGTAAGAATATCATCCTTAGAGTATTCACGCTCCAGGTTGACGGCCAAGATCAGCTCTTTAATCTTGCGGGTAATAGTGCGATCTTGAGTCCAGTCCTGGTTGAGCTTTACGAGCTGCTGCGTAATAGTCGAACCACCTTCGGCCGGCCCACTGCTACCAGACAAGTTCTTGAAGGCTGCGCGTGTAATACCGCGAATACTAAAGGCGCCTTCGTTATAGAAGTCTTTATCCTCAATAGCGATGGTGGCTTCTTTCATATACTTAGAAATCTGGTCGGTTTTTACGGGGATACGTTTGACCGCGTCATAATCTTGCCACAATACCGTTTGACCGGTTCGGTCGTAGTAGGTGATGCTGCCGCCCAGGTTGTTGCCAGAGATATCTTTAATATTTGGCAGGTCTTTGCGGAAGTATGCGAACACACCAACCAGCAGAATGAAACAGACCACAATGCCAATACCGGCCAGCTTTAGGGCCATGATGGCACCGTCACGACTAAACCAGTACTGCATAACTCGCTTAGGATGCAGACGGTAAGCTAAGCGCTTCCATGGATTCTGCGGCAGCGTGCTCAAGTAAGCGGCACGGCGACGTGCTTTAGCGGCGCGATTGGCACGGATGCGATCGCTAAAACTCTGATTAAATTTAATGGTGTTACCACTTTTTGTGGTAAACGTCTGCTTGCCGGCAGGTCGACGACGTGCGGCCGGCTTCTTTCGGGGAGGGTTCATCCGTTTTGGTACTCCTAGCTTTCGCGATTTACTGCACTTTATTATAGCTAAAAACGCGCGCGCAGCAAACAACATAACGCACTTCGCGTGCAGGCAATCTTCAGATACGGTATACTGGTAGCATAATGAAAATTTTAGACCCGATCCACCATCAGTATCTCTATACCAGTTCGGTTTTGTGACAAAAAATAACAACGAACAACAAGGATATATATGACACTTTCCGAAGAACTGCAATGGCGCGGATTCGTAAATCAAACCACTTTCAAAGATATTACCGAGCTCGATGGTAAGCCTATCACTTTTTACTGGGGTGTAGACCCGAGCGCAACCTCTATGACCGTGGGTAATTTTGCAATTGCCATGATGGTGCGACATTTTATTAAACAGGGGCACAAAGCTGTCTTGCTGGTGGGCGGTGCTACCGGCCTGATTGGCGATCCAGACGGCAAGGCTCAGGAACGCGACCTTAAATCTATTGATGAAGTTGCCAAAAATAAAGCAGGCATCGTGGCTCAATACCAACATATTTTTGCTGGCGAACCATTTGAGGTAGTCGACAACTACGACTGGTTTAAGAACCTCGGATACCTGGAATTTCTGCGTGACGTGGGCAAGCACGTGCCAATGCGCCAAATGTTGGGCCGCGAATTTGTACAGAGCCGTTTGGGTGAAGGTGGTGCCGGCATTAGCTACGCCGAATTCAGCTACTCGCTCATTCAGGGCTACGACTTTTTGCACCTCAACCGCGAGAAGGGCGTCACGCTGCAGGTTTGTGGCGCTGACCAATGGGGTAACAGTATTGCCGGCGTGGAATTAATCCGCCGCATTACTGGCAATGAAGCTCATATTTGGTCGGCTCCATTGGTAATCAACAAGGCAACCGGTATTAAGTTTGGCAAGTCCGAGGGCGGTGCTGTGTGGCTCGACCCAACGCTTACTACTCCTACACAGTTCTACCAATTCTGGATTAACTGCGACGATCAAGGTGTAGAAGATTACCTCAAGATTTACACGTTGTTGTCACCCGAAGAGATCACCGCTATTTTGGCTGAGCATCAACAGAATCCTAAAGCTCGCGTGGCACAGACCCGCCTGGCGGAAGAAGTAACCAAGCTAGTTCACGGCGAAACTGAAATGCTTACTGCAAAAGCTGTAACCGAATACTTAGCACACCAAGATGTTAGCCGGGCCATGGAACATGAGCTAGAGGTCTTGCGCAAGGAGCTCCCCAGCCTTAAGACGGCTGTAGGCGCTGAAATTGCGGACGCACTTGTAGAGGCAGGCCTCGCGAGCTCCAAAACAGAGGCTCGCCGTCTTATTAAGGACAATGCCGTGGCGTTGAACGGCGTAAAGGTTGCTCGGGAGCAATTTGAGGCTGCCGACTTCCAGAACGGCCGCTTGATTATGCGTAAAGGCAAAGCGTTCAAAGATTCTGCGCTTGTTGAGCTCAACTAATGCTATACTAGGGCCATATGACGAAAACACCATCTAACGCATCGACATCAACAACTAAAAAGAAGGCTGATCAATACAACGACCCCAGCCATAACTACCTCCGTTATTGGGACGGTCGCGACTACGAACATGCCGCCGAAGAAATGGCACTGCGTCGTTTGTTGAGCGGCAAGCATTTTAAGAACGCAGTAGACATTGGCGGTGGTTACGGTCGTTTGTGTATATTCCTCGAGAAGTACGCAAGCAAAGTTACGTTGGCTGAGCCAAGCCAGCAGCAGTTGGACATAGCCAAAGACTTTCTAAAGGGACACCCCGAGGTTGACCGCAAACTTATGCAGGCCGACGATCTGAAATTCAAAGACGGCAGTGTTGACCTGATTACCATGATTCGCGTGATGCACCACTTGCCAGATCCTTCTACTGAACTCAAAGAAATTGCTCGTGTATTGTCAGACGACGGCTACGCCATTGTGGAAGTTGCCAACTATGCACATGGCCGCAATCGCCTAAAATATGCGCTCAAGGGCAAAAAACTGCCAGTACAGCCTGTAGACATTCGCTCTAAAGCTCATCAGAACAAAGACGAGATCGCATTCGTAAACCACAACCCACACACCGTAATCAAGCAATTGGCTCATGCTGGCCTCAAGGTAGACCGCATTTTGTCTGTCTCCAACCTTCGTAGCCAAGGCTTGAAGAAAATTATGCCAAAGAGTGTGATGCTCGCAATTGAAGGCATCTTGCAGCCAACGCTGGCCAATTCTTTCTTTGGCCCAAGCGTATTCTTTTTGGTTCGCAAAGCAAAATAGTACACATAACAGCGTGATACGCGGCGCAGCACTAGCTGTGTCATACTAAGGTAATGGATCAGGATATAACTGCAGCAAAGGGAGTCGGACCGGAGCTCGCCAAGAAGTTGGCGGGTGTGGGTGTGCATACCATTGGTGACTTGGTGGAATATTTTCCACGTCGTTACGAGGATTACTCACACGTGACTCCCATTGCTCAGCTAACACCTGGTGTAGTAACCATTAAGGCTACAATTGACCAAGTAAAAGGTCGATACGTACGCCGTGGCATGCACATTACAGAGGCATCTGCTCATGACGAGTCGGGCAGCGTGCGTTTGGTGTGGTTCAATCAGCCTTATCGCGCCAATGCCCTTAAGCCAGATCAGCCCTATTTTATATCGGGCAACTTTGAGTTGAGCCGCTCCCGGCTGGCCATTATGAACCCCAGTGCCGAGTTGGTCAGTAGCTTCCCGGTAAACACCGCGCGGATTATTCCGGTCTACCGCGAAACGAAGGGCCTTACTAGTGTGCAAATCCGTAAGATTATGCGTGAGCTGCAGCCGCTCATTGCCGCGCAACCCGAAACGCTACCCGGCTGGCTCATTGCCGACCAGAAGGTTATTAGCCACGCTGAAGCGCTGATGGCTATCCATTTTCCAGCCACAAATAAGCAGCTGGAGCAGGCCAGGGAACGCCTGGGATTCGAGGAAGTGCTGGCGCTCACGCTGGCGGCTGTTCTTAACAAACGCGAACTACTGCGTGACACCAGCGTGGCGATTCCGTTTAATCAAGAGTTGGCGCAAAAATTTACGCATCACCTGCCATTTACCCTCACTGATGCGCAGCGCAAAGTGGTTTGGCATATTTATCAAGACATGGCGCAAACGCAGCCAATGAACCGCTTGGTTGAGGGTGACGTAGGCTCCGGTAAAACAGTGGTGGCTGCTATGGCTGCGGTGATGGCTATAGCCGAGGGCTTCCAGGTGGCTTTGATGGCGCCCACCGAGCTGCTGGCTCGCCAACATGCCGAGACTCTCTTTAAGCTCCTGACTCCACTGGGAATGCACGACAAAGTAGCGTTGTTGGTCGGAGGCCTTAAAGCGGCTGAAAAACAGCGGGCGTATGATCGAATTGCCGATGGAACAGTGCAGTTTATTGTGGGGACGCATGCGCTTATCCAAGAAAAAGTGGACATGCACAACTTGGGGCTGGTTATTGTAGACGAGCAACACCGCTTTGGTGTCGAGCAGCGCAAAAAGTTAATGGCAAAGGCAGGGCACATGCCGCACTTGCTGAGTCTTACGGCTACGCCGATCCCCCGCAGTCTGGCGCTCACATTATATGGCGAGCTGGACGTGTCGATCATCGATACTAAGCCAGCTGGTCGGCAACCAATTGTGACTCAAATTTGCTCGCCTAATTCTCGCAAACAATTATATGAAGCTATCAATAAAGAGCTCGACGCTGGCCGGCAGATGTTTGTGGTTTGTCCGTTGATCACCGAATCAACCAGCATTCAGGCGAATTCAGCCGAATCCGTATACGAATCTTTTACGACACGCGATTTTAAGAACCGCAAGGTTGGACTATTGCACGGCAAAATGAAGCCGGACGAAAAAAACGCCATCATGCAGCAGTTTGCCGGTGGTGAGCTAGATATTCTAGTATCGACCACCGTGATTGAGGTGGGCGTGGACGTGCCAAATGCCAGCATCATGCTTATTGAGGCGGCTGACCGTTTTGGTTTGGCGCAAATACACCAGCTTCGCGGCCGTGTTGGTCGTGGCCAGCATCAGGGCTACTGTTACTTGATGATGAGCGATTCATCGGCTCCGCCACAACGCTTGCGTGCTTTGGAGCGCTCCAGTGACGGCTTTAAACTGGCCGAACTTGACCTGGAATTGCGCGGGCCTGGCGCTATTTACGGTACTATGCAGCACGGCGCATTAGACCTCCGAATTGCCAAATTAACAGATACGGCATTAATATCAGCCGCCCGTCAGGCTGCCATAAAACTAGCCGATACCGGCGAGGATCTGTTAAAATATAAGCAGTTATATCAGCACGTGGCTGCGTTACGAGCTGTTACAAATTTGAATTAACCATGTATTCAGGAACTACCCTTACTTCGATTTCTGGCAAAGTGCTTGGTGCTCACCAGAAAATCGACCGTTTGGCGCGCAAAGCGCTTAATTCCGTCATGCCCGACAAAGCATGGTTCCCTCGCATCAGCGACATCCTCCACTTTGAAGGTAACAACGGCCCGGATGCTATTAAGCGTAAAAGTCCGGCTCGCGACGAACCTTGGCATTATTACGCGCCATTTGACGAAACTGACACGCAGCTCCTAGATATTATCGACGACCATTATCACCGCCTCGTGTGGGCACTCAAACACAAAGACAACGTGCGTGCTTCATTTGAGGCCGCCTGGCTGGCGCACGCAGTGGTTGATGGTTTGACACCAGCGCATCATTATCCCTATGAAGCAGAGCTTACGGAACTGCGCGGTGGCCTGGGTATTGAGAGCCGCACCACAATCAAGCAGAAGTTGCTGATGCCTGGCGAAACACGCCGCAAACAGGTGAGCAACAACTGGAAAATGTGGGGGCCCAAGGGTTTGCTGACCACGCACGGCTTATTTGAGTGGGGTATCGCGGCTATTGTCGCTCCCATTTCGGCACGGAATAACCGTATTCGACTAAAACAAGCTGATATTGATGAGCTACAAGAGTTTGGCGTGCAAGAATTGTTCAAGCGCAAGGCGCGCGAAGTTGCCGCCCTGAACATGTACGATGCGTACTACCGAGATGGCTGGACGCCATGGCTTGCGCAACAAACTCGACGTCATCTGGCGCCTATTATTGTGCATACCGTAACATTAATTTGGTACTCTGCAGCGCAGGAAGCCGCAGGCAAGAAGGCGAACTAGTATGCGTGTTATTGCCGGTCGACTTGGCGGTCGAACCTTTAATTCACCGCAAAGTCATCGCACCCACCCCATGAGCGACAAAATACGCGGCGCGCTCTTTAACACCCTGGGCGATTTATCTGGGCTGACGGTGCTTGACGCCTTTGCAGGTAGCGGAGCGCTCAGTTTTGAGGCTATTAGCCGAGGTGCGCAGAGCGTGCTGGCTATTGAATCGGACCGGGCAGCACAACGAACAATCGCCGACAATATCAAAACCTTAGATGTAGGCGAAGACGTGAAACTTATTTCGACTTCAGCCAATGGCTGGCTTCAAACCAATGGCAATCAGCAATTCGATGTAGTACTGCTGGATCCGCCCTACGACGATGTACAAGCGCCGCTGTTGCAACGGTTAGCAACTACCGTTAACGAGGACGGGATTCTAGTGTTGTCATGGCCAGGTAATCAACTGGCGCCATTGTTTGAAAACTTCGAGCTAATAAAAGAGCGCGCCTATGGAGACGCGCACCTTATTTTTTATCGCAGAACTGCTTAGCTCTTGGTGTCGCCCGACCCGCTAGAGTCGCCTAACACCTCGCGGATGTCGCCGCTTTGGCTTTCAGAACTATCATCCTGAGCACTGACAGCAGCGGCTATCTGGCGGTAACGAATGGCCGGTGCGCAGTAGTACAAAATGCCCAAAATAAAGTTAGCAAATGGCACAATGGAGAACAGGAATTGTACACCTAGTAGACCCCACACGCCTTTAACTTTTTTATATTCGGCAGCTGAGGCTTTCAGGGCAGCTATAACGCCCAGATTTCGATCTACCATGTAGTATGGCGCCAGCACGACGCGTGGCAAAACAAAGAAGAATGGGATAACCAACAGCAACAGTGCTATGCTGCAAATCAGAAACATCATAATATGTAGACCCAGCATACGCCATACAAAGGGTAGACCTGATTTTAGTGCGGGGGTGAAACCAATTTTCTCGTCTTTAGCGCTGATTAGCTGTGTTTTTATCAGCGCAGGCTCGGCAATCAACGTACAAATACCGCCCAGTATACCAAGAACGGTCATACTAATGGCGACCGAGCTGCTAACGTTACCTGAACCGTTAGGGTCTGAGTTGGCCAGCATCAGAACGTACAAAATCGCCAAGAAGAACATTTCAAATACAATTAAACCGGCAAATGTCCAGAAGTTAGCGCCTAAGGCCTCAATGCTGGGAGAAACCAACTTAAAGGCGCTTGGTAGTTTAGAAGATGCCGATGACTGCGGCGTAGAATTGTTTGCTTCCATAAAATTTCCTTTTAGTTTGCTTATGTTTAACTATCCTGGAGATTGGCTGGAAAGTCAATGGGAGTATACAGATGGCAGAAAATGCTCTATAATATCGTTCGTTATTCCATGCGGATGTGGTGGAATTGGTAGACACGCTAGCCTTAGGAGCTAGTGCCGCAAGGCGTGAAGGTTCAAGTCCTTTCATCCGCACCAAAGTAAATAGCCCGGGAGCTTTCCTGGGCTATTTACTTTTTTACCGTCGCTCAATGCTACAATAAACAATTTAACGGAGACATGTATGACGAGGCCAGAATCTCGTGGATTACCTATGCGGGCTGCGATGTACTCTGCTGCCGCAGTGGGTGGGGTGGCGTTATTGGGCGGATTACTTGTGCTGGGCGAGCATCATGCTAAAGATGCGATTGCCATGAGTGAGCACTTACGCACTGCAGCACAACATGATGGTTTTAAAGGTGTCACGACGCCAGCTTTCTTTGAAGAACGAGGCGTGGCAACCTCAACATTACAACTGGGAGGCTGTGCAATTCGGCCAGTGACCATGCAGTATGACACTATTACCACTGGTGGCGCCAACATCACCAGCTACACGCTAGAAGCTAGCGCCTACAACGCCGATGTATACAGTAAGCGTCTAGGCAGGTATGTAGAGGAAGGTGAGCTGCGATTGACCTTCCAGAATAGCGCTGATCTGCACGATATGCTCGGCCCCAACCCTTGTGCAGTTCTGGAGCCCGCCTTGGCTACTCGCAACCTCCAGCTTTCGTAGCCGTAAAAACATGGTATAATAACATCCAATGATCACAGAGGCACGCTACCATAGTCATACCACGCCGGCATAACACGTTGCTTCGTCGTGTCTCTACACCTTAAAGCGCCGTGTTATCCCGGCGCTTTTTATCTGTTTCTGCTACAATAAATCCCGAAGGATGTACTCATGAAATTATCGACACAACCATACAAGGGCGCGCGCGATTTTTACCCCGAAGACAAACGTCTGCAAAAATACATGTTCAACACCATGCGCAAGGTGGTTGAACGCTACGGCTACGAAGAATATGATGCTCCTATTTTGGAGCCCATCGAAATGTACTTGGCCAAATCTGGCGAAGAGATCGTCCACGAGCAAACCTATGTATTTGAAGATCGCGGTGGCCGGGCTGTAACCATTCGCCCAGAGATGACACCAACTGTTAGCCGCATGGTGGCTGCGAAGCGACAAGAGTTGCCGTATCCGCTTCGCTGGTACTCAATCCCTAACTTATGGCGTTACGAGCGCCCCCAGCGAGGTCGTTTGCGCGAACACTGGCAGCTGAACGTCGATGTTTTTGGCCTTGCTGATTTGCGGGCCGAGGCCGAGGTAATCCAGGCCGCAGACGCCATCCTAAAAGCTTTTGGCGCCACACACGATATGTACAGCATCAAACTTAATAGCCGCAAGCTGATGGACTACATCCTGCACGGCTATCTGGGGCTGAATGACACACAGGCGCACATGGTTGCCAAACTTATCGACCGCATGCACAAAATGCCTGCCGAAACCTTTGCCGCTGAGGCCGACGCTATTTTTACGCCCACCCAACGCGATGAAGGCGCTAGCAATAAGCTGCTTGGCCTGCTCAAAATCAAGCAAATTGAGCACCTGCCAACTGCGGTTCGCGAGCATGAATCGATTGCCGAGCTGCAAAAGTTGATCAAAACATTAAAAGACGCACGTATTTCTAACGCAGTCTTTGACATTACGCTGATGCGCGGTTTTGATTATTACACCGATATTGTATTTGAAGTATTTGACAAACACCCAGAGAACAATCGCTCCATGTTTGGTGGCGGTCGTTACGATGGCCTTGTTGGTATGTTTGGCGTTGATCCGGTACCTACCGTGGGATTCGGCATGGGTGACGTTACCTTGCAGAACTTTTTGGAGGGCCATGACCTGTTGCCCAAGCTACGCCCCGAAGCTGATGTGTACGTGGTGCTGATTGGCGACGTCTATGATCAAGCACAGAAAGTCATAGCCGAGCTGCGCGACATGGGCGCTAACGTTGCCGTGGACTATACCGACCGAAAGCCCGACAAACAGATCAAAGCAGCCGTTAAAAAAGGCATTCACTACGCAATGTTTATTGGTGCCAAAGAAATCAAAGACGAACAGTATGAAATCCGCAATCTTATTACTGGTGTCGAAGAGCGTCACAGCACCTCACGCATCGTGAGTATTATCAAAGATTACCGCGGCGAAGACTTGGAGTAGCCAACAGAGTCGCAATCTGTTACAGTACATAACTATGCAAGTATCACGTAAAGACCAATCTGAAACCAACGTTCAGCTGACCCTTACAGCTGACGAAAAGGTGCTCGCCGCCGCTAAGCAAGAGGCGCTCAAGCACGTCGCTAAAAACCTAAAACTACAGGGCTTCCGCGAAGGCAAAGCTCCTATGAGCCTCGTTGAAAAGAGTGCTGATCCTGCAACATTGCAGTCAGAATTCCTAGACATCGCCATGAACCGCATGTACGGTGCTGCTTTGGACGAGGAAAAATTGCGCCCTGTGGCTCAGCCAAAAGTAACTGTTAAGAAGTTTGTGCCATTTACCGAACTTGAACTGGACGTTGAAGTTGAGGTTATTGGTAAGATCAAGCTTGCTGATTACAAAAAAGTGAAGGTAGAGAAGCCAGCCGTAAAAGTTACCGCCAAAGAAATCGACGAAGTACTGGCCAGCCTGCGCACTCGCGAAGCTGAAAAGAAAGAAGTGAAGCGTGCCGCCAAGGATGGCGACGAGATCACCATCGACTTTAAGGGTACCGATGCCAAGACCGGCGATGACATTCAAGGTGCTGACGGCAAAGCTTACCCATTAGTTTTGGGCAGCAACACCTTTATTCCTGGCTTTGAGCCAGAGCTGATCGGTCTAAAAGCCGGTGACGAAAAAACCTTTGACATCACATTTCCTAAAGATTACGGCGTGGCCGCATTGCAGAGCCGCGCAGTAAAATTCGCTGTTAAGGTTATTGCTGTCAAAGAAGTTGTTGAGCCAAAGCTTGACGATGAATTCGCTGCAAAAGTTGGTCCATTCAAGACCGTTGCTGAGCTCAAAGAAGACGTTAAAAAGCAGCTGCAAACCGAAAAAGAATATCAAGCAGACCGTGAATTCGTAGATAAATTGCTGACCACTTTGGGCGAGCAATCAACCGTAGCTATTCCACCCGTTCTTATTGACGAGCAGCTGGAACGCATGGAGGCCGAAGAGCGCCAAAACATCATGTACCGCGGCCAGACCTGGCAGGAACACCTTGACGCCGAGGGCGTAACTGCAGACGAGCACCGTGAACGCATGCGTCCTGACGCTGAAATGCGTGTAAAAGCTGGCTTAGTTTTGGCCGAAATCGCCGAAACAGAGAAGATTGCCGTGACTCCTGAAGAGCTGGAAGTTCGCATGCAGTTGATGAAGGGCCAATACCCTGATCCACAAATGCAGGCCGAGCTGGACAAGCCAGAAAATCGCCGCGATATTGTGTCACGTATGATGAGCGAAAAGACTATCGACAAGCTCAAAGAATACGCCACAGCCGCGAAGCCAACCGCCAAAGCCTAACCCCGTTCGGCTTTAGTCTCGCACCACCCAGAAGTGTCGCTGCGTTGCAGAGCACTTCTGGTCGGAGTCGAAGCTGCGCCGAATTGTGTGAGCCTACCTGCGCTAGCGAGGGATTTGCCGAAGGCAACCCGCCCGAGTCTGCGTTGATAGGCGGAAGCATAAAGGAAGTATAGTTAGCACTCTTGACAGTAGAGTGCTAATTTTTTATGCTGGTAACAGACATTTTACAAGGAGAGTAACGATGCCATTAGTTCCTACAGTTATCGAAAGTGACGGCCGCGTTGAGCGCGCCTACGACATTTATAGCCGCTTGCTCAAAGATCGCATTATCTTTTTGGGTGAAGACGTAAATCCACACACAGCTAACCTTATCGTTGCACAGCTGTTGTTCCTGCAAGCTGAAGATGCCAAAAAAGACATCTACTTTTACATTAACAGCCCCGGTGGATCGGTGTATGACGGCATGGCCATTTACGACACCATGCAGTACGTAACAAACGACATTCAGACCGTTGGTATTGGTATGCAGGCTTCCATGGGTTCATTCCTGCTTAGCTCCGGCACCAAAGGCAAGCGCTTCTTGCTGCCAACCTCTACGGTAATGATTCACCAGCCCTCAAGTGGAACACAGGGCAAGCTAACCGACCAAGAGAATGATTTGCGCGAAGCACTGCGCCTCAAGAAATTGATGGAAGAGATCATGGCCAAGAATACTGGCAAAACCGTTGAGCAGATTCACAAAGATTGGGAGCGTGACCGCTGGCTATCTGCCGAAGAAGCCAAAAAATACGGTATCGTTGACCAGATCATTACCTCGCCACCAAAGCTCAAGAGCTAGTGTTTTGTTCGTACTTCGTGTACGCTAAAAAGCAATGAAGCGCCAAGTACAACGTGTTCACTACAATCACCCAGAAATGGGTAAGCTCACTGTTGAACGGCTTTCGCTTGATCAGGTTACCTATCAAATGGGTCGCCGAGTAAGGCACCTGATAGGTGTAACATATGGCGACGAATTTGAATCGTTGCGAACACCAGTAAACATACGGCTTGCGCGTGGCCGAATTAGCGGCGACTACCTTACGGATAGTGAATCAAAAATAGAATACCAGCAAGATCGCATTGAAAAAGCGATCAAATCAGGTAGTAGCTATTGGTTGCTGCATGCTCCAACTACGTCGGACCAGATAGGCAAGAACCCTGTACTTGATGGGCTGGTAAAAACGACGCCATCTCGCTCCACGCTTCCTCAAAAGCTGCACATAGATTCGCCGGACTGCTATCTTGATGACATTATGGTACGCCCTGGCTCAGCCTCTGGCCCGACATTTCGGGGCATTGGCAGTATGTTGCTACACACCGCACTTGAACACGACACGTATAAACCTACCGCTGCAGTTACCGCTGACACCTATCGCTATGGTCGCGCTGGACCACGATTCTTTACGGAAGTTGGCTTTACGCTCAATGAAGAGGTAATCCCTAAACCTACTGTCTTTAACGAGGGTGAAGAGTCCGAGATTCTTATGCCAATGGACCGCCGTGAGGCGCATATTCAAGACGTTGTGCAGCGACTTTCTACACGGTTCGACTGGCTGACTCACGCCGAAGTCGAATATGATGCTTGACATTTGACGCAGAACTGACCATAATGCCAACCTAAGAAGTAGTGTAAGTTGGGCAGTGCTTTTATGTGGCGACACTTTGAGCAGCAAAAACACCCATCTTAGAGACCTTCGCGCGCAAAATGACATTACTAAGATCCTTGTGTGATGCAAGGGGCCTGCACTCTATTCTTTAGAGAGGGCGTAACAAGAAGGGGAAACGCTTTTTTATGGCGAAAAGCACTAAAATCGCACCCAGCACCAACGGTCGCGTCTATTTCACGACCCAAGATGATGCTGTAGATTTGGGTGACCTGGCGGGTCACCAGAATAAATCATTCCAGTGGTTTATTGAGGAAGGCTTGGGTGAACTGCTCGCTGAAGTCAGCCCAATCGACGACTACACTGGTACTAAGCTTTCTTTGCGATTCAAAGACTACCACTTTGAAGATCCAAAGATGAGCGAAACAGATGCTCGTGAAAATAACGTCTCGTACGAAGCTCCGCTAAAGGCTACTGTTGAATTGACCAACAAGGTAACCGGCGAAGTAAAAGAACAAGAAATTTACCTGGGTGACTACCCAGCAATGACCAAGCGCGGTACCTTTGTGATCAACGGTGCAGAACGCGTTGTGGTAAGCCAGTTGATTCGATCAAGTGGTGTTTTCTTTACGTCTGAAGCACATGGCACCAACAACCTGTACGGCGCCAAGGTTATCCCTGGTCGCGGTGCATGGCTCGAATTCGAGACCGCTGCAAACGGCGCTATCTATGTAAAGATCGACCGTAAGCGTAAGATTCCGGTAACAACCCTGCTGCGCGCCTTGGGCATGACCGAAACTGCTATGAAAGAGGCTTTCAAAGATGTAGACACTGGCAAGACCAGCCACCTACAAATTACCCTCGACAAAGACACTACTCGTGGCCAAAGCGACGCTCTTATTGAGGTATACCGCCGCCTGCGCCCAGGTGACTTGGCTACCGTGGACAACGCCCGAAGCCTGGTAGAAAACATGTTCTATAACTTCAAGCGCTTTGACTTTAGCCGCGTTGGTCGTTACAAGATCAACAAGCGCCTGAACTTGGACGTGCCAAACACCGTTGAAAACCGTGTTATGCGCATCGAAGACCTGACCGCTATCATTGCCGAACTGATTCGCCTGAACAACACCCAGGAGCCAGCTGACGACATCGACAGCTTGGCAAACCGCCGTGTGAAATTGGTTGGTGAATTGGTACAGCGTCAGTTCCGCATCGGTCTGCTACGCATGGAGCGCAACACCAAAGACCGTATGTCAATGAGCGAGATCGAGTCTGTTTCCCCTGGACAATTGATCAACGCTCGTCCTATTGTTGCCGCTGTTCGCGAGTTCTTTGCCAGCTCACAGCTGTCACAGTTCATGGACCAGATTAACCCACTGTCTGAGTTGGCTCACAAGCGCCGCCTGAGCTCGATGGGTCCTGGTGGTTTGAGCCGTGAACGTGCTGGTTTGGACGTTCGTGACGCTCACGCTACGCACTATGGCCGTATCTGTGCCGTAGAAACTCCAGAAGGTGCCAACATTGGTTTGGTACTGAACCTGGCTAACTACGCTCGTATTAACGAATATGGCTTTATCGAAGCTCCATACCGCAAGGTAGTGAACGGTAAGGTTACTACCGAAGTTGAATATCTTGACGCCTACGAAGAAGAAAATGCTGTTATCGCCGGTGCCGGTACTGAATTAGACAAAGACGGCAAGTTTGCACATGCTCGCGTGAGCGCTCGCTACAAACTGAAGTCTGGTGAAGTTGACGCTGCCGACGTAACACACATGGACGCTGCTCGTAACCAGATTATTGGTTCGTCAGCCGGTTTGATTCCATTTATTGAAAAGAACTACGTATACCGCTCATTGATGGGTAGTAACCAGCAACGTCAGGCCGTTCCGCTGATTCAGCCGCAGGCTCCAATTGTTGGTACTGGCCTCGAAACTGCAGCTGCCCGCAACACCGGTCAGGTTATCCTGGCTGAGGCTGATGGTGAAGTTGTTAAGGCTTCGGGTGACCAAGTTACCGTTAAATACGCCGAAGGTTCCGTAACCTACGAGCCACAGCACTTTATTCGCTCAAACGAAGGCACCAGCATCAACCAAAAGGTTGTAGTAGGTACCGGCGACAAGGTTAAGAAGGGCGACGTTCTTATTGAAGGTATGTCAATCCAAGGTGGTGAATTAGCCTTGGGTAAAGACCTGATTGCTGCATTCATGCCATGGAATGGTTACAACTTCGAAGACGCTATCATCATCAGCCGCAAGTTGGTTGAAGACGACACGCTGACCTCAGTTCACATCGTAGACTTCATGATTGAAGTCCGCGAAACCAAGCTTGGCCCAGAAATTGTGACCCGCGACATTCCAAACGTTTCAGAAGACGCTCTGCGTCACCTGGACGATGACGGTATTGTTCGCATCGGTGCCGAAGTACACCCTGGCGACATCCTGGTTGGTAAGATTACTCCAAAGGGTGAGCAGGAATTAAGCTCAGAAGAGCGCCTGCTGCGCGCCATCTTTGGTGAAAAAGCCAAAGAAGTTCGCGACACCTCTCAGCGCATGAGCAACGGTAAGCACGGTAAAGTGGTTGGCGTTAAGGTCTTTTCTCGCGAGAATGGCCACGAGCTCAAAGCTGGTGTCCTGATGCAGATTCAAGTCTTTGTGGCACAAATGCGCAAGATCTCGGTAGGTGACAAACTTGGTGGTCGCCACGGTAACAAGGGTGTTATCGCTCGCATCCTGCCAGTTGAAGACATGCCATTCATGGAAGATGGTACTCCGGTGGACATCATTTTGAACCCACTTGGTGTGCCTTCTCGTATGAACCTTGGTCAGTTGTTTGAAACGCACCTTGGTATGGCAGCTCGCGCACTTGGTTTCCAGGTTGCAACACCATCATTCAACGGTGTACCCGAAAGCAAGATCCGTGAATTGCTGGCCGAGTCAGGCTACCCAGAAGACGGTAAACAACAGCTCTTTGATGGTCGCACCGGTGACGCATTCAAGGAACGAACTACCGTTGGTAGCATGTACATGATCAAGTTGAACCACATGGTTGCCGACAAGATCCACGCTCGCTCGACTGGTCCATACACGATGGTTACCCAGCAGCCACTTGGTGGTAAGGCGCAAAACGGTGGTCAGCGCTTTGGTGAGATGGAGGTATGGGCACTGGAAGCATATGGTGCAGCCTCAACCTTGCAGGAAATGCTAACTATCAAGTCCGACGACGTATACGGCCGTTCAAAGGCATACGAGTCTATCATCAAGAAGACAGAAATCGTTGGTCCAAAGGTTCCAGAGTCATTCAACGTGCTTGTGAAGGAACTGCAGGGTCTTGGCCTGAAGGTTGACCTGGTTCAATCCAACAAGGTTGTAGACGCTGAGCACGTGTTGGCTACTAACGTTCGTGACGAAGGTGAAAACCAGTCAAGCGTAGAAGTACCCGCGCCGTTGGCTTCGGACATTGATGTAACTGAAAGCGCCGAAGTTGACGAATTTATGGTTATGGAAGATGTAAGCGACGACATGGCGAGTGTAACTGCCGCCACTGACGACGCCTCAGATGATGAAAACACTAAGGAGGTAGCGTAATGCGACGATACGGTTCAAGCATGAGCATTTCGACTTTCGACGCCGTACGTTTGGCGGTCGCAAATGCGTCTGACATTCTGGAATGGAGTTACGGTGAGGTAACCAAGCCAGAAACTATTAACTACCGTACCCAAAAGCCTGAGCGCGACGGTTTGTTCTGTGAGCGGATTTTTGGTCCAATCAAAGACATCAACCCACACGACGCTAAGTACAAAGGTGTACGTTCTCGCGAAGCTGCCGTAGACAAAAACGGTGAGCTCGTAACCAAAGCTATCGTTCGCCGTGAGCGCATGGGCCACATTAGCTTGGCCGTACCTGTAGCGCACATCTGGTTCCTGCGCGGCACTCCATCAGCAGTTGGTCTGCTCCTGGGTGTAACCGTTAAGAACCTAGAACGCGTTGCATACTTTGCCAGCTACATTATCAAGAGCGTAAACACCGAAAAGCGCGACAAGATCCGCGCCGACAAAGAAGCTGAATTTGCCGCCGCCAAAGAAGCAATCAAATTACGTTACGAAAAAGAAGCTGAAGCTGAGGGCGCCAACGTTAAGGCTCTGGCCGAAATGCAGACTAAAGAGCTGGCCGAAGTTGATAAAGACTTCGAAACACTCAAGACGCAACTCGACAGCCTTGAAAAATTGGCTCTTATTGGCGAAGCCGAATACCGCAACCTGCCTGACGACCTCCGTGAGCTGATCACTGTAGGTATGGGTGGTGGTGCGTTGAAAGACTTGTTGGACGAAATCGACCTGCAGTCACTGATTACTCAGTTGAGTGCCGAGTCCGAAGAAGCCAAGGGTCAGCGCAAGAAGAAGCTCATGAAGCGTCTGCGTTTGCTGGAAAGCATGGACCGCGCTGGCATCGAGCCAGGTTCCATGACCGTCACTGTTTTGCCGGTTATCCCTCCAGACCTGCGCCCAATGGTTCAGCTTACCGGTGGCCGTTTTGCAACCTCTGACCTTAACGACCTTTACCGCCGCGTAATCAACCGCAACAACCGTCTGAAGAAGCTGATTGAGCTTAACGCTCCTGAAGTTATTCGCCGTAACGAACAGCGCATGCTGCAAGAAGCTGTTGACGCCTTGATCGACAACAACAGCGCCCGCAGTGGTCGTGCCGTTGCTGCAACTGGCCAACGCCGCCGCCTGAAGTCTTTGAGCGACATGCTCAAGGGTAAGCAGGGTCGTTTCCGCCAGAACTTGCTTGGTAAGCGTGTTGACTACTCTGGTCGTTCAGTAATCGTTGCTGGTCCAGAGCTCAAGATCAACCAGTGTGGTCTGCCAAAGATGATGGCCTTGGAGCTCTTCAAGCCATTCGTAATTGGTGAACTGATCGCCCGCGAGCAAGCGCACAACATTCGTTCAGCAACTCGCATGATCGAAGTTGGCGACACAGCAGTTTGGGACGCTTTGGACGAAGTGATCAAGGGCAAGTACGTTCTATTGAACCGTGCTCCTTCGCTGCACCGTCTTTCAATCCAGGCCTTCCAGCCCGTTTTGATCGAAGGTCGCGCTATCCAGCTACACCCATTGGTATGTAAAGGTTTCAACGCCGACTTCGACGGTGACCAGATGGCCGTACACCTCCCATTGAGCGACGAAGCTCAAGACGAGGCCAAGAACATCATGGCTGCCAACATGAACTTGCTGAAACCAGCCGACGGTACCCCTATCTTGCACATTGAGCAAGACATGGTGCTCGGTTGTTACTACCTGACCTACGACCGCCCAAGCGTAAGCAAAGAAGCTCGTACTTTTGTAAGCTTCGAGGAAGCACTGATGGCTTTGGATGCTGGTAGTATCAAGCTGCAAAGCTACGTTCGCGTGCCATTCCGTGGCGAAGTTCGCCAAACCACCCTTGGCCGCATCCTGTTTAACGAAACTTTCCCAGAAGACTTCCCATTCCAGGACGAGCCAATGACCAAGAAGAAATTACAGAAGGTTATGGCCGCCATCTACAACACCTACGGCCAGGCCATGACTGCTCGCATTGCAGACGAATTGAAAGACCTCGGTTTCCAATACGCTACGCAATCTGGTATTTCCATGGGTATGGGCGACTTCAGCCCAATCCAGGGTATGTCTGGTGTGATCGACGAAGGTGAAGAACGCGGTGCTGCTATTTCTGAGCAGTACGAAGAAGGTTTCATTACCGACGAAGAGCGCTACCGCTTGACCGTTGAAAACTGGACCAAGATCGACAACCGCGTCCAGGAACTGTTGGCTACCCAGATGGAGGGCCAGGAAAGTTCTATGGCTATCGCGATCACCTCTGGTGCTCGTGGTAACATCTCTCAGATGAAGATGTGTGTTGGTATGCTTGGTGTGTTCTCTGACGCCTCAGGTCACGCTATTGAGCTGCCAATCAAATCTGGCTACATCGAAGGTTTGAACCCACTGGAATACTTCACCGGTACCCGTGGTACCCGTAAGGCCTTGATCGACATCGCCTTGAAGACCGCTGACGCTGGTTACTTGACTCGTCGTTTGGTCGACGTTTCACAAGATGTATTTACCATCGAAGGTGACGACAATAACGAAGAGCTGGACCCAGGTTTCACTATGTCTCGCGAAGACGCCAACGAAATTGGCGTTACCTACGCCTCACGCTTGGAAGGCCGCTATGCAGCTACCGAAGTAAAGGGCTACTTCAAGCGCGGTGACTTGATCACCAAAGAAATGGCCGAAAAAGCCGAAGCCGATGAAAAGATCGACAATGTAAAGATCATGTCTGTATTGAGTGCAACCTCTGTACACGGCGTGCCTCAGAAGTCATACGGTATTGACCCAGCTACCGGCTTGCTGGTTGCCAGCCACCACCCAATTGGTGTTATCGCTGCTCAGTCTATCGGTGAGCCTGGTACGCAGTTGTCTCTGGACTCCAAGCACCGTTCTGGCGCCGTTCTGGCCGACGACACTGCACAGGGTCTGAGCCGTATCGAAGAGTTGTTCGAAGTTCGTCAGCCTAAGGGTCAAGCATACCTCACCGACATCGCTGGTGTGGTAGCTGCCTGGGAAGACGGCGACCGCTACATCGTTCAGGTAACTGCACAAGACCAGGAAAGCGTAAGCTACGAGCTGAACGGCCGTATCGCTAAGGTTAAGACTGGTACCGAAGTTGCTATTGGTGACGTGATTGCCGAAATGGAAGACAAATCACAGCCTTTGGTTGCACCAATGGCCGGTAAAGTTGACGTTTCAAACAAGGCTATCGTGATCACTCCTGCTGGTCAGAGCGTAGTTCGCTACGAAATCCCTGGCTTCAAGCAACTGTGGGTGAAGGACGGCGACCAAGTAGTGGCCGGTCAGCGCCTCACAAGCGGTTCTATCAACTTGCAGGAGCTCATGCGCTTGCAAGGTGTTGAGTCAACTCAGCGCTACATCATGAACGAAATCTTGCGTATCTTTGCAGGTCAGGGTCAGAACGTATCTGACAAGCACCTTGAGATCATCGTGCGCCAGATGTTCAGCCGCGTCCAAATTGAAGAAGCAGGCGACACCGAATTTGTAACCGGTGACGTTGTAAGCAAGCTGGCAGTTGTTGAAGCCAACGACGCCCTGATTACCGAAGGTAAGCAGCCAGCCGTTTACAACCAGTTGCTCTTGGGTATCACCAAGTCAAGCTTGAGCACTGACTCATTCTTGAGTGCTGCATCGTTCCAGGACACCACTCGTGTTCTGATCGCCGCCGCAACTTCAGGTCGCATCGACAGACTACATGGTCTGAAGGAAAACGTTATCTTGGGTCGCAAGATCCCCGTGGGCACTGGTTACTCAAACCCAGACCTTAAAGAAGATGACGATATGCAAACTGACATCGAGGCCGCTGAAGACACCGATGTTGCGCTTGCAGCTTAAATCTGTTACAGTAAGTACGTTATAAATTAGGTGGTCCGAGCTAAGCGAGGAATGGGAGCGGCAGTGTTGGCACTGCTCTCCCACGCTTTTGGCAGGCAGATCATCATAAGGAGCATACATGCCAACAATTAACCAATTGGTTCGTAAGCCACGCTCAAAGGCTACTGGCAAGTCAAAATCGCCAGCCCTGTTGAAGGTGGTAAACAACCTCAAGAACAAAAACTACGAGAAGCCATCGCCATTCAAGCGCGGTGTTTGTGTCAAGGTTACAACCAAGACTCCAAAAAAGCCAAACTCAGCTTTGCGTAAAGTAGCTCGTGTACGTCTTGGCAACGGCCAGGAAGTATGGGCTTACATCGGTGGTGAAGGTCACAACTTGCAGGAGCACGCCGTAGTACTCGTACGCGGTGGTCGTGTAAAGGACCTTCCGGGTGTGCGCTACCACATTGTTCGTGGTGCACTCGACCTCCAAGGTGTAGCTAACCGCAAACAAGGCCGCTCTAAGTACGGTGCCAAGAAGGAGAGCAAGTAATGCCACGTAAAAAAACCAAAGCATTAGTTCGCGACATCCAACCTGACCGCCAGTACAACAGCGTACAGGTTCAGCGCGTTATCAACCGCGTTATGCGCGATGGTAAAAAGCAAATGGCTGAACGCCTGGTATACGAAGGTATGCAAAAGGCAGCTGACAAGCTGAAGGTAGAAAACCCATTGGAGGTTTTTGAGCAAGCTATCAAGAACGTCCAGCCACACCTCGAGACTCGTTCTCGCCGTGTGGGTGGTGCTAACTACCAGATTCCTTTTGAAGTTAAGGGCCAGCGCCAGCAGCACCTGACCACCATGTGGTTTGTAACTGCCGCTCGTTCTCGCAAGGGTATGGGCATGGCTGACCGCTTGGCTTTTGAGCTCGTTGACGCTTACAACGGCCAGGGTGCCGCAGTAAAGAAGAAGGAAGACACGCACAAGATGGCAGAAGCCAACCGCGCCTTCGCTCACTTTGCTCGCAGCTAATCGCTTCTGCAGCAACACTAAAAATAGCTGGTTCATCGCCAGCTATTTTTTATGGTCGCAGGTTTTAACTACTTGCGGGCAGGGCGCTTAGGCATAATTGCCGCGGCAATAATGTACGCCAGAACGCCAGGCGCTACACCCGAGATAATAGTCAAAAAGACGTACGCCAGGCGAACCAGGGTAGGGTCGATACTAAAATACTCAGCGATACCGCCGCAAACACCGGCAATTTGCTTGTCGTTAGACAGGTAGAGCCGACGAGGGCTGGCTTTTGTAGTGGTGGAGCGTTTCTTGGTTTTGGGCATAATAAGCTTTCCGTTAATGTTGTTTTTAGTATAGCAGCTTGCGGAAGGCTTTGTCTCTGGCAAAAGTAGCGCGTATCTGATACAATATGACAAAAGCTGTGTCGTTAGGGCTGCTTTTTGTTGTCCTCAGGCAAAGCCTAATAATAGTTAAAGGAAAAATAACACCTATGGCAGGTAAAAAAGTCGCAATTAAGGATTTACGTAACATCGGTATTATCGCGCATATTGACGCCGGTAAGACTACTACAACCGAAGGTATTTTGTACCGCACCGGTTTGAAGCACAAGATTGGTGCAGTTCACGAAGGTGAAACTACTACCGACTGGATGGCTCAGGAACGCGAGCGCGGTATTACTATCGTGGCTGCAGCCGTAACCTGCATGTGGAAGAACAAAAAGTCTAACCAAGAAGTGCAGATTAACATCATCGACACCCCTGGTCACATTGACTTTACCGTTGAGGTAGAGCGCTCATTGCGCGTGCTTGACGGTGCCGTGGTTGTATTCGACGGTAAGATGGGTGTGGAATCACAGTCTGAAACCGTATGGCGCCAGGCTGACAAGTACGGCGTGCCTCGTATTTGTTTCATCAACAAGATCAACCAGACCGGTGGTGACTTCTACAAATCACTGGAATCTATTCACAACCGCCTAAGCAAGCGCGCGTTCCCAATCCACCTGCCAATTGGTTTCGAACAGAGCGTTAACGGTGTTATTGACCTGGTAAGCATGAAGGCTTACACCTACAAGGAATTCACCGACCACGAGTTGATCGAAGGTGAAATCCCTGCCGACATGCTCGACAAGGCCAAGAAGTACCGCAGCCTATTGATCGAGAACGCAGTTGCCGAAGACGAAGCACTGCTAGAGCGATTCTTTGAAGTTGGCGAAGAAGGCTTGACCGAAGAAGAAATCATGCAAGCTGTTCGCACCGCTGTGCTTTCTGGCCAATTCTACGCTGTTACCGGTGGTGACGGCCGTGGTGTTATCGTAGAAAAACTACTCGACTTGGTTGCTGACCTTATGCCATCTCCACTCGACCGTGGTTCAACTTGGGGTACTCACCCTAAGACCGGCGATGAAGTTGAGCGCAAGCCAGCCGAAGACCAACCATTCAGCGCTTTGGTATCAAAGATCGCTACCGACCCATTCGTTGGTAAGTTGGCTTACTTCCGTGTGTACTCCGGTAAGGTTACCGCTGGTAGCTACGTTCTGAACACCTCAACTGGTGAAAAAGAGCGTGTTGGCCGCATCGTTCGTATGCACGGTGACAAGCGTGAAGACATTAGCGAAGTTACTGCTGGTGACATCGCTGCAATCGTAGGTCTAAAGAGCACCACAACTGGTAACACCATTGCTGATGCAACCAACCCAATTGTTTTGGAATCTATTGAGTTCCCAGAACCACCAGTTTCTATCGCTATTGAGCCAAAGACCAAGAGCGACCAAGAAAAGATGGCAATCGCTTTGCAGCGCTTGGCCGAAGAAGACCCAACTTTCCGCGTTAAGACCGACGAAGAAACCAGCCAGACCATTATTTCTGGTATGGGTGAGTTGCACCTGGACATCATCGTTGACCGCATGAAGCGCGAATTCAACGTTGAAGCCAACATCGGTCAGCCACAGGTTGCCTACCGCGAAACTATCCGCAAGGACGCTGTTGAAATCCAAGGTAAGTTTGTTCGCCAATCTGGTGGTCGTGGTCAGTACGGTGACGTATGGCTGCGCTTGAGCCAGAACGAAAAGGGCGCTGGCTTCGAGTTCATCAACTCAATCAAGGGTGGTGTGGTTCCTGGAGAATACATCAAGCCTGTTGAGCAAGGTATTATCGAAGCTATGAACAACGGTGTTATCGCTGGCTATCCAGTTGTAGACATCAAAGCTGAACTGTACGACGGTTCATACCACGAAGTTGACTCTAACGAAATGGCCTTCAAGATTGCCGGTTCTATGGCTCTGCAAGAGGGTGTAAAAAAGGCCAACCCAGTATTGCTGGAGCCTATCATGAAAGTTGTTGTTGTAACTCCTGAAGAGTTCATGGGTGACGTTATCGGTGACCTGAACTCTAAGCGTGGTCGCATCGACGCTATGGAAGACTTGCAAGCAGGTATCAAGGAAATTACCGCCTTCGTACCATTGGGTGAAATGTTTGGTTACACCACCAACCTGCGCTCAATGACTCAGGGTCGCGCAAGCTCGAGCATGGAGCTCGACCACTACGCTGACGTACCTGGTCACGTTACCGACGCTATTGTTGCCAAAAACAGCAAATAGTTTTAGCCGTAACACACTAAAAATCCCCGGATCATCTGACTCGGGGATTTTTGTTTGTAGCGCTTTAGCGCTTTGGCGGAGCAGGGCGCTGTACGGAGCCAGGCAAAAGCTCCACGCCCCAATCGGAAAGCTGGTCCATATAGGCTGCCACCACCTCGGCTGGCGCTCGGTAACCCGATTCCATTGCAGTGTAGCCCCGCAGTACATAACCGCCAAGGGCTTGAGGCGTGCGATCCATACTATCCTGGTACGCATTGCGGTATTCCTGAAATTTGATGTCAGTAAGGTTGCCGCCGGATACAACACAGACTTCGAGCGGTCGAGCGCCCTCTGTAAACTGGGTAGCCGCCATTGATTGCTGACTGGCAATTGCCAGCGCGCCGGCTGGTTCTGTACCTGGGTTGCTCACCATTGCGCGTCCAACCTGCGCCTTGGTGACGCAATCGAACACCAGCAGACCTTCATTGCGGTATTTCTGGGCCATGGCTATGTTCAACAGATCTGGAACTTGCACAGCGATCCCGTCATTCGCAGGATCGAACTCGGCAGAACTAAACAAGGAACTCATGTCTGTTTGGCCTAGGTCATAACGAGCCAAACCGCGCTGACCGCTATCGTTGTGTACTTCTTCAACTGCTACCACCACTGACTGTGGGTGCACGAGACCTTTGTCGATCAGCTGCTTCATAACTTCGGCCGTTCCCAGGGCTAGGCCACCACCACCCCAGCCAACACGCACAACTAGTGGCTGCGCAGTGGTATCAACACCAGCCTCCCACAACTGCAGTAGTGTTTCTGTCATGATGGTGCCTTGTCCGGCAATTGTTTCGGGCGCGGCATAGGGCAGAATTTCAGCCGCTGGCCACAAGGACGTGCGCACAAATTCCTGAGCACCTGCCCGGGCTTCTTCTAGGGAGGCAAATCCTAAATCATGTACCTCCGCGCCCTGATTGCGGAGTGAGAGCTTTTTGGCGTCGCTTGCGGTTTCTGCCATAAAAGCATGCGCTTGCAGTTTCCAGCCAAAATTCTGGTTGTGCCAGGTTACAAACTGGCCCACACCCTGAGCATGATTGCCCGCACTCGTGGCGACCAGCTCTCTCGTTTCAGGATTTTGCTCCAGCGTAAGCCAACAGTTCACAAACGCACCCCGAGGCTTAAACGCACCCGTGACTTGCTGGCGCTCATCTTTAAAGAATACGTCGGGTGCGACCTCGGTGAGGGGAGTGACCCGCACGGCACCCTCGCTGTACATTTCGGGCAAAGCCGAAACCTGGTGACGCATTACACGAGAGGCGTCGCCCCCAGCATACATCCCTAATTGCGACAGGTCCTGTACTGCCAGTCGTGCTGCGGCAACAGCCTGTTCATGTTGTTCGCCGAGCGTTAAAGCTGGCTCTAATTCGTGCATACTTTCTCCTTCAATAAAAAATAACCCCGGTTAGGCGGGGTTATTGTGGCGCTAGATTCTTACAGTCGCACTACTAATAACCCCGAGTCGGGATCATAATAATAGCGATAATCTGTTGACGGCACTTAACCATGAGCCCAGTATGCACCTAACGGTCGCAAAATGCAAACTAGGCGCTATTCTTTAAGACCTGCGCATTTTGGCAATAGTTACGGATTGGCGTATAGTTATGAATCAAATGTATATGTATTATCGCCGGGCATCAAAGCCAATAGATGGGGACTATTCATCCTTGGTCCTACGTATGCTACAAGATTACGCGGCTAAAGCTAACATCATGCCGTCCCCCGCAAAGATTATGCGAGATACTTTTAGGCGCCCTTATGTACAGGGAAGTAACGTTGATTTCAACTATACTCATACCAAAAGTGCCCTTGCCCTGGTGGTAACTGAGGGCGCGCAGCGTACAGTGGGCATAGATATGGAACCCCTAAGCAGAGAGAAGGAAGTCGCTGACATTTTAGATGTAGCGTTTAATAGTAAAGAGCTGCAAAGGGCTGCCGTTTCGCCTTTGCGGCACTGGACGCTCAAAGAGGCCGCCCTTAAAATGTACGGTACGGGCTTTGGCCTTGCTGATCCCAAAGAATATGTTGTTGAGACACAAGATGCTAGATTCCGCCTTTATCGAAAAGAACAGTTGTTACTTAAGGGGTGGTATACACATAAGATTATTGACGGAAATTATATTACAATATGTAGTCAAAAAGACATGGGAACATTACGGGTATATGTTGATATGATGGATGAAAGTAACTAAGGGGGGCGGCTACATGCAGGTAAAAGACACAATTGTTCTGGGTTACAGCGGCTTTAACGACTACAACGACTACAAAAAGTCACACATTGAAGGACTAACTCTGCACGAAAGCCTTGTGTCGCAAGGCATGGACGCGGCGGCGGCAATTATTCGCAATGGCACTATTATTGCAGCGGTTGCCGAAGAGCGTTTTACTGGCCAAAAACACACATCAGCATTTCCAAAGAATGCAATCGAATACTGTTTGTCAGAGGCAGGGGTGGAATGGGACGATATAGCTGCCGTTGCGCACAACTTTGACTACCGACCTATGGAAGCCCTTCTTCTTCGCTCAGAATATACCAAGGATTTATACAAAGAAGTACTGAGCGACGAGCGCCAGATAGCACTCTTTAAAGAAACTTTTGGAATTGATGTGTCAGATCGTTTTACGGCAGTCGACCACCACATATCGCACGCCAGCTATGCATTTTATAACAGCGCTTACGAAAAGTCGCTGGTAGTAGTAGCCGATGGGCTTGGCGAGCAGAGTAGCATCAGTATTTATAATGGCCGGGGCAATCAACTTGAAAAACTTGCAGCCTTAGGGCCGCTAAGCTCGCTGGGAATGCTTTACTCAGCGGTGACGGACTATCTAGGGTTTATAACAAACTCAGACGAATACAAGATCATGGGCTTGGCTGCTTACGGAAATCCAGAAGTATACGCTGATACATTTGAGAAGCTAGTTGTCCTTGATGATCAGGGTGGTGTGCTTATTCCCGATCTTTTGCCGCGCAAAATAGAAACGCCTGTAGATCGTGAAACGTACCGTCACTTTAAAAATGTTATGCAAGAGCTCGGTTTGCCAGGGCGGGAGCCAGAAGGCGAAGTTACACAAGCTCACCGTGACTTTACCGCTGCGCTGCAGCGCCGTTTGAATGATGCAATGCTGCACGTAGTATCTTACTGGGCAAAAGAAACAGGCAATACCAATCTTTGTATGTCTGGTGGCGTGGCCCTCAACTGTGTTGCCAATGCGTACATCGCCGATAAAAAAATATTCAAAAGCATATATGTGGCTCCGGCGGCAGCTGATGATGGAACTTCTATTGGCGCTGCGTTGCATGTTTCAGCGCAACAGGACACAGCAGTTACGTTTAGTAATTCACAAGATATGCCATTTTACGGGCCTAGCGTTACTGTTACGCCTGAGATTGAAGCACGCGCGAAGGAGTACGGCTTTCAGGTGCGCCACATGTCGCAGCAAGAACTTATCACTACGGTTCGCGACTGTATCGTAAATGGCGGCATCGTGGGATGGGCCCAGGAGCGCATGGAGTTTGGCCCTCGAGCGCTCGGCCATAGAAGCATCTTGGCTGATCCTCGCCAATATGAAATGCGCGACCGTCTGAATACTGTTACAAAACAGCGTGAGAATTTCCGTCCTTTTGCGCCGATTGTTCAATCCGAAGCCCTCAAGACTTACTTTGAGGCAGTTGATGGTGTCGGATACAAACATATGTTATTTAATGTCAACGTACGCGAAGAGCACCGAGGTGAGCTTCAGGCCATTACGCATGTTGACGGTACGGCTCGCGTTCAGGCAGTGGAAAAAGCCGATCTACCACTCTTATGGGACTTACTTGGTGCAGTTGCCGAAGTAACAGGAGCGCCTGTTTTGCTTAACACCTCTTTCAATCTTAAGTCGATGCCCATAGTCTGCTATGCAGATGACGCGCTGCAAGCATATATCGACTCAGACATAGACCTCCTTGTTATTAACGATACAATCTTCACAAAGGCCGCGTAATGATCGGTGCGGCTATTCAAAAAGTAGCCCAGCGCCAGCCTTCGGCAATTGCCATAGAAGGACTAGATAAGAGCGTTAGCTACAGTGAACTCATCGATCGTATACAAAGGGCGGCTGCGCACCTAAAGAAAATAGCGCCTCAGGAAACATACATAGGGTTGGTCGCCGACCAGTCAGTCAATGGTGTTATCGCTATGTTGGCAATTATGTGGTGCGGAAAGGTGGTGGTACCCATCGATCCTCGTTTTGACACCACGTTGATTGCCGAGATGCTTAGTCCGTTCACAAAAACTGTACTTGTAGACAGCCACTTCAAACAATCCATGCCTCCTGACTTTCACGTCTGTGATACATCTGACTTAGTGCAAAAATCTGGCTCAACCATACACACAGAACAGCCGCAGCAATTAGCATATATTCTGCATACCTCGGGCACAACCGGTAAACCCAAGGCTGTAGTAGCCAGTCGTAAGGCGTTGAATAAAGTCTCAAGAAGACTTGCTCGCAGGTACTACATTGCAAAAAATACACGAGTGTTGCAGTTTGCGCGTTTGAGTTTTGACTCCGCAATGGTGGAAACGTGTAGCACTTTGCTCATGGGTGGCATCTTGGTGGTGCCAGGCAGACAGCTGCGGGAGAATCTGTACGGCACACTCGATAATCTACTGAGTGCGAAACGGATTCAGGTTGCAACATTGCCTCCGTCGGTCATCATTCCCATGGAGCCGTCATTACTAAGCAACCTCAAAAGCTTGATAGTTGCTGGCGAGCCTTGCCCACCTCAACTTGCAAATCGGCTGTACAAATCTGTACCGCACTTTATAAATGCGTATGGACCAACCGAATCCATAGTGTGCGCTACAACATATGAAGTAACACGCCTATCGGGACAGTCTGTTCCTATCGGTACTGCCTTGCCAGGGGTGAAAGTTACGCTGCGCGACCCCGAAACAGGACAGGAGTGCCTAAGCGGATCAGGTGAAATTTGTATTTCGGGAGACATGCTCGCAGACGGATACGCCAACAAGCCAGGATTAACAAACCAGAAATTCATCAATGCTACAGCAGGCCGCTACTACCGGTCGGGAGACATTGGCTCGTTTTTGCCAGATGGGAGCCTAAAATATCTGGGTCGGGTTGATAATCAAATCAAGCTTAATGGCCAACGAATCGAACTTGAGGGCGTAGAAGCAACTATCCAAGAGGTACTAGCACTGGATAAAGCAGTTGTGTTCGTGCCCGAGCAAATGACATCGCTAGTATGTGCATATATTGCACCTCACAAGATCGATACCGCAATTTTTACAGAGAAATTAACAGGGAAGTTGCCCAGTTTTGCCATACCGGCTACGTATCGCCACCTCGATAGCTTACCGCTGGACCGTAATGGAAAAGTTGACCGTAAAACACTCAGCCGTACGTATACTCCAGAGCCTGTAGCATCCGGATTGGGGGTAGCGTCAGAAGTTCAGCAGATGATAGAAGTTTGGAGAAATATTCTAGGTGACACCGGCCAGATAAACGAAAATAGTGACTTCTTTGAAATCGGTGGTGATTCCCTTGGTGCAATGCGACTGATTGCTGATATTTCGCGAGTGTTTAACAAGACCCTCTCGCTATCAGAGATTCTTGATGATCCGATTACCCCACAACATATGACAGAAATAGTAATAGCCAAGTAAGGGAAAAGTATGAAAGATACAGCGCTAACGAGCATAGAGCAGGCTTTTTGGTATCAACAAAAGTTAAATCCTCAAGACACAAGCAATAATATTATACGGCAACTGGATTTTGACATAGCACTGGACGACAAGCGTCTGCGCACAGTATTGCAGATGGCATGTGAAGCACAGCCACAGCTCATGTCAGTATTTCATGAAAAAGATGGCGAGCCCACCCGCAGCCTAACCGGTAAAGGGTATGAGCTACGCGTTTTTGAGGATGAGCAGCACGCCGAACTAGAAAATTTTATTCATCGCCCATTTGCATTCGATACAGATGCGATGTTGCGCTGCGCGCTTGTATCCAAAGCAGGCATATCGACACTTTTTGTCTGCTTGCCTCATATTGTATTCGACGACGCATCGTGGTCGATACTAAGCCAGTACCTATCGAGTTACTTTCAGGATGATCAGAAACTGGCAGTTCCACCACAAGAGCTCCCACCAACCGCAAAGGTAGACCCCAGTAGCCAGCTATTCTGGAAGAAGGAACTTGATGGCGCAGCCATGCGCATCGAACTTCCTTCCGAGAATCCCGTGACAACATCCGAGGAGAATATTGGCGGCCAAATTGAAACTCAAATTCCAGACAGTGTCAGCAAGGGCATCCACGCACTTGCGAAACAATGGCGAGTAACACCCACTGTTATGTACGCGAGCTTGTGTGCCTTACTTATGTACAAACTGTCTGGCCAGAACGATGTAGTTTTGGGCACGTCAGCAACAGTGCGCACCGAAGCCACCGCCCAGACTATAGGCGCATTTATGAATGTGCTGCCATGCAGGTACACCATTCAGAGCGATCAACTATTCAGCGATTTTGCGCGCACTAACCAGAAACAGTTATGGTCACGCTTGGAGCATGCGAATTTCTCTCTCATCGAGCTCGCAAAGGACTTACAGCATGGTCGTCAAGTGAGCGCTACACTTTACAACGCTATGTTTGAGTATGCCGCAGAACAACCGGACACCATTCCTCATTGCACCAAGAATGTGCTGCTACCTAATCGACATGCTAAGCTTGATACTATTTTCAATGTTCATAAGCGAGGTGATGCCGAGTTCTTGGTAGTAGAGTACAACGCTGCCATTTTTGGTGAACAAGATTTAGATCGATGTATGAGTTACTTCATGCAACTGTCACAGCAGCTCGTAAAGGATCCGACTGGCACTCTTGCCAGCTATACCTTGCTCGATGGCGAAGAGCAGCAGGCGATTCTCGCACTTGGTAGCGGTAGGGATGAGCCACTTGACGAACGACTCTTATGGCAACGATTCGAAACCAACGTGCAGGATTACAGTGATAGCATAGCAGTAGTCTACGGGAGCCGGGAGTTAACGTACGCTAAGCTGCACGAACTAGCACTTTCGTATGCAGCACAGTTTCATGCTGCTGGCGTAAAGCGCGGGGATATAGTAGCCTTATACCACGCTCGCTCAGTAGAGTTTCTGGCAGGAATGCTTGCGACGTGGCGACTTGGCGCAGTGTACTTACCGCTAGAAATAAAACATCCCAAAGATCGCATTGCTGCCGTGTTACATCAAGCCCAGCCAACACTCGTTGTAACGGACAGTGCGCATGAAGCAAACGTTGCATCTACCTACGCTACGTATGTTACCGACAAGCACAAAAAGATTGTTAATGGCCCGCAACTCCCGGCATTTGAAGGAGACGTGAGCGATCCAACATACGTTATCTTCACATCAGGCTCTACTGGCACACCAAAAGGTGTAGTCATTCGTCATGACGGATTTTTGAACCATCTGGCTATGATGATAGAAGAGCTGAGCATTGGCGTGGGCTCGCGTATTGCACAAACGGCATCGGCGGCCTTTGACATTTCGGTGTGGCAACTTGTGTGCGCTGCCAGTGTTGGCGGCTCGGTATATATTTACGATGACGAGACCGTTATAGATGCAACAAAGTTCTACCAACGACTACAAGCAGATAAGATAGAAGTCCTTGAGATTGTGCCGTCACTTCTAGCCTCTTACTTGGATACCGAAGAAGCGTACCCCGACTATGGACAATACCTACGAGACGTGGCGATTATAACAACCGGGGAGGCTATTACGCCGGGCTTGGTTCGTAAATGGTTTGCGCATTATCCCGAAAAAGCGATGCTTAATGCTTACGGCCCAGCAGAAGCCTCTGATGACACGCACTTCCACACTATTATGCCTGCGGATGCCGTCTCGAATCGCCCAGTACCCATCGGCAAGTCATTGACCAACGTTAAAACATATGTGCTCGACGCCGACCTTAATGTCTGCCCCCAGGGTGTGATCGGTGAGATCTATATATCTGGTATTGCCGTGGCTTCTGGCTACTTCAACGATCCTGAACGTACAGCAGAAGCTTTTATGCAAGATCCGTTTGATGCGACAGGCAAGACGCGTATGTATAAAACTGGTGACTTCGGCAGCTGGCGTACTTCTGGAGTACTCGAATATCGGGGCAGACGGGACAGTCAGGTAAAGATACGAGGTTACCGTATTGAGCTGGGAGAAATAGAACGTCAACTCATGACACATGAGGCAGTCAGTGAAGTTGCGGTTATTGTGTGGGAAAACGCTGGCAGCAAGAAGCTCGTTGGATACTTTACGGCAACCGATGATGTGAATGAGTTAGAAGCAAAAGCTTATTTGAGCAGTCGACTCCCAGCATATATGGTTCCATGGCGATTGCTAAAACGAGAGTTTATGCCGCGCAATAGCAGTGGTAAAATCGATCGTCGGCAGCTGCTGGCGCTAACCCAAGCATCACTTGAACAAAACACCCTTCAGACTGAGGCGCCACAAAAAGACGCGAGCACAGACTCCGATAGCGTTGTGGGTCAGATTGTACAAATCTGGGAACGCGAATTACGCACGACAATCACTCCTAGCACAAACTTTTTTGATGCTGGAGGCGACTCGCTTTTATCGGCACGTGTGATTGCTCAGCTCAACAAAGCCGGGATCACAGTAAGTATTCGTGATCTTCTTAACCATCAGACGCCTGCCGAGCTAGCAGTACATGCGAAAAACGGCGAGAAGCCAAAGCACAAGGTAGCCCGAATTATTCATCTGGCTCGCATGCCAATACAAGAAGATTACCTGCTTCACTCCGCGCAATTAAACGACGGCGAGGTTCAAGCTGCGTTGGTACCGATATCCAAAAAAGTAACGCACGAAACGGCCAATAAGGCTTTGCGTGAGTGGGTATCAAGCCACGCGTCATTACACGAAAGCTATCCTTCACGTGTCACTACTATCAAGCAACACATTGTTGTAAAAGGCGAACCTCTGCTTGCCACACTTGAGGCGGTTAAAGAGCGCGTGACAGAGCTGCGACCTACATTAAATCTGGCAAGTGGACATTTGCTCGTGGCACAGATATGTACATTTAACGGCGAGCGCCAACTTTTGGTTGTGGCGCACCATTACGGATTCGATGTACTGTCGTGGCCAATTGTTATTACAGAATTGCAGCAACATATTGCCGGTGAGCCGCAAAAGCAGACCACTGAATATGCAGCAAAAGCATGGTGGCAGGCCCGTACGGAGTCGCTTTCGGATTCCGCGATCTCTGAAGAAGCCTCTTACTGGGAGAACGTCCTAGCTAAAGTGGTGCCCTACAAAAAACAAATGATAGGAAAATCAGCATTTTTTGAGCAAAAAGTACCACTCACAGAAACAGCAAATCTTACACTTAAAAAACGCGGGCTAGACCTGCAGTCAGTGGTAATATGGGGGCTTGCTCAAGCCAATAAAGAAGTTGCCTCTAAAGACACCTTTGCCTTCATGATCGAATCTACTGCACGTACAGTTGACCGGACTGGCGAAGTGGCCACGGCTGTGGGTTGGCTTGCGTATCTTTATCCCCACGCTATTGCAGCAAGTACGGACAGCCCCAAAATTGCCATTAGGTCTGTCAAACGAAGTTTAAATGAAGTGCCGAATGAAGGTGTGCATTACGGAATTCTTCGATACCTTTTGCCCCAGCAACAGCTAAATACTAAACCGGAACCTATGTGGACGATCAGTTATGTGGGAAGCGCTTTTACCACTAGCGACTATACCGTAGTACGCACGCCAGCATTTAAGAAGGATGCTTTTGTTGAAATAGATATTGTACACACCGATAGCGAACTTATCCTACAGGTGTCTCACAATGTTGCTGGTCAGGAACGGCAGCAAGTAGAACACATTGTTGCACGAGCTGCAGAGCTCTGTGGTGAATTTTTACGGCCAGCCGGACCCGAGCAGGTCACCTATGATCTCACCTCAGTCAGCAATGATCGACTGGCCGACATACTTAAGCGAGTGAAGAAATAATGACAAGCCCTATAGTCGAAGATGTTTATCCGTTAACCGCAATCCAGCAAGGACTCTTATTCGAGGGCATGGCGCATGAAGGCGAACGATATGTGCAGCAAATTTGCATTCGGTTTCCAGAGGTACAGGATACCGACCGCTTGCAAGCAGCTCTCACAATGCTTGTTGATCAGGAGCCTATTTTACGAACCATGTTTGACTGGGAAGGCGAGGAGCCGATCCAGATAGTTATTGGCAATAGTAAACCTACTATTTCACTCTATACCTCCGATAGTACAGATATTGAGCTACCTAGCCTACTCAACAAAGAAATGAACGCTCTGGCGCCGCCAAACGTTGGCCCACCAATTCGTTTTATGATCATATGTTCACCAAAAATGGCACCGGCGTTACTAGTTACGTACCATCATGTGCTGATGGATGGACCCGGCGTTGATATTTTGCTCAACAAGCTTAGCAAAATATATCAAACTGGGGAGTCTCAGCCAACAGCCAACGCTACAAAAAAGTATGTGGGCTGGACAATGGCTCATGTTGGCGACAGTGAACTACAGTTCTGGCACAATCACTTACGCGCACTCAAGAAGCGTGATGGCCAACTGATACCCTATGCTATAAGCCAGTCAGAAGATACCTACCGGGCACGGAAGCACCTTACGCCTGCGCTAAACCGTTCGCTTCGTGCTGCTGCTCGTGACCTGCATGCAACGCCTGCCGTGCTCGTCCAAGCGCTATGGACACTGTGGGCGGGCGCCTATTTTCACAAAAAAGCTTTGCACTATGGACTTGTGCAGTCAACACGCGTACCGGGACTGGTGGACGATGACTCGGTGGGTGCATTCATAAATACCCTGCCGTGGCTCGCGCCTGACACTGGCATAACGCTCGAACAAATGACAAAGCATATCCAAGAAGAAATGCTCGGGATGGACAGAGCAAAACACTATTCATTGAGTGCGATTAACCAACAGGTCTCGCCTTACGCTTCTCGGTTTGACGCTATCCTCACCATTGCGCATAATACCGGCCAATCAACATACTCCGTTCTTGCGACACGTGAGAACACAGGATATATGCTGGCTGTTGACGTTGATATTTCTGCAAACGCTACCGAACTAATCTGTGCAGTACCTGCAGATATGAGCGACTTTGGAGTTGATGCTGATACCGTCATAAACTCATTTTATGAGGCAATTGCACTGTACTTAGCTGATCCCACTAAGCTCGTTCAACTGCCGCAAACCTACCAAGCTGTAGATGTGCACCTGAGGCAGTCTGTTCGGCTCACTGATAAACAGCGAAAAGTGGTCATTGCGGCACTGCAGACTGTTTTAACACAACCCGTCAGTGACAGCGACTTGGATAAAACTTTCATTGAGCTAGGCGGTGACTCGGTCGATGCGCTTAAAGTCTCGACACTTCTGGCCAGAGAAGGTATGCGGTTTCCCGTGGGTGATTTACTCGAAGCAGATTCAGTAGCTCAGGCGGCCTCAGGCCAACAGATAATTACTGTGGCGACGCCTCGCGGAGCAACCGGCACCGTGCTATCACTGGGCCAACGCGTTGGACTAGCTTTTTGGCAAGCGGGCGCCAAGCGTGATTATCACGAGCAGACGGCCTTTAAGCTCGAAGGTGCCGTAGATGCAAAACATTTCAAACAGGCAGTAGTGCAACTTACAAAAAGCCTGCCATCATTACGAACAGTCTACCAGTTGAAAGAAGATTCTCTGCCAGTTCCTTTAGTGCGCCCCACTATGCCTATTGACCTACAGCACGAGGATCATGCGCAGCAAGCTTTCAGTGCCTGGGTGCAAAAAACAGCGGACAAGGATCTTGAGCAGGAATTCGACATTGAACAAGGCCCAGTACTGCGCATAAGAACAGCGCAGGCAGGCCAGAAGAACTGGTATTTATTTATGAGCTTTCCTTCATTCGTGTGTGATGGATGGAGCTTCTCGCTCCTGCTTGAGCGACTTTTTGTACTATACAGCAATAGCATTCATAAAAGAGTGCAAGCGCCCGAAGTGCAAAAATTACCTTTTCAGCCATTGGCAAAAGAAGTTGCTATCTCCACCGGTGCTGGCAATATCGCTCGAAGCGTTGCAGCAGAAGACGTACACACAGTTTCGTTTACAGTACCTGCAGAGCAAGTTGCCGCACATGCAAGCTACGCCCGTACTCAAAAAATTACTCCCAGCGCTTTCTACATGGCTGCATATTGCCAGTCTATAGCGGCTGATACTGAAATTTCCGTGGGAGTATACGATGCAGCTCGCACTTTTGACGACGACCTAACGGCAAAGGCTGTAAGTATGTATGGCGTAGTAATTCCATGTCACGTCACACCGCAGCAAGGTATCGCTGCATATGCCAAGCAGGCCCAGTCCGAGTTAGCCAAAGGCAAAGCAAAGATTACAAATGCTCAAAATCTGGGCGCACTGACAGAACCAGCTGAGTATTATTTTGTGTACGAGAATTACCCTAAAGATGCCGAAACTAAACTAAGAGAGGACGCGATACCATACTTTAAAGAACAAGACGATTGGCGCAGACAAATGCTCCCGCCAGGTGTTACCGAAGGACTTGTAGTCGAGCCGGGATTGCATGGTGAAATACGAGTGTTGCTACTCTACCGGGGCGGCGAACAAGCCTCCCGCCAGGCAAAATCACATATAAAATCCCTGCAACACATACTTAATACTATAAAGAAGAAGGACTAATCATGAGTGTATACGAAGTAATGCAGCATAACATTCCACAAGAAGAGTTTAGTATCATGGGTAACGACCAGGTTGTAGAACGCGCAAGCGGTTCGCAAGTATGGATGGAGGGCGATCCTGAACCCTATACAGATTTTGTAATGGGTTACAGTGCCGCCAACTTTGGCCATATGAACCCAGAGATTAGCAGCGCACTGCAAGAGGCGTCTGCTGATAATGTAGTGTTCTTTGATTCCAGAGTTAAGCGTGAATTAGCCCTTTCATTGGGAAAAATGGTAGGGCTAGAAGGTGCGTGGGATCACTATTACCCGGTTGGTGGTGCTATGGCTGTTGAGGCTGCTGCGCGAGCTTGCTTGTTGGCCAGGCCCGATGGCGCGCTCGTAAGTTTTAATGGCGCGTTTCATGGGTACTCAGGCGTGAGTCGCTCGCTTACCGATCCCGCATTTCTTCGTCAAGACGCCTTTACTGATCAAGCAAAGGTTATTCATGCCCCCCGTCCCCAAGACGGGTCGCTGGATGAAGCACTTACTACGCTGGATAGCACAATTGCATCGCAGCATGTTTCCGGAGTCTTCATTGAGCCAGTTCAAGGAGCGTCGGGTTTTAACGACATGGGTGCAGATTTTCTAAAAGGCATTCGCGAAATATGCACTGATCGAGACGTGCCCATGGTTGCTGATGAAATTCAAAGCGCATTCTTTAGGCATGGTGAGCCTGTTGTCAGTACTGCGCATGGCGTGGAACCTGACATACTTTTGCTAGGTAAGTCACTCGGTGGCGGTATCGTGCCACTGTCGGCCGTGATTGCAAAACACTCATTCATGGAGCGGGTCCCAGTGGATGGGGCAGCCTTTGACTCTACATTCTCTGGCTGGCCTTTGGGCGTTACCGTGGGTCGGCGGGTAGTCTCATATGTTCTAGCGAATGACTTCAAGGCAGAGGCAGCACAAAAAGGCAAAATGATGGATGAAGTTCTTGACGACGAAATCAGCGACGCTGATTTACGAGCTGCGTTTCGCCGTACAGGCATGGGACTTGCATACGATGGAGCCAGTAAAGCTGAGGCGGAAGCAGTACGCGTGACAGCTCTTGACCAACGCGTTATCGTACAGACCACTGGCTTGTACGGTGATAAATGCAAGATATCTCCCGCAATAACAATTCCGGACGAACTTTTAGTAAGTGGAATGCAAACATTTGCACGCGCCGTAAAAGCCGTACGAGGCCAGAAGTAAGGAATGACCGAATATCAGCGCACGGTATTCGTGGCAGATGGCCAACACGGTCACGAAGGCTGGGTAGATGAGGCCGGTAAAGAGTGGGACATGCCGGATCGTATAGACAGTATTGTCGATCGCTTTCAGCAGTCACCAACACCGCTGTCACTTTATACCGTGGAGGAAGCTGCCCAATCGTCCGGTCTTTTGCCCATCCACGATATTACGATGGTTCACGCGCAACACCAGGCTAGTGTTCGGGCGGCCGAAGGCGCTCCTGCAACTACTGCCTTCGACATAGGAGCGCAGGGTTCGTCGCTTATATACTCTGAAACTTTTGGCTTGGCTATGCGCTCTGTTCGGGCGGCCGAATTGGCAGCCTCATCGATAACCAGACATCTACAAGATAAGCCGCCACTGTCGGCGGCACTCTGTCGGCCACCGGGCCATCACGCTGGAAGAAGCTATTATCACGGCTTCTGTTTTCTCAATAATGCTGCAGTTGCAGCAAACGTACTTAAACAGACAAGTAGCAGGGTGGCGATCATTGATATTGATGTGCACCACGGAGACGGCACACAGGACATCTTCTATGAAGATCCAAGAGTGTTGTACGCATCACTTCATGCTGATCTGCAGAACCCAAGCTCAAGCAGTGGACGTGCTGATGAAACTGGCAGAGGCCTCGGCCGGAATACTAATGCTAACTTTCCTTTTGAAGTTGGCGTATCCGCAAAGCGATACAACGGATTGCTGGCAAAGGCATGTGAGTACATTGATGATTTTAAACCGGATGCGCTTGTGGTATCAGCGGGCTTTGACGGACATAAAGGAGAATTCACAAACTTACCACCTATCACGCACCTTGAAGATCAGCATTACTTTACGATTGGAGCAACAATAGGTGCTCTTAAGCTGCCCACTTGTGTCGTACTGGAGGGCGGCTATAACCTACAGACGCTACCAGGAGCGACAGAGGCATTTATGACCGGCCTAGAGCAGGGAATGCGCTAAAAAGAAGCCTAGTCGGCGCGATCTATCCAGGTTTGAGGCAAAAAGTTGCGTATAACTTCACCTGCATTTTGATCTATTGCGCGCTCGTATACAAAGCGAGCCAGAGCCATGTCCAAAACCCCCAGGCCAAAAGGCGAGAAGATAACAGGCTTGTCTGCGGGCAATTCTGCATTTCCATCTTGAAGAAAAGCGCCTAATGAGCCGTGCACAAAGTCAGTAGAGCCTGATTTCTGGGAAGCCAAATGAATACTTGTATTCTCACGATTTACATGATCAAGATCATCTACCACGTTGGTGCAGTCCAAAATCACCTCTGGCGTAATATCACGAAGTGAGGTGTGAAGGACAAGTGATTCAGATTGTAATTGCTCTTTGTTAGCAAGGTAAGGAGTGGACGCAGTTGTTGCAATTGCGATTAGCTTAGAGGCGCCCAGGGCTTCCTCTAAAGAACTACTGATACGTATATCCACGTCATCTCCCACGATAGATTTCGCCTTGTTGGCAAATTGTTGAGCTCGGTCGGCGCTAAGGTCAAAAATAGTAACGGTGCGTAGCGTAGGGTGCAAAGCACTTACAAAACGTAGCGTTTCATAATTAATAAGGCCCGTTCCAATAAAGCTGGCCGACTCGTATATATGCCCTCTGTTGAGCTTTGTGCTCGCCAAGGCAGCACTGGCGGCGGTACGCTTGGCGCTAATAATTGACGCCTCTAAAAACGCGTAGGGTTGGCCTGTTTCGGTTGAATTAAGAATAATTGCAGCGGAAGCACGATCCTTGTGACGAGTAATATTGTCTGGAAAAGAGGCAATCCACTTGATGCCCGCACTTGGTGCCTCGCCACCGATATATGCAGGCAAACCAATAATCCTATCTTTCGAATTACTAGGAAAGCGTAGGAACACTGAGTGCGGCAGTGAGCTCTGTGCTTTATGGTGCGCAGTGTATGCGTTTTCTATAATGTTCACAATGTCCTGCTGTTTTTTGCGCAGCAACTCCCAAACAGTATCACCGTTGATAATACGTAATTCGCCTTCGTTCATAATAATTTCCTTTACTACTTAAGATACTGGTTACGCCACTGGTCGTTATAAATCGTATGCAAATATCGCTCTCCTCTATCTGCCAGAATAACCACTACATTTGCGTCGTTTTCGATTTGAGGAGCGTACTTCAACAGGCCTGCGATAACCGCGCCTGACGACCCGCCCGCCAAAATATTTTCTTTAGCAAGAAGGAGATCGCAGCCATGAACGCAATCTGCATCTGTCATATGCAGGGCCTTACTTGCCATGTTTTCCCGAAAAATATCAGGACGTACTGCAGCGCCATGTCCGGGTATGAGCCGATCACCAGATTCACCCCCATAAATAACACTGCCGACTGCATCAATTGCGATGATCTTGGTGTGGAGACCTGATTGCTTTATGTAGTCTGAGCAGCCGCGAATCGTGCCGCAGGTTCCAACCGCGCACAATACGTAGTCAACCTTATTGTTTAATGCAGTCGCGATTTCTTTCATGGTTTGTTCATGCGCTTTATGGTTGAACTCATTCCCGTATTGATTAGGCCAATAGCAGTCCGGGTTTTCCTCAAGAAACTTGGCAACGTACTCACGGCGAGCTTCGAGTAGACTTTTGCCATGAGGCGCCTTTTCGATGCGCACCACCTGGGCACCATAGGCCCCCATTAGCTGCATGTTAGTAATGTTGGTACGTGCATCCACGACACATACAAAGCGCAGGCCGTATACTTTACACGCGATGGCGAGGCCGATACCCATATTCCCAGAACTTGACTCAATTACTGTCGACCCTTTACGCACTTGGCCAGCTTTCAGCGCCGCTTCTATCATCGAAAAGGCCGCACGATCTTTCATGCTGCCACCGATATTCTGCATCTCGAGTTTTGCGTAAACCGAAAAGCCACAATCTTGAGAGATAGTAGGCAAATGCACAAGGGGCGTATTATTAATCAGTTCCCGAAAAGAGAGGACGCTCTGACTTTTTTCATATTCCATACTAAATCCGTTCTGTCATATTACAGGTCGTTTCCGAGGTGAGCCGCTCGACACTACACCTAGACTAGCACCATTCTTATGCTTTGAGAAATGTAAAGCCGGGTGCCAATACTATCTGGTGGACAAATTGTAGCGTGTCTCGATTTCATTGATGGCAGCTTCAGTTTTACGGATGAGCACCGGCAGAATGGCGGAAGCGTATGTATCTTCTTCGGGCGCAAGCGCTGCGTTATCTTCAGCCAATCGTTTATGTGGATAGCGAAATTTCCTGAGTGTACGCAACACACCGTGCGTGGCGGCCGCTAGTTCTGGATCGGCATTTTCACTGAGATACGCGAGTACGTTCTGACTAGCTAGATCTAAAAGTGACTTTTCAATATGTGAACGTTGCTGCGGCGATAAATACTTGTAGTTGTCTTTCACGAACTCACTGTACACGGCGTCAGTATCCCCATGTCCCCATAGTAAGTAATCGATTGCGAGTGACTGTTGTACTCCTCCTGGGCCAAAATACTCAACATTATCTACCGTAAGAGGGTCTAGGTACGGCCGAAGCACACCCGTAAAGAATTCTGGCGTAACATTACGTTTGACTTCAATTACCCGAGTAAGCAGGGTGTTGGCCGCCATAGTAAAGCCTGCAACACCTGCATGAGGTCCGCTAGTAGCGAATGCCTCAACAGCAGTATCAAGGGTAATCGTAGCGTCAGTAACAGCTTGCATAAACAGCTCTTCTTGAGGATCGCCCGTAAAGCTGCGACGACGTGACTGCAGCGGATTAGCTACGGTGTAGGTGTAGACTGTCCCGCGCGGAACCGTATCCAGCCAAGATCCTAATTGAGAAAAGGCCGGCTCAACGGCCTGGCTAAGTTTCATGGGCTCAACTCCGTGAGCAACTAGTGAGCTTGCCAAGAAATCTAGGTCACGCATTGCCGCCAAGCTCGTCTCATTCGAGTGCGGGTCAAGGTCTAGGCTGCACTCAGCAGCAGCGCAAAGAAGGCGTCCTATGTTTTCGGTATCTGTTGTTTTGTTGTAGTGTGGTAGTTTTGCAAACTCAGCGTCTAGGTCCAAAGGATCAAGTTGCTGTGCCTGCATATAATCAACAAAAGTGCCATTTGTTTCTACTGACACATCGCCTCCATGGTATGCATATATATTTGATAAAGCGCTTGGCTCTTAGAATGATAGCAGATACTTTACATCGGTGGTCTTATGAGATACAATATCTGGGTCACTCGTGTGAGCATTATATGTGCTAGCACAGAACAATTTTAGTAATTAATCAAGGAGTCTTCTCTACATGGCAGACACATTTGACCGTAGTAAGCCTCACGTTAACGTTGGTACAATGGGCCACGTTGACCATGGTAAAACTACTCTAACCGCAGCTATTACTGCTGTACTCGCTAAGAAACTTCCTAGCGCAGTAAACAAGCCAATCGCTTACGACGAAATCGACAAGGCACCAGAAGAGCGCCAGCGTGGTATTACCATTTCAACTTCTCACCAGGAGTATGAAAGTGAAAAGCGTCACTACGCTCACGTTGACATGCCTGGTCACGCCGACTACGTTAAGAACATGATCACCGGTGCCGCTCAGGTTGACGGTGCTATCTTGGTAGTATCTGCAGCTGATGGTCCTATGCCACAAACTCGCGAGCACGTTCTGCTTGCTCGTCAGGTTGGCGTTCCAAAGATTGTTGTATTCCTCAACAAGATGGACCTCGCAGACCCAGAACTCACCGACCTCGTTGAAGAGGAAGTACGTGAACTTCTGGAAAAGAACGGCTTCGACCGCGACTGCCCAATCATCCGTGGTTCTGCAGCCAAGGCTCTCGAAGGCGACGCAGCTAACGAAGACGCTATCATGGAACTCGTTAAGGCTATGGACGACTACATTCCACAGCCAGAGCGCGACCTCGACAAGCCATTCCTGATGCCTATTGAGGACGTATTCTCAATTAAGGGTCGTGGTACTGTTGCTACCGGTCGTGTTGAGCAAGGTATCGTTAAGATCAACGACCCAGTTGAAATCGTTGGTATCCGCGACAGCAAGCAATCAGTTGTAACTGGTATCGAAGCTTTCAAGAAGCAACTCGACCAGGGTCAAGCTGGTGACAACGCAGGTATCCTGCTTCGTGGTATTGAACGCGACGACATCGAACGCGGTCAGGTTATCGCTAAGCCAGGTTCTGTAACACCACACACTGAGTTCGAATCTGAGGTTTACATCCTCAGCAAGGACGAAGGTGGTCGTCACACTCCATTCTTCAAGGGTTACAAGCCTCAGTTCTACTTCCGTACAACTGACGTAACCGGTGAAGTTGAGCTGCCAGCTGACAAAGAAATGGTAATGCCAGGCGACACCGTAACCTTCAAGGTTAAGTTGCTCGCTCCAGTTGCCATGGACCAAGGTCTGCGCTTCGCTATCCGCGAAGGTGGCCGCACCGTAGGTGCTGGTGTTGTTACCAAGATCGTAAAATAGTTCGATCATAGGTTCACACCTCCTAAATACCCGGGACTAACCTCCCGGGTATTTTTATGCCGAACTTCCAGCCGCGCTTGGTATACTGAATACATATAAGCAGGGAAATAATCATGAGCAAAAATCCAGTCGTACACTTTGAGATGCCGTACCAAGACGCAGACCGTGTCGCAAAATTTTACGAACAGGCTTTTGGGTGGAGCATGAACAACCTAGGCGAGCAGATGGGCAATTACATTACTGCTGGCACTGCGGACACCGACCAAAACAACATGGTGCAAACACCCGGCACCATTAACGGCGGGCTCTACCCATTATCAGATGCACCCGAAAACAAAGCCCCATCAGTGGTAATTAGTGTTGAAAATCTTGACGCCGCAATTGAAAGCGTCACGTCAGCTGGCGGCACCATGATCAATGAGCCCGCCGAAATTCCTGGCATTGGCGTATGGGCCTCGTTCCGTGACACCGAAGGCAACCGCGTCAGCATCTTGCAGCCCAACCCCCGCGAAGACGAAAAGTAGCGTGCCACCAATGGAAACGTACCAGGATTTGCCAGTTCAATCTTTTGCGACTCAGCCTGAATGGTTGGCATGGCTAGCTGAACATCATGATTCAGGCAAGGGAATTTGGATTAAGTTCGCCAAGAAAGCCTCGGGAATTCCTACCATCACATACGACCAAGCACTGGAAGACGCCCTCTGTTACGGCTGGATCGACGGCCAAACTAAAGGCCTTGACGAAACATATTACCTGCAAAAGTTCACGCCCCGCCGGCCCAAAAGCATTTGGTCTAAACGCAACGTCGGTATAGTAGACCAGTTAATCGAGGCTGGACGAATGCAGCCTGCTGGCCAAGCCGCCATCGACGCCGCTAAAGCTGATGGTCGCTGGGATCGGGCCTATGATTCGTCGAGCAATATGATCATGCCCGATGACTTACAAGCTGCGCTGGACGCAAACCCCAAGGCCAAGGCCTTTTACGAAACGCTCAACAAGACCAATACCTACGCTATTTTGTGGCGCATCCAAACCGCCAAAAAGCCCGAAACGCGCGCCGCACGCATCCAAAAACTAGTAGCCATGCTGGAGCGCGGCGAAAAGCTCCACTAGCTTAAGGTTGTCGTGCAGCAAAGAACTGATTTAACTTATCGTGAGCTGACTTTAAAAGACGATAGGCGTCTAAGCGTTTTTGGTGGTCACCATACTTAGCTCGAATTACTTCACCTTTCTGATGAGCGAAGTAATTTCGTAGTTCATTTAACTTCCTAGGGTTAGGGAAGTTTGGCTGAATTCTACGGATAATAAGCCTCTTATCTTCAAAGGTCATGCGCTCGAACATTTCCGTAAAGTCCGAGAGCGGCTTACCAGCCCCAAAGTAGTCTTGCCAGATGACAATCTCCATACATGTCTCAAATGTGGCATGTACTTGCAGAATATGACTGCGCAACTCCTTTATGTCGGTAGGCAAGTAGTCTGGGCTTGTGTCGTTCGACCGATCAAGGTCATTCTTAATCGATTTAATCTCATCTGTAATTATTTGTGCCTCCGGGCTCATAAATGCCTCCTTCAGTACAGACTAACATGACGCTTTCCTGAAGTGTCAAGCGTCATGTATCACCAGCCTTGAAAAAACACCTTAAACGGTGTATAATCCACCCATAACATTAATTATGTCGAGAACTCGGCGTAGCCAGCCCTAAGGGCGGTAGAGCTCGCAGAGGTTACGACATCGTACAAGGTACAAAGGAATTCACCAAATGGTAGAAGCAAAGAAAGACCAGAAGCAACGCATTCGCATTCGCTTGAAGGCCTACGACCACAAAGTAATTGACCAAGCTGCAAAGCAGATCGTTGACACGGCACTCCGCACCGGCGCCACTATTGCCGGCCCAATTCCACTGCCAACTGACCGCAGCACCTTTACTGTTGTAAAGAGCCCGCACGTATATAAAAAAGGTCGCGAACAGTTTGAAATGCGCGTCCACAAACGCCTTATCGACGTTACCGAGCCAACTCCAAAGACTATCGACTCACTCATGAACCTCAGCTTGCCTGCAGGTTGTGACGTCGAAATCAAGATGTAACCAACCCACATCACACAGGAGAACCGCCGGAAAACCGGCGGTTTTTCTTTACCACGCAATAAGCCCACCGACCTGCATGCGCAGTATATGTGTAGAAAATTGACGTTCATGCAAGCCGGGGGTATTATTGCTCAGGATAAATTCACACAGGAAAGCAGCACCTTTCCGTCCAACAGGGGCGGTTTTTGCTGCGGAGAAAATTATGTTAGCACACGAAACACCCAACACAGATCCAGCGCCACGAAGAAGCCGCCTGCGCCTTATTAATAGCATGCCCACTACCCCCGAGGATCCTTTTGAGGTAACAAATCGCGAATTTCTGGCAGCTCTGGGCGATACCGCAATCGAAGATTGGTACCGACAAAATGGTCTGGGCTCCGCTGAGCCTATGTCTACCGCTGACCGAATGGCCGGCCTTACAGAAAAGTGGAACTTGCTCACCGAAGAAGTAGACTTTGACCTTGATAATATCGCAGCAGATACGCAACTAGCCGAGCGCTAGTGCATCACGAATAATACCAGCCAAAAAGACGCTGGCGCGACGTGACACCACGTGCATTTCGGTAATGGTGTGCGCTGTAATGTGCACAGCCTCAGCCCCAAAAATCTTTTTGGGAGCAGCGCGAATCACTAACATGTCCAGCTTGCCATATATGATGTCGATCGGCATGTTTAGCCGCTTGACGTCATCAAGGGTAGTCTGCTGAATAATCGTATTTTGTAAGCTGCGCGTAAACGGCACCCACGTTTCCTCACTAATAATGAAGCCCGAAAAGCGCTGCACTAATTTGCGCATAATTTGGCGGGTACTGAGCGCCAAATCGCGAGAGGTAATTACCTGATTATAGATATTAAAATACAGATCACGTCGCCGAGTATATCGCCGTGAATCGGGCAACCCTACGTACAACGGGGCTTCATATAATATAAGATGCCGCACCAAATCCGGCCGGAGTCGCGCCACGTGCACAGCAATAAGGGCACCCATGGAGTGACCCACCAAAATTACCGGGGTGCGCAACCGGCGTCGGTCTAGGGCTGCAATAATGGCACGCGCATGATCATCAGCCGAGTAGTCAGGCCAATCAGGCTTGGGCGAGTCACCAAAGCCCAACAAGTCAAATGCCAGCACTCGACACGGCGTGTCAGCCAACTCCAAGGACAATCGATTCCACGCCTCGCTAGAAGCGCCAATGCCGTGCAGCAACACCACCGCGGTGCCTTCGCCGCTGTCTACGGTGCAGTGCAATTTGTATGGTTTACGCAGCCACTTGTGCCAAATAGTGTCAAACATGCTCATACGTCTAGTATAACCGGTTCGGTTTGCTTCGCTAGCCTTGTGCCTGCCAGCAACTTACGGTTTAATAAGGACATGGCAAAAACAACAAAAACCGCAAAGAAATCCAAAAAGCCTTCGGCGGCCGCCGAAATGGACAGTGTTTTCTTTCTTAAGCTAGTGCTGTATCTGGTGCTGGGCTCGGTGTGGGTCAAGGTGATTCATGGTGACACTATAAGCTTGCCGCTGCCGGTGGGTCTTATTGCTGGTCTTTTCTTTACGGCACATGAGCATTTTCAGATTGATCGCAAAATAGAATACGCCGTCTTGCTGGTTGCTATGTTTGTAGGTTATTTGGCTCCATTTGGGCTGTACTTTAGCTTCTAGCTAAAAATAATGGTGTAGAATAGTCTACATATTGACAGTGGTAGGGGTTTAATGCTACACTGTAACGGTATAACAAATACCTGTACTTGGTTATTTGGGAAGGTCTGCAACTGGTAACAGAGGTGGAAACCACTCGGAGCCGAGCGTTTTTATGCACTGCATATGACGATCGAGGCGGCAGGATAAACATTGGTGGACGGCCAAGCGCCCATCTGGAGATACTATGAAAGCACTCATCACCCGAAAGGTTGGTATGACCAGTACTATCGCTGAAGACGGTACTGTTCAAGCTGTAACCTTGCTTTCCACTAGTCCTTGCGTCATCACGCAAGTCAAAACTGATGAAACAGATGGCTACAAAGCTATCCAGATCGGTTTTGAGGAAGCTAAAGAAAACAATGTGGCCAAAGCACAGCAGGGTCACTTTAAGGCCGCCGGTATTATGCCAAAAGTCCTTCGCGAATTCCGCGTAGACGAAATCACTGAAGACCTCAAGGTTGGTGAATCTATCAATCCAGAGGTCTTTTCAGTTGGCGACGACATCGACGTAACTGGCACGAGCAAAGGTAAGGGTTGGGCTGGTACTATTAAGCGCCACAACTTCCACCGCGGTCGCAAGACGCACGGTGGCCGCTCATACCGCCGTCCAGGTTCAATCGGTTCCATGTACCCTCAGCACATTTTTAAGGGTAAGAAGATGGCCGGTCAGATGGGTCACGAGCAAGTTACCGTCAAGAACTTGAAGGTTGCTCTTGTTGACACTGAGAACGGTGTTATCGGTGTTACCGGTGCTGTGCCAGGTCCGCGCAAGGGCATCGTCATCATTAAGGAGGCGAAATAATGGCAAGCGTAGCAACTTACACAAAGAGTGGCGCTAAAGCTACGACAGCTGCAAAGCTGGACGCTAGCGTCTTCGGCGTTATGCCAGAAAACCACGAGCTCCTAAAGCTCGCATACACCGCTTACTTGGCTAACGGTCGCGACAACTTGGCTGTTGTGAAGACCCGCGGTTTGGTACGTGGTGGTGGTAAAAAGCCATGGAAACAGAAGGGTACCGGCCGTGCGCGTTTCGGTTCAAGCCGTAACCCAATTTGGCGCGGTGGTGGTATCGTATTCGGTCCAACTGGCGAAGAAAACTACACCAAAAAGATTCACGTTAACGCAAAGCGTCAGGCTATCCGCCAGGCACTGAGCATCGCTGCAAGCGAGAACCACATCAAGGTTGTAGAAACATTTGAGACTAAAGGCACCGTAAAGCCAGTAGTAGAGCTCTTGAACAAGATCGAAGCTACCGGTAACGTTCTGTTGGTTGTAAGCCAGAAAGACGAACTTGTAGAGCGCGCAACTCGCAACCTGCAAAACGTTAAGGCTGTACACGCAAGCTACTTGAACGTATACGATGTGCTGAACGCTGACACTGTAGTGATCAGCCAGAAGAGTCTCGAGATCATTAACGAATGGCTCGGCAAAGCTGCAAAGGCAGCTCCAGCTAAGGAGGAGAAATAATGGATAAGCACATGATCCTGAAGCCTCGTCTTAGCGAGAAAAGCTATGGCCAAAGCCTTACCACTAACACCTACGTTGTAGAAGTTCCTGGTAACGCCAACAAGCACACTGTTGCAAGCGCCGTTGCTGCTCAGTTTGACGTAACCGTTGAAAACGTAAACATTACCAACATCAAGGGTAAAGTTAAGCGCACCGTCCGTAAGGGTGGTCGCCCTGTTAACGGCCAACGTTCAGACATGAAGAAGGCATACGTAACCCTGAAAGAGGGCGACAAGCTGCCATTCTTCGAAGCTGAAGAAGAAGCTGACAAGAAGGCACAGAAGGCCGCAAAGAAGGAGACTAAGTAATGGCAGTTAAAGTTTACAAGCCAACTACTCCTGGTCGCCGCGGTATGACGAGCCAGGACACTGGCGACATCACAACCAAGAAGCCAGTTCGTTCGCTATTGGTTGCCAAGCGCCGTACTAACGGCCGCAACAACCAGGGCCGCATTACCACCCGTCACCGTGGTGGTGGTGCTCGCAAGTTCTACCGCTTGGTAGACTTCAAAATGGAAGCAGGACTGACCGCAACCATTGAACACATCGAATACGACCCGAACCGCTCTGCACGTATCGCTCGTATCAAAGACCAGAACGGTCAATACCGCTACATCTTGGCTAGCCAAGGTATGAAGATTGGCCAGACCATCTCGAGCGGTGAAGAAGTAGCTATTGAAGCTGGCAACCGTTTGCCACTCAAGAGCATCCCAGTAGGTAGCACCATCTACGCTATCGAACTGCAACCTGGCCGTGGTGCACAATTGGTTCGTGCCGCTGGTAACAGCGCACAGCTGATGGCCCGCGAAGGTGACTACGCACAGGTACGCCTCCCTAGTGGTGAAGTACGCCTGGTACACGTAGAATGCACCGCTTCATTGGGTGTTATCGGCAACGAACAACACCAGAACATCAAGATCGGTAAAGCCGGTCGTTCACGACACTTGGGTAAGCGCCCATCTGTTCGTGGTGTTGTTATGAACGCTGTAGATCACCCACACGGTGGTGGTGACGGTGGTCGTCACGGTATGGCTAAAGCACCTCGTACTCCTTGGGGCCAGAAGACTCTGGGCTTCAAGACTCGTCGTCGCAAGTCAACCACCAAGTTTATTGTAAGAAGCCGTCACGCGGCCAAGAGAAAGTAAGGTAAGGTAGTATGAGTCGTTCACTGAAAAAAGGACCATTTATCGACCCTAAGGTTGCTAAAAAAGTAGCCGCCTTGGGTGCCGAAGACCGTACCATCATCAAGACTTGGGCTCGGGCCTGCACTATTGCACCTGATTTCGTTGGCCGCACTTTCGCAGTGCACAACGGTAAAGTCCACGTTCCAGTATTCGTTACTGAAAACATGGTCGGTCACAAATTGGGCGAATTTGCTCCAACCCGCAAGTTCCGCTCACATGGTGGTAAGTTAGCAAAGGGTAAGAAGTAGTATGTCAGTAAAAGCAATCGCAAAGGGTGTTCGCATGAGCCCCCGCAAAGTTGGCGTTGTAGCCAGCCTTATCCGTGGTCGTACTGTTGCTGACGCACTAACGATCCTCGAGCACGTACCACGTCGCGCTGCTTTGCCTGTTCTTAAAACTGTTAAGAGCGCTCAGGCAAACGCCGACCACAACCACAACCTCAAGCCAGACACCCTGAAAATCGTTACTATCACTGTAACGCCAGGCCCTCGCTTGAAGCGCTACCGCCCAGCTGCACACGGTCGTGCGTTGCCATTCCAACGCCGTACCTCACACATCACCGTTATCGTTGATGGTGAAGCCCGCGTAGCCAAGAAGGCTGCTAAAGCCGAGAAGGAGGCTAAATAATGGGACAAAAAGTAAATCCAATTAGCATGCGCCTCCAGGTTAACAAGGACTGGCGCAGCAAATGGTTCGTAGGCAAGCGCGAGTACGCAAAGTACTTGGCCGACGACCTTAAAGTACGCCGCATGATCCAGAACAAACTTGGTTCACGTGCTGCTGTTAACAAAGTTGACATCGAGCGTTCACCAAACCTCGTTACCGTTACTATTTCTACCGCTAAGGCTGGTGTAGTAATCGGTCGTGGTGGTTCTGGTGCGCAAGAACTGAAGGCCGCAATCGAAAAGATCTACGGCACTCAGACTCGTGTAAACATTGAAGAAATCAAGAAGCCTGAATTGTACGCTAAGTTGGTTGCCGAGAACATCGCCCACCAGCTCGAGCGTCGCATGAACTTCCGTCGTGCAATCAAATCTTCAGCTGCAAGCACCATGCGTGCTGGCGCTAAAGGTATCCGCATTGAGGTAGCTGGTCGTTTGAACGGCGCCGAAATGTCACGCCGCGAAAAAGAAGTTCAGGGTTCAGTTCCACTGCACACAATCCGCGCAGACATCGACTACGCATTGGTTCCTGCTAAGCAGCCCGGTGCCGGTATCATCGGTGTACGCGTTTGGATCTACAAAGGAGAGACAAAGTAATGTTAATCCCTAAACGAACTAAGTATCGCAAGATCATGAAAGGCCGCATTCGTGGCATCGCTACCAGCGGCAACTACATCTCTTTTGGTGAATTTGCCCTGCAGGCTCAAGGCCACGAACGCATTACCTCTCGCCAAATCGAGTCTGCTCGTCAGGCTATGACCCGCTACATCAAGCGTGGTGGTAAAATTTGGATCCGTATCTTCCCACACACATCTGTAACCCGCAAACCGCAGGACGTAAAGATGGGTAGCGGTAAAGGTAACCCAGAGTTCTTCGTAGCCAAGGTTAAGCCCGGCACCATTCTGTTTGAAATGCAGGGTGTAAGCGAAGAAACTGCCCGCGAAGCAATGCGCCTCGCAGCCCACAAACTCCCAGTAAAGACTAAATTCTTGGTAAGGGAGGATGCATAATATGAAAATCGCTGACATCCGTAAACTTTCAACTGCCGAGCTCACCACAGAGAGCACCAAGCTTCGCGAAGAAATCGCTGAGCTCAAGCGCCGCACTGTGACTGGCGAAGTGCAAAACGTTCGCGTTATCCGTCACAAGCGCAAAGACTTGGCACGTATGTTGACCGTCTTGGGCGAACAACTTACGAAGGAGACTAAATAATGGCTAAAACGATTATCGGTAAGGTCACCAGCAACAAGACCGACAAAACTATTGTCGTGACTGTGCAGACCCGCAAGACACACCCGCTGTATCGTAAGCAGTACACCGTGCACACCAAATACATGGCTCACGATGAAAAGAATGCTGCTCAAGAAGGCGACAAGGTGGCCATCGTTGAAACTCGTCCGTTGAGCAAGCGCAAGCGCTACACGCTCGACCGCATCATCGAGACTGCTGCTATCCGCCACACCGAAAGCGAAACTCCCAAAGTAGAGGAGGAGAACGCGTAATGGTACAGCAAGAATCACGCCTCGTTGTCTGTGACAACAGTGGCGCAAAGGAAATCCTTTGCATTCGCGTATTGGGCGGCACTCGCCGTCGTTACGCACGCGTTGGCGACATCATCGTAGCAACCGTTAAGGAAGCTGCGCCAAACGGCAACGTTAAGAAGAAATCAGTCGTGAAGGCAGTTGTTGTTCGTTCACAAGAAAAGATCCGCCGCAAAGACGGTTCAACTATCAAGTTTGACGACAACGCTGCAGTAATTATCGGTGACGACAAGAACCCACGCGCTACTCGTATCTTTGGCCCAGTTCCTCGTGAACTTCGCGACCTCGGCTACGCAAAGATCGTTAGCCTTGCACCGGAGGTACTATAATGGAAAACAAAGTCTACAAGATTCGTTTGAAGAAGGGTGACAACGTGATCGTTCGCGTTGGCAAGTACAAGGGCCAGACCGGCACTGTTACTGCAACACACCCTCGTGAGAACAAAGTCACTGTTGAAGGCATCAACATCGTTAAAAAAGCTGTGAAGCCAAACAAAGCCAACCCACAAGGTGGCATCGTAGAAATCACCAAGCCAATTGACGTAAGCAAAGTTGCTATCGTTGACCCTTCAACCAAGAAGGCAAGCCGTATCGGATTTACATTCGATAAAGACGGCAACAAAGTCCGCGTATTCAAAAGCAGCGGCAAGGAGATCAAGTAATGGCTACTAAGAAAGTTACAACTACAGCTCGTCTGCGTGAAGACTACCGCAGTAAGTTTATTGCTGAACTCCAAAAAGAACTGAAGCTAGAAAACGTCAACCAGGTTCCAAAGCTCGAAAAGATCACCATCAACATTGGTCTTGGTAAAGCTAAAGACGACAAGAAGATGTTTGAAGCTGCAACCAACACCTTGCGCAAGGTAACCGGTCAAGAACCAGTTGAAACCTACGCCAAGAACTCAATCGCTGGCTTTAAGCTTCGCGAAGGCAATAAAATCGGCCTCAAGGTAACCCTTCGTGGCGACAAAATGTACGAGTTCATGGATCGTTTGATCACTGTTGTACTGCCTCGCTTGCGCGACTTCCACGGTGTAAGCCTGAAGGCCTTCGACCGTCAGGGCAACTACAGCCTCGGCCTCGTTGACCAATCTGTATTTCCAGAATTGACCTTTGACGAAACCACCACCGCACACGGTATGCAGGCTGTATTTAGCGTCAAGGCTATGAGCCCTGAACATTCACAAGCGCTGCTCACTAAGTTCGGTATGCCGTTCGAGAAAAAGGAGTCTAAATAATGGCTAGAAAATCTAACATCGCCCGCGATGCAAAGCGCCAGAAAATGATCCAGAAGTTCGCTGCCAAGCGTGCCGAACTAAAGGCACTTGGTGACTACGAAGGTCTGGCTAAATTGCCTCGCAATTCATCACCAACCCGCTGGAAAAACCGCTGTGTTGAAACCGGCCGTCCTCACGCATACATGCGTCAGTTTGGTCTCTCACGTATTTCATTCCGTGAGCACGCAAGCAAGGGTGAGATCCCCGGTGTTACTAAGGCAAGCTGGTAGAAAGGAGCAGGAAAATTATGGTTTCTACAGACCCAATCGCAGACATGCTGACCCGCATCCGCAACGCCATTGCCGTTCGCAAGACCGAGGTTGTCATGCCACATTCAAACGTTAAACAATCAGTAGCTGAGCTGCTTAAAAAAGCGGGCTTCGTAGCTGACGTAAAAGTCGGCGAAGCAAGCATCGGCAAGAGCCTGCGTATCGTTATCAATTCTGACGACGAAAACGCACGCATCACCGAAATCACCCGCTTGAGCAAGCCAGGTCGTCGCGCCTACGTTGGCGCAGCCGAAATCCCCCGAGTAAAGGGTGGTCGCGGTATTGTTATTGTGTCTACCTCTAAAGGTATGATGCTTGGCAACGACGCCAAAAAACAAGGCGTTGGCGGCGAACTGATTTGTAAGGTATATTAGTTCAATAATAAGGAAATCCCATGAGTCGCATAGGAAAACTACCCATTCAAATTCCGAGCGGTGTGACAATCACTGTCGACCCAGATTTCGTAACTGTGACTGGCGCTAAAGGCACCCTCAAGCAGTTCACGATGCCTGGTGTTACCGTTACGGTCGAGGACAACCAAGCGGTTGTTACTCGCGAAAACGATGAGCCAAAGAATCGCGCCAAGCACGGCTTGATGCGTGCGCTCATCAACAACATGGTAACCGGCGTTAGCACCGGCTTTAGCAAAAAGCTTGAGATCAACGGTGTTGGTTTCCGCGTTGCTTTGCAAGGCGCTGACCTTAAATTTAACCTCGGCTTCTCGCACGATGTTATCTACAAAATGCCAGCTGGCGTTACTGCTACCGTAGAACAGAACACTGTTACGGTAACCGGCATCGACAAACAGCAGGTTGGTCAAATTGCAGCTGAGATCCGCGCACTTAAGAAGCCTGAACCTTACAAGGGTAAGGGCATCAAGTACGCCGACGAAGTAATTATCCGCAAGAGCGGTAAATCAGGTAAGGACAAGTAGGTAAGAGTATGGACAAACTTGCACACAAACTACAGAACCGCGTGCTCCGCGCTCGCCGTGTTCGCGCCAAGGTGTCGGGCTCAACTGAACGCCCTCGCCTGAGCGTCCACGTTAGCAACCGTCACATTACAGCTCAGCTGATTGACGACACCACCCACAGCACTATTGCATACATTTCTACCGTTGGCGCCAAGGCTGCCAAAGGCACAATGACCGAGCGTGCTGCTTGGGTCGGCGAAGAAATCGCCAAAAAAGCAAAGGCCGCCAAAGTTAAGGCCATCGTATTTGACCGCGGTAGTCGTTTGTACCACGGCCGTGTACAGGCTTTGGCTGACGCCGTACGTAACGCAGGACTGGAGTTCTAATTATGGCTGAGAATACACCATCACAAGCTCCTCAGGCACAGAACCAGCGTGGCCCACACGGCCGCGACAACCGTGGCGGTGATCGCCGTGGTCGACGTCCTGAGGTTGCACCAGAAGAAAAACTGTTCGATGAGCGCGTTGTGCACATCGACCGCGTTGCCCGCGTAGTAAAGGGCGGCCGTCGCTTCCGCTTCCGCGCATTGGTAGTTGTGGGTGACCGCAAAAACCGCGTAGGCGTTGGCCTTGCTAAGGGTGCCGACGTAACCGCAGCCGTTACCAAAGCAACTGAGGTTGCCAAGAAGCACATGGTACTCGTACCTGTACACAAGGGCACTTTGCCACACGAAGCAGAAGCCAAAGTGAGCGGCGCTCGCATCTTGGTTAAGCCAGCAAGCGCTGGTACCGGTTTGATCGCCGGCGGTGTGGTTCGCACCGTGTTGGAAGTTGCTGGTGTTAGCAACGCGTTAAGCAAGTCACTCGGTTCAACCAACCGTGCAAACATTGCTTACGCTACCGTTGCTGCGCTGCAGAGCATCGCTCCAACTAACACATGGGTAACTACTCATGCTAAAAAGAAGGCAGAAAAGCCTGCCAAGAGTGAGGCGTAATCATGAAGTATCACGAATTACAAACCAACACCCCAAAAAGCGCTAAGCGCGTTGGTCGTGGTATTGCTGCCGGTCAGGGTAAAACTGCTGGTCGTGGTACCAAAGGTCAGATGTCCCGAACCGGCGCCAAAAAGCGCCCAGGATTTGAAGGTGGTCAGAACCCATTGGCACAGCGTTTGCCAAAGATGCGTGGTTTCCGTTCCAAGCAGCTTAAAGCCGAGAACGTGTACACTGCGCAACTTGACGCGCTTACAGCCAAGACTATTGACGCATTTACACTCGCCGAAGCTGGCTTGATTTCAAGCCCATTCGTTCGCGTAAAACTGCTCAACAAGGGTGAATTAACCAAAAAAGTAACCGTAAAGCTGTTTGGCGCAAGCGAAGCTGCAATTGCTGCTATTCAAAAAGCAGGCGGTAGCTTTGAAAAGGTTGGCGTTGTTGCTCGTCCTGAGTCAACACGCAAAAAAGAAGAAGCCTAAAAACTTCTGACATACTACAAAACCACTGGTTCTACGCCAGTGGTTTTTAGTTTGCACGCCATGCGCCGGCGACGTATACTATAGTTTGTATATTTCAAACGGCACAAAACCACGGGTTTTGTCTTCTGTAAATCACAAACATACCGTATACTATGACTAACGAGAGGAAATATAAGGGTACTTGTTGATATGAACTGGAAAGTTATTGCACGCTCACTGTCACACGCAGAGATGCGCAAACGCATTTTTGCTGTATTAGGTATTATTGTCGTATTTCGTATTCTGGCGCACATTCCGGTGCCACTGAGCGATCCCGAAACACTAAAGCAGGTTCTGGAGAACGTTTTTTCTCAGTCAGGTGACTCATCACAACTTCTGAGCTTTATTAACGTGCTTTCTGGCGGCGCATTGGCCAACTTCTCGATTATGATCGCGGGGCTAGGGCCGTACATTAACGCGTCCATTATCATGCAATTACTGACCAAGGCCATTCCACGCCTTGAAGCGCTCCACAAAGAAGGTGAGTTTGGTCAAAAGAAGATCAATCAGATGACTCGTATGCTCACGTTCCCGTTGGCGATTATCCAGTCCATTGGTGCGATTTATCTGGTGCGTCAGTCTGCCCAAAGCTTGGGTGGCGTAGACATTACCGCCAACACTTCCATCTGGCAATGGGTGCTCATGACGGCAGCACTTACCGGTGGTTCCATGCTGTTAATGTGGCTCGGCGAGCTGGTAACAGAGCAGAGCATTGGTAACGGTATTTCTTTGCTGATTACCGTTGGTATTGTGAGCGGTCTACCGTCTACTATTAGCAGTATTGCGTCCTCGGTCTTTAGTGGTAGCACCAAGTGGCATGTGTTTGGACACCAGATTCCAATCAGTAAAAGCTCGCTCATATATAGTTTGATAATGCTGGTATCAGTAGTGCTATTGACGTGGTGTGTGGTGATGCTCAACGAAGCGGCGCGGCGCCTCACTGTAAACTATGCCAAACGCGTGCAGGGCAACCGTGCCTACGGTGGTATTACAACCGTTCTGCCTGTTAAGCTGATTACAGCTGGCGTGGTTCCTATTATCTTTGCCTTAGCCTTCCTGAGCGTTCCAAGTTATGTTGGACAGCTCATGACAAGTTCGGCAAGTGCACATTGGCAACAAATGGGCCAAAACCTGGTAACCTGGTTCCAGACGCCAAGCTCCAGCACCTTTGCCGCAGGCGGCTGGGAGCCCTTTATTTACCCAGTAGCATACTTCTTCTTGGTATTTGTATTCACGTTCTTCTACACTAGTGTGACGTTCAACAGCAAGGAAATCGCTGAAAACCTACAAAAGCAGGGCGGCTTTATTGCTAACATTCGTTCAGGTCTGCAAACAGAGAAATACCTGAGCAAAGTCGTGAATCGCCTGACCCTGTTCGGTGCCTTCAGCCTTGGCTTGCTGGCTATCGTGCCCATTGTGGCCCAGATCTTTATTAGCTCTAACATCTCGCTTGGTGGTACCAGTGTCTTGATCCTTGTGGCCGTATCGCTTGAAACCCTACGCGCTGTAGAGTCGCGAGCCCTTATGGTAACCTACGACCAATATTCACAGCCTGACTTCTTCCATGACGACCCTGAAGAGATGACAAACTCTAAAAAACGTCGCTTTAGTCTGCTGCCATTTAGGAAGCAACCATAAACAGAGAAGAAAGCTTTAAAAGTACCTTTACAGACCGCTGTAAAGTCTGTATAATGAAACGAAGTTATATTTATGGCCAATAAGGAAGTTATCGAGTTGACGGGAACCATTATTGAGACCTTACCGGGTACTCAGTTTCGTGTTGAACTCGAAAATGGCCATCAAATCATAGCTCATGTTGCTGGTAAGATGCGAAAACACTATATTCGTATCGTGCCTGGTGACAGCGTGACGGTTGAGTTGACCCCTTACGATCTTACTAAGGGCAGAATCACCTATCGCAAATCGTAACAACAATTTAAGCAGTGTGTCATACACCTGAGCAAAGGAGCATGATCCGCATGAAAGTGCGTGCAAGCGTAAAGCGAATATGTCCCCAGTGCAAGATCGTCATCCGTGACGGCAAGCGCCGGGTTATTTGCGAGAAACCCCGACATAAACAACGACAAGGAGCAGCAAGGTAATGGCGCGTATTTCCGGTGTTACGATTCCGAGCGAAAAGCAAGTGCAGATTGCACTGACCTACGTGTACGGCATTGGTCCAAAGACCGCTGGTGAGATTCTCACTGCAGCCAAAGTAGAGCCTACTGCCCGCGTAAAAGACCTGACTGATGCTGAAATTTCACGCATCCAGGACTACATCAACGAGCACTACACCGTAGAAGGTGAATTACAGCGCATCGTTGCAGGCAACATTAAGCGCCTGAAAGATATTAACGCTTACCGTGGTCTTCGTCACAAGATGAGCCTTCCTTCACGTGGTCAGCGTACTAAAACTAACGCACGTACTCGCCGCGGTCGCAAGACGACTGTTGGTGGTACCGCTAAGAAGACTCCGTCAAAGACATAGGATAAGGTTATAAGATAATGGCAGACACGACTTCAGTTAAGAAAAAGAAAGCCAAACGAACCGTTTCTCACGGCCAAGTCCACGTTTTGGCAACTTTCAACAACACCATCATCACCTTTACCGATGATAAAGGTGGTGCACTTACACACGCAAGTGCTGGTGGCTGCGGTTTCCGCGGTTCTAAAAAAGGCACAGCTTACGCTGCACAAGTTGCAGCTGAGAAGGCCGGCAATGCTGCAAAGCAACAGCACGGTTTCTCTAAAGCTGATGTTTACATCAAGGGCGTTGGCCTTGGTCGCGACGCAGCAGTTCGCGCGTTGAGCGCCCTGGACATCCAAGTAGAATCAATTAAAGACGTTACTGGCGTTGCCCACGGTGGTGTACGTCCTAAGAAGGCACGTCGCATCTAAGGCGCATAGGGAAAAGATATGGCACGAGATACACGATCTATCGTAAAAATGTCCCGCCGCGAAGGCTACGCCCTGCACCCCAAGGCGCACAAAGCCCTCGTCAAGCGAACTTCGGCTCCTGGACAAGCCGCAAACGCACGTATGCGCAACAAGCCAAGCCAATACAGCTTGCAGTTGCGTGAAAAACAAAAGGTCAAGCGCCTGTATGGTTTGCTTGAAAAACAATTTAGCAACTTGATGAAGGAAGCTTCACGCAAACAAGGTCAGTCTGGCGAAGTACTGTTGCAGTTCCTGGAACAACGCGCAGACAACGCTGTATACCGCGCCGGCTTCGCATCAAGCCGTCGTGCCGCTCGCCAATTGGTAAGCCACGGCCACTTTATGCTGAACGGCCGTCGTATTGACGTTCCTTCAATCCGCCTGCGTCCTGGTGACGAGTTGGTTGTTCGCGATCACAGCAAGCAAACTGAATATTTCAAAAAGCTTGACGACGTGAGCCCAGCTCCATCAACCACTCCAGGTTGGATCAAAGTTAATCGCAAAAATCTTGCTTTTTCCGTTACCGGTACACCTGCTCGCGATGACGCCGAACCAGAAATCAAAGAGCAATTAATTGTGGAATACTACTCACGCTAAGGGAGGAATGAGCTAGATGTCAAAAATGATTCACACACCAGGCATCGTCACCGTTGACGACCACAGTGCAACAAACAGCACATTTGTTGTTGAGCCGTTGCACAGCGGTTATGGCATGACCCTTGGTAACTCACTCCGCCGCGTATTGCTCTCGAGCATTGCCGGTGCAGCTGTTACCAGCTTCAAGATCGAGGGCGCAACACACGAGTTCACTACTGTTCCCGGCGTAAAAGAAGACGTCGTTGACATTATGATGAACCTAAAAGGCATTCGTTTCCGTGTTTACGGCGACGAAGCTCAGCGCTTGCGCATCGTAAAGAAGGGTAAAGGCCCTATCACCGCTAAAGACATCCAGGTTAACGCCGATGTTGAAGTAGTAAACCCCAACCACGTCATTGCAACCTTGGACGACGACAAGTCTGACTTTATCATGGACTTGGTTGTAGAAACTGGTCGCGGCTACCGCACGATCGACGAAGTTACCGCTAAGAAGGCAAGCGACATGATCGCTGTTGACGCCATCTTTAGCCCAGTACTGCGCGTTCGCTACAAGGTAGAGAACACCCGCGTTGGCCAGATGACCGACCTGGACAAATTGCTGATCACTGTTGAAACCGACGGCACAATCACTCCACGTGACGCCTTCGAAGAAGCTTCAGCAATCCTGGTCAACCAATACACTGCACTCGCTGGCAAAACTCGCGTTGAGTCAAGCGAACAGTTGGCTGCCGGCACTGCAACTGCAGGCCACGCAACCGAAGGTGGTGAAGAACCTGCAGCTTTGAGCACTTCTATTGAAGACCTCAACCTGTCAGCTCGCACCACTAATGCGCTCATCAACAACGACATCCACACTATCAAGGATTTGTTTAGCTTGAGCGATGCTGAACTGCGCGACCTCAAAGGCTTCGGCAGCAAAGCATTAGACGAAGTAAAAGAAAAGCTAGCGGAGTTGGAGCTCTAACATGCATCGACACGGATACAAAGGCCGAAAATTGCACCGCGAGCGCGACCAACGTGAAGCGCTATTGAAGGGCTTGGCTGACTCACTCGTAAAGTATGAGTCAATCGAAACTACTCTTCCTAAGGCCAAAGAAGTGGTGCCTTACGTAGAAAAATTAATTACCAAGGCTAAGAAGGGTGATCTTCACAACCGCCGCATGGTTATCAGCAGTCTTCAGACTCTGGAATCTGCACACAAGCTGGTTGACGAAATCGCACCAAAGCTCAAGGGTCGCGTCAGCGGTCACTTGCGCATTACCCGCACCAGCCTGCGCCGCGGTGACAACGCGCAGTTGGCTCGCATTAGCTTTGTTGATGACCTTAAGGCTGCTCCGGTAGCCAAGGCTGTCAGCGAAGAAAAGCCAAAAACTCCTGCCAAAAAGCCTGCTGCAAAGAAGGCCGAAAAGGAGACTAAATAATGAAGACTTTTAGCGCAAAACCAAGCGACGTTACTCGCACTTGGTACATCGTTGATGCATCTGAGGCTCCCATGGGCCGCGTTGCCACTAAAGTTGCAACCTTGTTGACTGGTAAGGGTAAACCTACTTTTACCAAGCACATCGACACCGGTGACTACGTAGTAGTTATCAACGCCGAAAAGATCGTTGTAACCGGCAACAAGATGGAAGACAAAATGTACTACCGTCACAGCCATTTCCCAGGCGGCCTCAAAGAAGCTACCTTGAAGGAAAAAATGGTAAAAGACCCAACTTTTGCATTGCAGCACGCTATTCGTGGCATGCTCCCTGTAAACAAGTTGCGTGACGCACGTCTTGAACGTCTCAAAATTTACGCTGGTGCCGACCACAAGCACGAGGCCCAAAAGCCAGTTGCTATCTCGGTAAACGCAAAGGAGACCAAGTAATATGGCAGCACACGAATACTTTTATGCACTTGGCCGCCGCAAGGCTGCAACAGCTCGCGTACGTCTGCAAAGTGGTAAGGGCAACATCGTTATCAACGACAAGCCTGCAGCTGAATACTTTGCCGACAGCAAGTTCTTGCTGAACGACTTGAACCAGCCTTTCATCGCTCTGCAACAAGAGAACAAGTATGACATTACTGTTCGCGTTACAGGCGGTGGTCACGCTGGCCAGGTAGATGCCATTCGTTTGGGCATCGCCAAAGCACTGACCGCTCTAAACGAAGACTTCAAGAGCACCTTGAAGCGTGCTGACTTGCTCAGTCGCGACCCACGTGAGCGCGAACGCAAGAAGTTCGGCCTCAAGGGCGCACGCAAGCAACGCCAGTTCACCAAGCGTTAAAGCATCTCGCTCAGCGCAGCAAAACCACTCTGGAAGCAGAGTGGTTTTTGGTATGGCGTTAGATAACGCCTGTTACAATCTGTCTTGCCGCTGACGCATTTCTACTAGTTGCATGGTAAGACCACCAACTATCGGAATGGTCTGAGGATCTGTATTCGTCTCCTCGTACCCGTGCTTTTTATAGAAGGTGCGCACCGGGGCGTGTGTAACCGCCCACAAAACCACAGGCTGTGCAGCCAACTTTTCGGCGTGACGCAAAAGCAAGCTGCCAATGCCACGACCATGATATGCAGGATCAACATATAAACCGTCCAGTAATGATTGCTGATCGCCGTTCACAACCGTGGAATAGCCAGTAACTGTGCCATCGACATCAGCAACGGTGAACTGGGCTTGCTCATTTGCCATCCACTGATGATACCCATTCATAATTCGTTCACCAAATACAGGCCGCTCACCCGATGCAGTGTCGTAAACATGCCGTCGCATTACCTCTGAGGTCAGACCTTGGGTTTCGTCAACATTACAGAGGTATGCAGCTTGGTGTAAGGCCTGGACTTGTGCAAAATCGTCTGGCTCAGCGGGTCGTAATTCTATTGTTTCAAAGCTCACCGAAGCATCATATATCATACACATGTTATACGCAACGCGTGCAAATGGGTGTATAAAACAGCGTGAGACTGATGGGCTGTGGTATACTAAACTATTATGAGTTTTGCTAGCACACAGACATATTGGTTTAGCCGCACATCTCGTGGCGGTTTATTCCGTGTGTTTGAAGCATAAACATACCCTCAAAAATATCGAACAGACCGCCACAACAGCGGTCTTTTTTAATTCCCAAATCTCAAGGAGGAGAACATATGTTTACTATTTCATTGGAAGATTACCCCGAAGAAGTTGCAGAGGACGTCAGGGCAATTGCTGCCGGCGCCATGGTTGTTGGTAGAGTTTTACGTGAACCACTTGAGGAACGATCTGATGTGGAGATCGTCAGTGCACTACAGGGCGAACCATTCGATAGTGCTCGCGCGCAGATGTTGGGACGAATTGTTACCTATGAACAGCAACTAGAGGTATAATAAGAGGTAATATGAGCAAACCCGTCATCCTTACTGGCCTTCGCGCCAACAACGACCTTACACTTGGCAACTATTTTGGTGCGCTGTTGCCCATGATCGACATGGCTACCACCAAAGCTAGCGACTACCAAATTAACCTGTTTGTGCCCGATCTGCACAGCTTTACCACGCCAATTAATCACCGTGAATTGCACACTCAGATCATGCACAATATTAAGCTGTTTGTGGCTGCGGGGCTGCCGCTTGACCACCCAGACATTCATATTTATCGCCAGAGCTACATTCCGGCCCACTCCGAACTTACCTGGATCTTGGATTGCTTTACCGGCTTCGGCGAAATGCGTCGCATGACTCAGTTTAAAGACAAGTCCGCCAAATTAAATGACGACCGTGTCAGCGTAGGACTGTTCAACTATCCGGTACTTATGGCCGCGGATATTCTGTTGTATAACGCTGCTTATATTCCCGTTGGCGAAGACCAAACACAACACCTAGAGTTCGCACGTGATATCGCTATGCGCCTGAACATGCAGTTCGGTGACGTATTCCCAACTGGTGTATTTACCGTGCCCGTAGCTGTTCCTAAGCAACATGAATTCTTTGGCAAAGACCAAGGCTTGCGCATTAAAGACCTGGTAGATCCTACTAAAAAGATGAGCAAATCTGACGATACAGGCAAGGGTGTTATATTCCTGGGCGACGATCCTGCCGTTGCCGCCAAAAAAGTTATGAGCGCTACTACAGACAGCATGGGCATGATCCACCTGGACGCCAAGAATCAGCCAGGTGTTTACAACTTGTTACAGATCCTGGCTTTACTAGAGAACAAGCCCCTCGCAGACGTAGCCCAAGAGTGGGAAGGAAACAAGCGTTACGGCGATCTAAAGAAAGCAGTAGCCACCGAGGTAGAAGCCTTCCTTACCGAGTTCCAACAGCGCTTAGCCACCATTGACGAAGTAGAAGTTATGACCAAAATGCTTGTTTCCGAAAAACACATGACCAAACAAGCCAGCGCCACTTTGTTACGTGCCCAACAAGCCGTCGGTCTGCGGGAGCTGTAATGACCTCTCCAACTCAAACCTGGACAGCAACCGAAGAAGACGCCGGCAAGCGCTTGGATGTCTTTGTAGCGCAACACATGCCACGCCTCAGCCGGGCATTTATTCAAAAGCTGGCAGATCAGGATAAAATTACCGTTAACGACACCGCCGTTAAGGCCGGAGCTAAACTCCGCGAAGGTCACGTCGTATCTGTTGACTACGACCAGGCAGAACTTGATGTGGTGCCGCATATTGATCTTCCCGTTCTGTACGAGGATGACGATTGTGTGGTAATCAATAAGCCAGCTGGCATTCTTACGCACGCGCAGGGCAACCTGAGCACCGAGGCTACCGTGGCAACGTTTTTGCGTGACAAGCTCAAAGATCTTGAAGGCCAGCGCGGTGGGATTGTGCATCGCCTTGACCGCGCCACTAGCGGTGTTATTATTTGCGCCAAAAACCAGGCAGCTTTGAGCTTTTTGCAAAAGCAGTTCTCGCAACGCAAGGCCAAAAAAACCTATATGGCTATTGTGGCCGGACATATGAACCCTAAGGCTGCAGTGATTGACATGCCTATTGAGCGCAATCCCAAAGCACCTGCCACCTTTCGGGTTGGCCCCAATGGCAAACCATCGACTACCGTGTACACCGTTGTTGCCGAAACACCTGCCTACAGCCTGGTCGAGCTCAAGCCTACTACGGGCCGCACACACCAGCTCCGCGTCCATTTAGCAGAGCAGGGCCATGCCATTATCGGCGACCCGCTTTACGGAACGGGCACATTTGGCGAGCGCCTGTACCTGCACGCACTCAGTCTGGAAATTACGCTCCCCAACCGTGAGCGTCGTACATTTGAGGCGCCGCTGCCGCCCGAGTTTGCGCACCTTATGGAGCAGAGCGATGCTTAACGAGCTGGTGATGCATCCGCTCACCGCGCGACAGCTCGAACAATATTGTACCGAGCCACCCCATGCCGTGCTGCTGGTCGGCCCAGCGGGCGCGGGCAAGGGCACATTGGCGCAGCTTCTGGCCAAGCAAGTACTGGGCAGTACGACTTCCGACGCCAACAATGCCACCATCCGCCACATTGAAGCCGACGAAAAAGGCACGATTTCTATTGAGCTAATTCGCGAATTGCGCCAATTCGTACGACTCAAAACCACTGGTAGCAAAGAATTTCGGCGCGCCATCGTGGTGGAGCATGCTGACGGCATGACCACAGAAGCTCAAAACTCCTTTCTTAAGCTACTGGAAGAACCGCCGCGTGACACCATTATTATTGTTACCGTGAATACACTTGGATCGTTACTGCCGACTATTCGCTCGCGAGTACAAACAATTACCGTACAAACGCCAAGTCAAGAAGCAGTGACAGCATTTTTTGGTACGTCGCACAATGCGCAATCTGTTACTCAGAGTTATTTTCTAAGCGGCGGATTGCCGGGGCTCATGCACGCGCTACTCACCAGCGATAATTCGCACCCGTTGTTGCAAAGCGTTGCTGAGGCCAAAGAAATCCTCCAGCAGTCCACCTACGAGCGCCTTCTGCATATTGAATCGTTGAGCAAACAAAAAGAGCACGCACTAACAGTGTGCGAAGCTATTTCCCGCATGGCGCTGGCCGGTCTTCAGCAAGCCAGCAAAAAGAGGGATCAAAAACGTCTGGAACAGTGGCACAGGATTCGCAAAGTTGTCTTTGATGCGCAGCAACAATTAGCTCAGAGCGCCAATCTTAAGCTAACTCTCACTAATTTACTCTTGCAACTGTAGCCACTATGTTTGCTATAATAATGAGTATCTATGTTTGAAATTGTACTGGTTGCAGCCTTTGGTGCCCTTGCGTTTCGCAACACCAAACTTCATGATGATGATTTTGGAGTCGGTTCGCGCAAAATTGGTGATCGTTTGGGCAAACTGTGGGACATTGCGCATCAAGGTATGCGCGAAAACCGTTTCTTGCGCGCCGAAAAGGCTCTGCTTACTATTCTAAAAATTGACGAACGCAACGCTGCCGCCTACAACCGTCTGGGCATTCTGTACGCCAAGCAAAAAGAATACCGTGACGCCATTGACTGTTTTGAGATCGCCTCGAGTATTGAGGCAACACCATCGAGCTTGCATAACTTGGGCTTGATTTATTACGAAACCGAAAACTACGAAAAAGCCGCTATCGCATTCGAGCAGGCTCTCAAGCTTGAGTACAATTTGGCAGCTCGCCACGTTGCTTACGCCAAAGTCCAAGAAAAACTGGGCAATGAAAAACTGATGTTCCAGTCGCTTGAAAAGGCCGTAGAGCTTGAGCACAACAAAGAAACGCTAAACTTGCTACATAAGGCATATGTGGATCGCGGCATGCAGTCGCAAGCTGATATGCTTGAACAGAAGCTCAAAAAGCTAATCGTGCCAGATGGCAAGCCAAAGCGCATGATCCGTCCACGACGCTCTGCCGTACAATAGCGCACGAAACTGTTGCCTGGATCTGCATTTTTTGGTATAGTTACATCTGTTACCGCAGGGCCACTCAGACGTGCCACCTTAGCTCAGTTGGTAGAGCAACGGTTTTGTAAACCGTCGGTCGTCGGTTCGAGTCCGACAGGTGGCTCCAATTTCCCGAATAGGGAAAAGAGCAGCCCAAGCAACGAATTTTTCGTAGCCTGGCGCGATGAGAAAAACCGTAGGTTTGTCTCATGTACATGCAGGGATAGTGAAGCGGTCAAACACGGGTGACTGTAAATCATCTGGCTCAGCCTTCGGGGGTTCGAATCCCTCTCCCTGCACCAAACCAAATACGCCGCCTTCTGGCGGTGTTTTTGGTTTCTTGTGGGACGTAGATTCGAACAAATATTTGTACTATGCTGGGAGCATAGTACCGCATACAGTATTGAATCCCACACCGAAATTATTAGAAATTATGACCACCCAAGAACATTATCCAGTTGCCGCCCAAATGGACTCCGCCTGGCCCACAGGCTCACTGGTTTTGCATGGTGATCGAATCCCGTACGTGGGGCCAATATTTGGCGCCTTTGTAGACAGTGCTATGACAAGTGTTTCGGTCCAGCCGCCGATTGTTGAAATCGGTGCTGGCATCGGCTACGTGGGTGAGTATATTGCTGGCCAATGGCGCCCCGGTTATATTCAAACCGAGCTAGGCGCCGAAAACTGCGCCCAAGCCAACAAGCGGAATCCAGATATGCAGACCATGGCAGCGCGAGCTCAAGAGCTACCATTTCGCTCCGGCTCAGTGGGCGCCGTTATTGCCCGCAACTTATTTGATATGGTCGACACGCCAGCGGTCATCCAAGAGATAGAGCGCGTCTTGCGCCCCGGTGGCTTGGCGTTGCACATGCACGACCATCGGCCCAGCCTTGTCTGGATTCACCAACAGCTCAATCTAGGTAAAACCAAGCGCCTTATTCCACACTACGACAATGATGGCCTGTTCCAGTGTCTGCAAGTAATCACAGCGGCAAATCTTACCGCCGTTACAGCGCAGCATCCAATCATACCAGCCGATCAGCTAAGCAATCCGCACGTGCAAGAACATATGAGTGGTGGCAACGCCAGCGCTTACGACGTGGAGCGCCTTAAAGTTATCAGCCGCCTTGCCAGCGCCAAGAGTGAGCGCACCACGCCGTTATTTACTGAAATCATGGACAAAAAAGTTACTGGTTGGTTCAGAAAGGCTGGTTTTGACACTGAGGCACAAATATTCACCGCCGGATACGAAATGCCACGCAGCTACGCGCAAGAAAAAGACTGGCCCGACAATGCTAACTCACGAATAACTGAAAGGGACGGCTATTGGTGGGCTGGCCAGGACTCATCCGTGCCGGAAGGCCTGGTGCAGGTCACCCATTCATTTAGCGTTGTGGCCGCAATAAAAGGCGCACAGAAAACCCGCACTACCTCTTGAGAAAATGGGCGGAATAGGGTAAAATACATCTGTTGCCGCGATAGCTCAGTGGTAGAGCACTTCCATGGTAAGGAAGGGGTCCTGGGTTCAAGTCCCAGTCGTGGCTCCACGAGCAACACAAACGAGCGACCCACCGGGTCGCTTTTCCATCAAAAAACAGTTAGAGTTTACAAGAGAGTGCTAATCTGTTAGAATTGATAGGAATTGGTTATATAAAAGGTATCTAAGAGAAGTTTTATGGCTAAAAAAGGCGAAAAGCGCGTAATTGTTGGCTTGGTCAGTGAAGAATCTGGCGAGCGCATCTATTACACCACAAAGAACAAGCAGAACACCCCCGAAAAGCTGTCTTTCATGAAGTACAGCCCTAAACTACGCCGTCGCGTATTGTTTGTTGAGACCAAGAAGAACTTGGGTCGCAACGAAGTTAAGCCTAAGAAATAAGCTTCTTCAATTGTACGTAAATACCGTCCACCTTTGGGCGGTATTTTTTATGCCTACTGGTAGTGCCGGGCCTTCTTTATTTTATTTTGGACATGTCCAGGATGGTGTTCACCAGTTCGGCATGGCTCCACACCAAAGGATTAACACCAATACCTGCGCCATCTGTCGGGCTGACCTGCTCAGGCAAAGTACCGCTTGATGAAGATCGATCCATAACCCAGTCCACATAGTGCCGGGCACGATCAAGCTGCTTAGTGCGCATATAGTATTGCGCCATCCACAGTGTGGCAATGATCCACGGATTGCCATGGAACGGCGGGTTACTCTGGAAATACATGTCGTCTTTGTACCGTGCCGTGCCGCCAGAAGGAGAGTTATCCAACAGCTGGTCTTCTATGGCCTTAACGGTCTTCTGGAGATACTGAACCCCCATGTCGTGTACCGAGAACATCATGACGCCGTACATGCTCGAAACGTCAAGCGTATCATCAAACTGCAGCGAACCATCGTCTTGCAATAAGTAGCCTTTGCGGAACACTTGATCTTGCGTCAAAAAGACTTTGCCGTTGTCCAAAATAGTAGATGCCACGGCACGCCACTTTACGGCGTCATCGGGGTACTCAAACTCTTCGGCCAAATCAGCGGCCACCAGCAGCGCCTGATAGACGACGGCCGTGGTGAACGTGGACGTCATGAACTTTTGCTCCCACAGATCATAGCTTGCATGGGGCAGCTTGGTTTGTTCATCAATGAACTCACTCATAAAGTTAGCCGCTGGCTGCACCAATGTGGAATACAAACTATACACAAAATCGCGTTCGTCAGGGTTATGGTCCAGATATTCACCCAACATGTAAATAGTTAGCGCTGTCTCGTCTTCCTGGATAGCCAATTCGCTGTGCTTGCCGTGAACCAAGGGGTGCCAGGTGCTGCCAATAGCGCGGTCTGGCTGGTACTTGTGCATCAGGTAACCATCGGTGGTCAGAATATCACGACAGAATTCAAAGAGCTTACGTGGCTCCTCGCGGTAGCCCAGTCGAATTAGCGGCCACATGGCAAATGCGGCATCGCGCGGCCATACGTAACTGTAGTAGTCTCGACCGTAGTTATAAATTGACGAGTCGCAGCTGGCGATAACGCCACCTCGTTTGTCGGTATGCACCTTGATGATCATCAGTGATTTTTTAACAATATCCAGATACTTTTTATCGAGGGCGTGCAGCTTGTTGGCAGTGGTAGAAATCCATTCGTGCCAATATTGCCGTGTATCATCCATGCGGCGCTCAAGGCCTTCCGAAATAAACTGGTGATGAATTTTTTCGGCGGCAAATTGCGAATCAGCAGCGACAATCCAGTAGTCAATTTGCGTACTTGCGGCTGCGCTTAGGCTGCAGGTAAAACGCATTACCGAGTCCACACCACCATGCTCAACGGCGTTGTTGGAGAGCTCGCCGTCCTCGGCATCCCGATATGTACCATCTTTGCCCTCAATACCATAATTGCCCACGGCAAACTGGTCGTAACGCGTGCCATCAATGTGCTGGCCATAAATAAGCAGGCTACAGCGGCCTTTGTAGTCCAACAAGTAGCTTTGCTCGTCGGGCACAAACAGCGCGGTGTCGGCACGGCCAGCGCGCGAAATCTGGAATACTTGGTGCAAAAAGAGACGAATATTATGAAAATCTGCCGTATGGTTTACCACGGTAATGCGCCGGCAAAAGGCGTTCACCTTGGAATCTACAAAGTCGTTACAGATCAGCTCGATATCAAACCGCGGGTGATACATGTGGATTTGGCTAATCATGGCGTCTGCTTCAAAGTCGACCTCAATTCGCCAGCCGTCGTTGTCTACCCAAGAAAAGTCGCCATCAACCCACACACCAATTTTGTGCAGCACACTGCGCGCATTCGTGAGGTTGTCCAACCCCACATACGGGTAGTAAAAGTCGTGCACCAGGCCTTGCTCGTTCAGGCCGACGGTGAGACTTCCATTACCGAGCATCACTGGTCGTGCCATTAGAGTTCCACTCCTTTCTCTGTCAGGCGAAAACGCAGATCGTGGTAGGCATTCATGAAGGCGATAAACGCGTCGTACGGATTAGCATAGGGGCTAAAGTACGCATGGATGTCACCATCATTAAACCATTTTGTGCACATATAGTAAAAGTGATCAGAGGTCTGCAGGCGGCGCCAGTCCTCAATAAGTGCCAGGTCGCCGGTTGCCAACAATTTGCCTTCAAGGGCATACAGGTCTGTGATGGCTGAGGTCTGCATAGCGTTACCGAGCCACGCGCTTAGGTCCCGCTCAGAGTCGGCCCAGGTAACAGTGTGTGGCGTATCAATTTCGCCCACAGGTTCAAAGGTGTCAATTGCTTCGCTCACGGTCATAAAAGTATGGCCCTTTGTTTGGAGCCATTCGCCTGGTAACTGTTCCAAAAATGTAAAGATGCCCGACTCATCCCACTGGTGCTCACCAAAAGTTTCGTAGTCCATAAACAGGTTAAAGTTGGTGGCGTAATCGGTATTACCAAGCCAATGGCTGAATTTGCTGGCCGTGAGCGGCCACTCTTTCCAATCTCGATCACCAAAACGGAACGCAATATCGTCGCTCAATTTATAGTTTTTCATGAGTAATTTAATGTTTTGGGTGTAAGCCGGCCGATAGACGTAATTGGGGCTGCGCCAATCCAGCACTTTGTCCCAACCCTCGCTCAAAATACCTTTGTAGCCTGCATGATCAGCCCAATAAGCCACATCGTTGTTATAGGCAAGCTCGGTATTGCGGAACACCTGCGGAGTCTGGCCAAACACCTCTTGCACCTTACGGCGGTGCATGTCCACCTGTGTTTCAAACTCTGCACGTGAATAAAAGAACGCCAAACTGTGGTGGTAGGTCTCGGCTACGATTTCAACGCGGCCAGTAGCCACCAGATCCTTAAATGACTGCAAAACATCAGGGGCCCATCGCTCTAATTGCTCAATAATAGTCCCCGTAATGGACAGGCTGAGGCGAAATTCTGGGTATTGCTGCAGCAGTTTAAGCAGTCGCTGGTTAGTGGGCAGGTACGATTTTTGCGCCACTTTGTGAATAATGCGCTCGTTGCTGGTGCGATCGTCGTAAGGGGCGTCGAAGTAATCGTGGGTGACGCCAGCGTCAAAAATGGTGTAGTGGCGCACTCGGTAGGGCTGATGTACATGGAGATACAGAACGATTGCCTTGGTCATGCCGTTGCTCCTGCCGCGTGTGTTTTGTACACGCCCAATAACAGATCAGCTGGCTGACTCCAACTGAGCTTATCAAACTCCCGTTGGGCGTTTGCGTGTAACTCGGCTCGTAAACTATCGTTTTGCATAGCCGCTACAATCTGATTGGCCATTTCGTGTACATCCCAAAAATCTACCTTGAGAGCGTTATATATCACCTCTGATACCCCAGATTGGTGGCTCATAAGCACTGGCGAGCCATAGGCAATTGCTTCGAGGGCGGTCAAGCCAAATGGCTCGGATATAGATGGCATAACAAATAAATCGGCAATCGCATAGGCATCGCGCCATCGTTTGCCACGCTGGAAGCCGGTGAATACCACATTTTTGGCAATTCCCAGCTCTGCGCTCAGCGAAACAAGCTCAAAATACTGCTCGCCGCTGCCCACAATTAAGAATACTGTTTTGGGCTCGCGGGCAATTACTTCTTTGGCAGCGTACAACAGGTTAACGAGGTTCTTTTGGAGTGCTAGACGACTGAGGCTCGTTATCACGTGGTAGCCCTGGGCTTTCAGTGTGGTCAGATAAGCGTACGCGCTCGCGTCTTCCAGAGGCTCCAGCATTTCTTTGTCAATACTGTTGTGAACCACCTGTATTTTGCTGGCCGGAATGTCATAATCTTGCACGATCATATCTTTGGTGTGCTGACTTACTGCTATTACACGGTCCGCCATCATAAGCGCCATTTCTTCAATCTCACGAACAAGTGGATTACCCAGTCCACCGCCGGCGCGATCGCGCTCTACAGAGTGAAAATGCACAATTAACGGTAGGCCGGTCTGTTGTTTGGCCCGCAAAGCAGCCCTAAATGTCAGCCAATCATGGGCGTGAATAACATCAAACGTATCTGTTGTTTGACGCATGTACTGGTCGACGCCATGTTCAAATAATTGTTGCTGGCCAAAAATATCAATGGATTCACTGTGGCCGTCGCTAAACTGGTACTCTCGGCTATCATAGGCCGTACCAGCATGTTGCACCACACTCACGTGCTGCGGCACCGCGGCTGAAACACGCATAAATGGCACATCGTGAACAGCGGTGTAGGGAAGCACAAATTCAATATCGGCGCCTTTTTTGGCCAGTGCTTTGCACAGCTGATAACACGCCACACCCAGCCCGCCGCTGTTGTGAGGAGGTAATTCCCACCCAAGCATCAGTATTTTCATCTGTGTTACGTTGCCCCGTCTACTTGAAAGTATACGGATATAAGCGCCCAAGCACAACCTTTTTACACGAACGCACCTAATAGTGCAGGCGAGTCCACGTAATGTCGCCCAAAGGAAGTTGCATAAAGGCAGCGAATCGGCTGGCCTCGGCAGTAATATTGCGTTTCTGAACAGGGGTGGGAGCAGCAAAAAGCAGCACTTCCATAGTGATTTTCTTGGTAATGGTGCGCTTCCAGATGCCAATAACCTGACCATCAGAAACAACTATAGGCAAAAATACCCCGTTTCCGCCCGGCACTATCCTGACCTCGTGATCTAAGGGCAGCACGGCGCTGCGATCTTTGTATCCCAAAATGAGCTCGTCAAATGCTGGCAATAAGTAGGTTCCATGCACGGCGGGGGAAAGAGTAGGCGGATCAGGCTGCATCCAGTGCATAATGCCATTGATTTCTACGGTTTTTAATCTGTTTTGTCCATTCTGCAGACCAGTACGCGCTTGCGTTATGGTCAAGCCCGTCCAACGCGCTAAGTCGTGCGCAGTGGCTGGGCCGTGGCTTTGCGCAAAACGCACGGCTATCTCTGTTAGAGCCTCTTCGGAACTCAGTTCCACGCTGTCGGGCACCCATTCATCAAGGAGTACAAAGGTTTGCTGTTTGCCGGCCATCGGCCCTAAACAGATCAGCCCCGACCATGCAGCGTAGGCTAACAGATGGTATCCACGCTGGTTTGACGTAGAAACACCGCCAGCCTCAATAGCCTGCAACAACTCCTTTCGCTGGAGCATCTTACCGCCTTCAAGCGCCTGAATCATGCTCCGACAGGCGGTAGCCAGCTGCTCATCTGAAATTTCTAGTTGTCGACGACGAGTCGCATCAGCTTTGACAATTTTGGAGGCCATGAGCTTCAGCATCCACTTGGCGTCACGAGCCGGTACAAAATGCAGGGTTCCGCGCATGGGCCAGGTGCGTAATATCTGTTTTTGGGCGATAGCCTGTTCGATGTCCGTATCTGTTATATTAGGTAAACGAGCCCCGATTGCCCACTTGCCAGAAGTATAGTCTTGGGCCTGGATTGCCCCAAGCCATTGCACCAGTTCACCAGGGGTGGTGAAGCGGCTATCAGCCACCTGTAAGCTTTGTAACCGTCGGTAAGAGATGTCTTGTGGTACCATAAAAGCATTGTATCAGATACAAACTAACCATAAGGGTATTGACATTTAAAGCACTTAAGTATATAATGTAGTTATCCTATTAAAGGAGGAACGCTAGAATGATTCGTACTATTATAACTAAAAGCCGCTCGTTATTGGTTGCCGCCGCTGTTGTAAGCGTCGTAGCCGCTGCCGGTTCGGCCGCCCTTGTGGGCACTAAGTCTGCTTCTGCAGCAACTTCATGTGACAAAGTAAACATCGTATATTGTGGTTTGAACGGTTCATCCGACGCTACGTACATCGCCTCTTTCAAGAGTGCTTACACTAGTAACACTTCGGGTCACGTCAACTCACCAACAGTAAAGAAAAACTACACCGACCTTAAAACTGTATACAGTTGGGCAGGTGTTACCGCCAGCGACGTTTCAGCCCTGACTACTGCCAACACCAAGGTTGGTACCCTGTACAAGGATGGTCACATCGTTGTAGATGGCAAAACTGTTGCTACCGGTGCTTGGGTTAGCGCTCGATTCACCGAAGGTAAAGGTTTCGTAAAAATTAGCGATGGCGTGTACGCTCGTAAGACTACTACCTCATTTGCTAACGCAACTGCCAAAGTTATTGTATACATGCCTAATGGCCAGATGAAATGGGCTATTATGATCGAGTGCGGTAACGCTGTGAAGGCTACTCCTGTGGAAACGCCTAAGACCCCTGAAACACCTACCACTCCCGAAACCCCAACTACCCCTGAAACGCCTGTTACTCCTACAACAGTAACTACTGCAACCACGCTGCCTAAAACTGGTGCTGGTGAAGTATTCGGCCTCTTTAGTGGCGTAAGCTTGGCTGGTGGCGCTGCTCACCACATCATCCGCAAGCGCCGCGCGGAACGCGAATAATCTAGCACTTCGTTGTTCCTCCAAACACCACCTCTGCGCGAGGTGGTGTTTTCTTTGCAAATATACAACGGGCCGCGCTAAAACTGTTTATAAAATAGTTTGCAATTGCGGGGAAGTGCATCTACACTAGCGACGTGCATATGACCCTTGTTGTAGCGAGCACCGTAGTGGGCCTTTATTCGCCCATCCGATACATTCAGGATATATGGAAGGGAGCGTGTACACCGCATCGAGTAACTCGATTCGCACTCTGTGTGTCGCTGTTGCTGACACTGTTCAGCACGCTGGCTGCAGATGGCAATCCACTCGCCATTGCGCTGGCTGGCATGTACGCCGGCTGCGGCATACTCGCTTTTGGCTTGAGCCTCTATAAAGGTGTAGGGGGCACGAGCCGAGCTGACGTGCTATGTCTGGGAGTGGCCTTGGCCGGTTCGGCCGGTTGGGTGTTCTCCGGTGACCCGCTAGTGGGCCTGGTGTGTGCGATTGTTGCGGACATCATGGCATACGTGCCCACCGTGATCCAGACGTGGAATAAGCCGGAGGGTGAGGCGCATTGGACTTACACGCTCAGCGTAATCGCGGCGGGCATCAGCCTGGTGGCCTACCCGTTCAATAGCGGCTCATGGTTCACCGCCTATCTGGTGCTCATTGGCACTATCATGGTGGTGTGTATCAAGCGGCGGCAGATCCAGCAGGCATGGCAGCGAGGCCGCTGGAAGATTCAACAGATCTTGCTCAGGCTGGTCTAAAACCTCGGCTCCTACGCCCAACGAGAGCAGAAGCACGTCACATATAAAGGAGTGGCTTATGCCACCGCGCCCGCTCCTTTATATGCCACAATTACATAAATTGTAGTAATTATTGCATAATGATAGGCAAATATCGCAACTTATGTTAGGGTATATTGACTAGAGAGTCCAGTTGTGTCGTAAAAATGTCCACAAAATATGACATGGTGGATAAGTCAAGTTAATGGTATACTAGGTTTTAGAGGTTACAATCGTGTCACTAAAGAAAGTTTTCAAGAAATCAAAATCATACGAGGTGGGGATTGCGCACATGTTACTGACTCGTAAGATGAGTAACTTGCGGAACACAATTTTGGAGCCATATCAGCTGAGTTCAGTTGAATGGTTTGTTATGGGCATCGTACTCAGCAAAAGTAACGATGGCGGTATTCGTATTACCGACCTTGCGGCTCTTTTTGACGTTAAAACAACGTACATCACTGCAATCGTCAACAAACTAAAAGCACTTGGCTATGTAAGCGCTGTTAGCGATAGCACAGACGCACGCGTCCGTTTGGTTGTTGTTACCAAAAAAGGCGTTAAGGCAGCCGAGGCCATCGAAAGTAAAATTCAGACTGCCGCAGAGCGAGCACTCCAAGACAAGGTCACCGACGAGCAGTTGTCTGGCTTCTTTAAGGTGTTGCACGAGCTCGCCTATAACAAACACGATTTCGCATCGTAGTTTACTGACTCAAATGTTATACTGCCTGCAGACGAGGGCACTATGACAAGAGAAACTCCAACTGTAGTTATTATTATCGGCATCACAGGCGATCTGGCGCAGCGTAAATTACTGCCGGCCATCGGGCAGCTAGCCCAGGCGGATGTCCTGCCGGACCAGTTTAAAATCGTGGGTATTACCCGCCAGGCAGATGTAGACAAAGACAGTTTGGTACCACAATCGGCCAATAGTCGATTCATTCGCGAGCACCTGGATTTGCTCCAACTTAATGTGGCCGAGGCTAGCGAATACCAACGCCTGTCCGCATACCTGCAACAGATTGACGCCCAGTTCGGCGTTGCCGCTCAACGTCTATTTTACCTGTCCATCCCGCCCCAGGTATCGCAATCTATCATTGAACAGCTTGGCGTGTCGGGCCTGGCTAGTGCCCCGGGCACCAAATTATTGCTCGAGAAACCATTCGGTGTTGATCTGGCAAGCGCTCAGGATTTGGTGTCGCATATTGACACGTATTTTGCACCGGAACAGGTCTACCGTATTGACCACTACCTTGCCAAAGAAATGGCTCAAAACATGTTGGTATTCCGTGAAGAAAATGCGCTCTTTCGTGAAACCTGGAATAATACTTTTATCGAGTCTATTTTAATTACCGCCAGCGAGCACATTGGGATTGAAGGCCGTGCTAACTTTTATGAGCAGACCGGGGCCTTGCGCGATGTAGTGCAAAGCCACCTATTGCAGATTGCTGCGCTTACGCTGGCTCCCGCCGCCGAACACGATACCATTCAGGATGTGTCCAAGCGCCGACTTGCAGCTCTGAAGCAGTTACATTTTGACTCAAATGCACCCATTACGACACTTGCGCAGCGCGGACAGTATGCGGGCTATCGACAAGAGGTAGGCAATAGCGACACAGCAACCGAAACATTCGTATCGCTCACATTGCAATCAGACGACCCAACCTGGAGTGGCGTACCCATTACCGTGGCAACCGGCAAGGCATTACACGAAAAATCAACTGAGGTCCGACTGCGTTATAAGCGAAACGGCTCAGATGAAGCCAACGAACTTATTTTACGACTGCAACCCAACGAAGGTGCTGAACTTCACTTGTGGACCAAACGCCCTGGCTACGACGAAAAAGTTGAACGACGCGCTTTGACGTTCTCATATAAAGAAGACGAGCGTCTGCCCGAAGCCTATGAGCGCGTCTTTTTGGATGCCATCCGATCTGATCATCGCCTGTTTGCCAGCGGCGAGGAAGTGTTGGAGACCTGGCGTATTCTGGATCCGCTGCAACGCGCATGGGACATGTCCGACGGCAGTGACCTCACGGTATACCAAGCTGGCACAGACATTTTTGACTTAGTACCCGCCAAACCATAAGCATATACACATACTTTACACATATCCCATCTGCCTGATATGATTGTTGTGTTTGCAAAAACATAAGCACTATTTTCTATTCCGGAGGGACCTATGTTATTTGATTCTGTGGCAGAAGTTGATGCGTTCATGTCTAAAAATATTGATAAGCCCGTTGCTCCATCTGAAACTACTTTTGGTAATGGACTGCGCTTGGTAGCACGTACTTACAAAACGAGCCTTACTACCTTCACCAACGTCTACGATTTACGGTGGCCCGTGGGCGGATCGGTGCGACCGACTATTGGGTGTCACTCACCCCATAAAAGCATTACTGCCGTCATTGATGAGCACCCGGATATTGCAGCCGTGGTAAATGGCGGTTTCTTTTATTTGAGTGACAAAGACAGCGACAGCCCGCGACATTTAGCGCATAACTTAGCCATTTCTGACGGTAAGCTGATGAGTCTTCCTATTATTGACCGCGAAGCGCTGGTTATTACCAATAACGATCTACAGGCTCGGATCGTCCAGGCCAAGGGCACACTGCGCATAGGCGCTGGCGAGCCACTGAGTTGGCGAGGCGTGCGTACGTCACACGCGGGCTCATGTACTATTTTTAACCTCAGTAATGTGTCAGTGCACTACGTGGACGATCCGCACCTTGGTGTACTCCGGCAACTGGACAGCGCCTCGCGTTTTACGCCGATCATTAAATCGGGTACGCCGTTAATGGACCTGGGGATCATCGAAAAAAATGGCAAACAAGTGATTGCCGCGCAAGATTGGGGCGGTTCGCTTGACCTATTTAAGTATAATTTTGTCATTCGATGCAAACGCAGCAAACATCCCAAGGATCTGACCGGCCAAGAGGTAGCTATCGAAAGCATTGACGGTATGGACCTTTCTGCAATTCAAGGCGCGCTTACAACGGGCCCAAGTTTGAGCGCTGCTGATTTTGAAAGCCATAACGTCAACTTTGACCTATCTTTGTGCGATAAGCCGCCTTTTATCGACCGACGCACGGCACGGTTGGTGCTGTTGCGGAAGGACGCGTTCTGTCACTTGGTACTTTTTGATTCACGTAAGGGCAGCGAAACTTTTGCGGGAGCTACTCCTTATGAAGCGCGACACTTCATTCAGCAGGAGTTTGGGCCTATCGAGTGGGGATGTTTTTTGGATTCAGGCATGACAGCGAAAATTGCCGTTCGCAATCAGAAGGGCATAATCCAGACCTTTGGCAATCGCCACTATGCACGTTGGCCCAAAGGCGCCGGCAAAATAAAATGGATACCAGATGAAGGCCGCGCAGTCGGCAGTTCTATTGCGCTCCATGTTTCGCAGGATATAAGTTAAAAAATATAACGTTCGCGGGCACGTGGCTCTCCCAATCACCATCACCACCGGGAGAGTCACGTATCTGCACACTGTCATATAAAAAACCAGCCCCACTAGGAGGCTGGTTTTTAAGTTTGTTGTCAGTTACCACTTATGTGCAACGTCAACGATAACTTTATTATCTAAGGTGAAAACCCTGAATGGCAATTTGGCGCGCACACCCAGACCTATGGTAGTCTGGCCCTCAAAACTACCGGCATATTTAGCGTCGCGGAACGTCTGGTAGCCTGTTAGGTTAACGCCAGGCAGCGGAGCAGCCACCACACCAGGGTAGGTTGGTTGGCCCATGGTGTTGTAGGCAGGGGCACGGAGCACTATCTGCAACTTAGCGCCGCCTGTCAAAGGAATCAGTTGACCCGATCCGTCAGCATAGACGTTAGAAACGTAGCTTACGTTATACCCGGTTGCCCCTGTATCGCTCAGGTCGAAGACCATCCGGTCGTAACAGCTATGTTGCCCGGTACGAATGTTGGTTAGTGGACGAGTGGTGCTAGTGGCGGAGTTTTTGGCAAGGCTCCCCCAGGTAATGCCACAGTAGGGCGCCGCCGAGGCTTGCGCCGCTGGCACGCCGGCCATCACCCCAAACGCCAGTGCAAGTACGATAAGAACTTTTTTCATAACCCCTCCCTTATTTTAACTTCTGCCCTTACTGTACGCCATTATGGTGATACTGAAAACAAGCTTATGGTAAGCTGGCTTGATCCAAGCGCGTCCCACCCCTATACTGGCACCATGACATCACCCCAAGAAACTGCCGCAAAGATCATCGCTACCAAAAACCTATTTACTGCCACTTTTGACAGTCAAGGGGAGGCCGGCGAATGGCAAAAGAATTTTAGAGGTGTTCTGTGGGAACGGCAGCGTAAGTTTCGCGCCAACCGCATCGTACCGGCCGTAGTACGGGCAGTGGTGTACCCGCAAAAAAGCGCGTTAGAGTGGCACGGCCCTGCATTTGTAGTCGGCAAGAGCGCGGGCACAGCACGGCAGCGCCTTACTCTTACCGAAACAGAGACGCGCGAGCGGTCATTCTTTTCGCAAAAAATTGGTGGATTGCTTGGCAAAAGTTGGCAGCTAACGCTTTCTAGCGAAGTGCATGAAATGCCCGAAGAGCTGATCGCTAGAAGCTTGACCAGGGAAGAGCAGGCCGAACATGCTCATTTTGGCGGCTCGCGCGAGCCCGCGATGGTTATGGATATGGAGCCAGATATTAACTTGGTCTTAGGATACACGTCGTCGTGGTACATCCGGGAAGGCAGCGAGCTGTCGCCAAAGCTCGATCCGGGCGGCCGAATTGGGCAAATTGTGCTCGACAACTTCTACGAGACCAGTCAGCGGCTACTGACCCAGGGCGGCACGCAAGAAGTATAAGTCACGGGCGTGGATGAACTTAGCGCCGTAGTGGTCCGACTGTTCGCCAGCGAGCAGGGACATAGCATGGCGCAAATCCGAGGCCCACACCACCCTAAAGCCCTCACTTAGTTCTTTTGCCGTAAACTGTGGCTCGCCAACCGGTCCAACCTGTTGAGCTATAAAACACTCCGAGGTTTGCTTTTGATTCCATAGGTCACGATATTCAATAATCTGGCCGAGTTCGCGAGTTACGGTGGCCCGACAGCCAATTTCTTCGAGCAATTCACGCTCCAGCGCCTGCGCAATGTCTTCGCCGTTTTCTACGCCACCACCTGGCAGCTTGTGGTAGCCGTATTTACCTACATACAGCAACGCCACACCACCCATAGGATTCAGCACAATCGCTCTGGCAGCGCGGCGATGCTCAAACGAAGCAGCGTTTTTGTCGGGCTCTCCCGGCACAATCTGAGAATGACGAATCTCGGTAAGCAGGTTCATGTAAATCCAGTATATCATCTGTTTTACCTCTTAAATGTGCTTTTTAAGCAAAAATAGGGTATAATAGCAGGAATAAAAGGTGGAAGCCGGTTATTTATGCTGTTTGACCTGGTAGACATACTCCAACGAAAACGGCGACTACTATACGTCGCTCTGTTTATTAGCATAGATTTTTTACTGCTGTCATTGTGCAGCCAAACACTGCAGGTCCAACGAGCCGACATCGCCACACGCATCCATAATTCCGAAATTGCATCCCAACAGGTGCGATACCAAAGCAACCTTTTAACAGGCGGCAGCCTGTCGGATGCCTTAGATCAGACAGCTGATAAGCTGCAAGTTGGTACGCTCCGTGTAGCCGTAGCCTCAATTGATGGCCTCACCACTGTTAAAGATGCCGTGGTACACGTTGTTTCCCTACTTTTGCACGCAATCGCTACGGTTATTATTGGCATTGGGCGGGCGGTAATCTGGGTGGTGATGCTGCTTGTCCGGATTATCGGTTATATTGTGCTCACTATTGTCCGGGTAGTGGGGGCAATTCTGCGATTTGCTGGCCGGGTAATAGCTTTTCCATTTGTGGCTTTGAGTCGCGGAGCGGGACACGCGGTTGCTGCGGTGTCAAACCTTAAAAACAGTGGTTTTGCCTCTGTTATCCAGCCGCAGGCCAGCCCCGAAGACGTACCGATAATCACTCGCGAACAAGCGCAGCAAGCAACAATTATTCAGGCGAACACCTTTTCGGTTACGCCGGTAAAGCCGATGGGCTCAGGTGGGGCGTGCGACAACGGATCGGGCAATGGCGGCTATCCTATGGAATGGTGTGATGCCCGCATGGACACTATTCGCACGGTAGCTTATAGCAACGACCGCATTAACCGCCAATGCACCTCCTATGCTTATTGGTACTTTACGACCATCGAAGGTCACACTGACTTTCGTGTTACTGGTAACGCCAATCGCTGGGCACGCACCTCAAATTACCCCACGCACACCACGCCCGCCGTGGGCGCTATCGCCGTAGAAACCAGCGGTTATTATGGTCACGTCGCAATTGTGCAAGCCCTACCGGGCGAAGTATACGAAGGTAAAGTCGTCCCCGAAGGCTATGTGCTGGTAAGTGAGATGAATTACGACTGGCAAGGGCACTTCCGCTATTCTTACAGCCCGCTAAACAAATTCTCGGCGTATATTTATCCGTAAAAGATGCGGGACGTGGCAGCTTGTGACATACTGTGTACATGAATCCCAAAAAATATCGATGGTCAAAGGTATATGAGTCAGCAGAAGAAGAGCTGCAGGACTTTTTGCAGGTCCGCAATATAGCTGCCGAGCGCCATGATATTGAAGCATACGACGAACAGGCAATTCGTGTAGGTAACGCTACCCGTTTGTGGGGCGTAGAAGGTACCGCCAGCTGCACCATCGACGGTAAACGTTATTCGATCCAGCCAGGTGACGTACTGGAACTGCCAGCGGACTGCGAATGTGTAATTACAACAGGCCTCAGCAACTTTGCCTGGTATCAATCAGAAGGCCCAGCTCAAAGTTAGATATAGCGGCCACGCGTCTAGTCTGCAACGACTTGCGTATTCTGAGCAGCAGCAATCTTCCAGCCATCGCTGGTCTTAAAGAGGACTTGCGTGGGCCGACCCTGTGGGGCATCCGATGATTTTTCGCCAGACAGCGTGACCGGCTGTTGAAGAATGTTCACAACCGCAACTTCCGGTGTCACAAAGAATATTCTCTGTGGCGTGTAGCTAGCGGTTCCGTGCGCCATTGCGCCGGGCAAGACTTTGCTGGTAAATTCCCGAATTTTTTCGGCGCCCTCTAGGCGCAACCCATGCGCAGTCGTCCATACTGCCTCTGGCAAAAACAGACTAGCAAATTCGTCTACCAGTTCATTCTGCTGAGCGTGCTCCAATTTGCTTACCAATGCGCAAATTGCATCGACATCTTTTTGATCGGGGGTATATGAGGGTTGGCTTACGATTTTCATGCCATCAGTATAGGGGCATTTTGCGCCCTATTGCAAGTCCGTTGCGACTACGGAATGTCTTTGCGTGGCAGTTTGGGAAAATGCTCTTGTATTAGCGGGCAACACCACGCAGAATTAACGTTGTATAAGGAGATCATCATGGGCAGTGAGGTCGACACACTCAAAATCTTATGCCGCGACATCCACGGCAATGCGCATTTAGTAGATCAAGACAAGCTGATCAAACGGCAGGCCTCGTACGCGCTAATCATGCAAGACCAGAAACTACTGCTAGTGTGCGACCGTTCAGGCAACAGCCGATGGGACTTTCCCGGCGGGGGCGTAGATCCAGGGGAAGATAGTCTTCAGGCATTGCACCGTGAAGTCCAGGAAGAAACAGGCCTGAATATTACGGGCGATCCAGAACTGGTGTGTAGTTTTATTGAATATTTTTATGACATCGATGGCCAAGCAGGATGGGAATCACACCGCTCATACTACAAGGTAGCCACTACAGGGCAGGCAAACACTGCCGGTAACGATGACGATATAACAGCCATTCAGGCGTTTGCACTACCGTTGAGCATGGATCTGCACCTCGCACCAATTGTACGACTATTGGTGCGCGAAGCTTGGGCGAGTAGCTAGCCTGGAAAGAGTTGTGGATTCTTTTTGAGGATCTCTTTTAGCTGATTGTAATATTCAGCTACTTCGGATGTCGTTAAATCGTCGTCTTTTACAGCCATAAGTTTTTCAAAGGTTATATCAAGCTTGTGCCACGTGCGCCCTTCGCTCAGATAGTCCATAAGAATAGGCTGGAACCTGTCCAGAGTTACTACAAATTTTGCTTCAGGCGTGGTGCGCGCCTCGTACTCTGCAATAGAATCAATCAGTGCAGGGAAATCCTGCCACTCTTTTTTGAGCGTGGCAAAAGCCTGGCGTTCCCGATCCTGCTGCTTGGCTACGGCTTGTTTGTCAAACGAGAATGTGTCGCCGCAATAGGCTTCTACCACATCGTGCGCCAGGCAGAGTTGCAATACTTTTCCTACGTCGAGTTGCGGAAATTGAGGCGCCAAAAACCAACACAGCATCGACAGCGAATAACTATGCTCGATATCGCTCTCCGGCTTTTCGGCGGCAGGTGGCATGTATACCTTGCGGTCAACACCCGCAAAAGTAACTACTAATTTCTGTAAGTCGAGTATTCTCTGTATGTTTGGCGCTGTGTTCATGCGTCCATCATACCAGATCGAGGCATACCATTCGTGTTATAGTGTGGACATGACTCTTGCTACTAAATTCCAGAGCACAAATGGTACCAATTACTGTTCAGGTGGCGCCAAATGAATCACGAACGTCGCGCGCATGCGCAGTATAATCTTATTCCGCCGCACTCTGAATCTCTCAATAACCCTTCGGAAGGGGTAACATTTGACGAGTTGAATTCGCCTGAAATCCAGAGGCTCATTGATAGAATGTTCGAGATTGGCAATGGCGAGCAGGGGAGCCCTAAACGCCCTACATTAGTTGGCCTTGCAGCCCCGCAAGTCGGTGTTAACAAAAGAATCATTCTAGTGGGCGTTGACGCTCTGGGAAATGGCGAGCCACCAACATTGCAGTTATTTGTTAATCCTGTCGTTACGCGAGCGTCAGCTGAACTCGTTCCGGGCAGAGAGGGCTGTTTTTCGGCCGACAGGGTTTGTGGCATTGTAGAGCGTGCTCAAAATGTAACTGTTCGTGCGCTTGATAGACAAGGTGCGCCCATAGAAATTACGGCGGATGGCTTTGCTGCACGCATCTTTCAGCACGAAATAGACCATCTTGATGGAATGCGCTTTCCAGATAGAATCTCAAATCCTATGAACCTGCACTGGGTACCCAAAGAAGAATTTGGTAACTACCGAGAGAACTGGGCCACGTGGCAGCAATTATGCCCGGTGGAGCGATGGGAAGCTATTAAAACTGGTGCGCCATTTGAGATCTAGCCACTAGTGCTAGACGCCTCTTTCTAGTTAGAGATATAGCTCGATAGAATTTCAATTTTGCTTTTAAGTTCAAGCGCGTACGGATGACCTGGCTGCGAATCCATAGCTTTGTACGCCTCAGTAAGCTCATCAATTTCTTGCTGGATAAGTTCGTATACTTCTGGCAAGGAAAGCTCGCGGCGAGCAGCTTCTGTGGAGCCAACACCAACAGACATAGATGACGCTGGAGCAGGGGCAACTGCCTCGGCATTCGTGATCCGTGCAAGCGTTGACTGAAGAATTTCCTTTTTGAGCCCATCCCCATCCTTGCGCGCCTGCAGGGCATCGCTAGAAAGCTTGTCAATTACCATGGCGGCGGTTTGCGTATCGTTCATCTACTTATAGTACAACATAAGAAAGCCCGGGTACGCAGCAAAAAGCTGGCATACGGTATAGTATAGTCATGATTACTATCATCTTTGAGTCTCACTCAACCACCAAAGACAACGAAGCCGGAACCGCTGCCGGCTGGTACGATGTAGAGCTGTCTGAACGTGGCGAACAACAAGCCCGGCAAATGGGCGAACGCTATGAAGGTCAATCTTTTGACGCTATTTTCTGTTCGGATTTGCAACGTTCTTATAAAACCGCTCAATTGGCGTTTGGCGCTAAGTACCCAATTATTCAGGACGCTCGTCTGCGCGAATGCAACTATGGCGACCTCAACCGCGCGCCCAAAGAAGAAATTGAAGCCATGAAGGCTGAACGAATAGCAGTGCCATTCCCCGATGGCGAAAGTTATCAAGACACGTCGGCCCGTATGAAAGCGTTCTTGGAAGATTTATTAGAAAACTACGACGGCAAAATCGTCCTCATTATCGGCCACCGCGCTACACAATACGGCCTAGAAGAACACATTAAGGGCTTGGAACTTGCGGACATTGTGGTTGCGCCGTGGCAATGGCAACCGGGGTGGAAATACCAACTGCGCAAACATGTCGGAAACCACTGATTTCCATACCATATCATTAGAAGCCTTTGATGCCATATCATATGGTTATACTACGCCTGAACATCTTCAGTCGTCTGAAGAGCTGGTGCTTAGCTCGCGAAAACTGTTGCTCAACCATTTTGTCGCCCACTCTCGCAGGTATGACGAAATGCCCCAAGGGCTGTCATCTGTTAACGAGTCACTGGCGGTACTTCTGGAGTTAGAAAAAGCAGATAAAGCAGCTGTTAACGAACTTCTGCTTGCGCCGGCTACTGGCAGTTGGTTGGCGCAAACCGTTGGTCGCTTGGAAAATGGCGCCACAAAAGCCACACCACTCTGGGTAGACATAGGCTACTTTGCTAACATCGTAGCTGGCTATGCAAGCAAACGTGGAGCAGACTTTACGCTTACCACTCCAGTTATTCAAGGCACACTGCACGTCCCTCAACAAGGAACAGCACTACTGGCAGGCAGCCACCCCTGGGACATGGCGACTATTACAAATAAAGATAGGACGTTACGAATACAGCATGCCGACGATAGCATCGTTATTGAGGATGTAGCCGTCAGCCAAGCGCAGTGGGAGCCTGTTCGACGAATTATAACCAGCCCCCAATCATCGGCGATCGACACCGATCATTATTCAGATCTTCATTTAGATATTCTACTTGACGATGCTGACCCCTATAATTGTGGCCTAAATCCTTACAAAATATCTGATGCAGAGCATGCCGAATGGCAGGCTACGATTGAGGCAGCATGGAAAATACTGACAGAAGTAGACGCCAATAGCGCGCTGCAGCTCAGTGCTGGACTGTCAGTAATTATACCCGCCCCACGGCGTAAGCGTTTTGAGGCCTACAGTTCTTCAGACAGCATAAGCATCGGCAGCATTCGAGCTTCGTTGCCCACCACACCACTAGAGGCAGCCGAAATACTCGTGCATGAGTACTGTGGCCATAGCACACTTAACAAATTATTCCTGGCCTCACCGCTCACCCCTCGGGATACCGCTGGCAGCACACTCTATGCACCCTGGCGTGATGACCCCCGACCGGGCGGTGGTTTGCTGCATGGTATCTACTCTTTTTCACGAGTAGTCGACTTCTACACGGCCGTCCGGCGACATATGAGTGCAGACGACCCGCAGGTGCCACTCGTAGATTTTGAGCGCACGCTTTGGCAAGTACAAGCCAGCGACTGTGCGATTGACCTAAAGAATCTTTGGTACAACTACTTGCCATATGTTTCCGGCAGTCGCGCCCCGAGGACCCAAGGATATGGCCAAGTGGTCATATCACACGCGCTACCTAAGCCCAAATTGCCAATTGGGAGCGATCCTATCAGGGGTCTTTTATATAATGCGTCAGCTCACATAGCAGGCTTGCGCCTCCCCAGACCACAGGAGCACATCAGTCACACGCCACTAAGTATCGATGACTTGGCCGCTCTTGCTAAAGCGGACCACCGCGCGCAATGGAACGCTCACCATATAAAACCGGATCCGGAAGCTATCGATATCCTAAGCAGCGACTGGCTAGCGGGTAGCCCGGCCACTGCCGTTGTTATACATTCGGAGATCCAGACCGATCCTAACGCTTGTCGCTTGCAAGGGCGTGCAATCCTTATGCGACAGTTTTTAGCAGATCCAGACAGTTTTGTAGCCGAACTTGACAATGGTCCAGAGCTACTCAGGCGCGCCGACATGGCCCTTATATTGGGAAAGAAAGTAATGGCGCAGGCGCTCTATAAAGAAGTGCTCGCGGATGATCCGCTTAGCATTGAGGCGTTTGTTGGCGCCAACCTAAGTGAGCGTGTGCTAAGCCCGGTGCGAGATAAGTATCAAACGTACCCGCTTCGAAGGCCCCATGTACTTCTTGCCATCCAAAAGGCTATCTTAGCCAAGGGAGGCGCTGCGCCGGATTACAGCACTCTTGTGTCGTGGCTACTTACGAGCCCGAGGAGCCCGCTGTAGTCGCCTGACTAATTACCAAGCTAGAGACATCCTCAGAAAGCGGAGCCTGCACTAGGCTGGCTAAGTCTAGTTCCGCATAGGTAGCTATCGGCGCCCGGACTGTTTCAGCATCTGTTAACTCTTGGTCAACCTTCAAAATTTCACCCTCTGCTACGGGTAAAGTCCACTCCAAAGAATTCATGAAAAACCCTTTTTTACTTGTACTTTTATCATAGCATAAGCGCTATTATAGAGTTCGAACACTTCAGACAAAGAGCCAAGCACTTGTTTTACCATCTTTACGTTTCATTGGCAATTTTTGGTACGCTACGCTATAATATGGCTATCAGTTAAATCTATAAAGCGCTTGAGTTCCAGTCACGCCGGAACGAGCTGGGTGTCAAAATACACCACGGAAGCTACACCGTAAAATAGAGCAACCGTTGTCGCAGGAAGCTGTGGAGCCGGTGCCAAGAGCCTAGGTGCAGTAATGCGTCTAGGAATAAGGATGGGACCGCGGGAGGTCCTTTTTGTTTGCCTCTCGTTCCTTAGAAAAAATAGTACCTAAGGAGAAGGCTATGCAAGACACTTCAACCAATACAAACCCCCAAGATGTAGTGGCAGTAACTAAGCAACTACTGGCAATTCCAAGTTACGTTGATGAGCACAGCAACGAAGTCGCCGCCGTTGCTTTCTTGGAAGACTTTGTTACGCAAAATATCCCGAACGCTATCATTGAGCGTCAGTACATCAAAAATTCCGACCGCTATAATGTGATTATTCGCGGTAAAAACCAGCCTCGATTATTCTTTTTGGGCCACATTGACACCGTACGCCCCAAAGAAGATTGGAGCACTGATCCATTTACGCCCATCATAAAAGATGGAGCATTGTACGGCCTCGGCGCTGCCGACATGAAAGGCTCACTTGCGGCACTGTTATGCGCACTCGTTCAGCACAAGCAGGCAATCGACGATATTATGCTGTTTGTATACGTCGACGAAGAGTACGATTTTGCAGGGATGGAACGATTTTTAGAAAGCGACATACTTTCTACAATTAATCCTGAACTTATCATCTCGCTTGATGGAACGTTGGAACTTTCCAGCGGATGTCGCGGGCTGGTAGAGGTAAGCGCCACCGTAACGGGGAAGAGCGGTCACTCCAGCAACCCACAGAACGGCATAAATGCCATAACGCAAACCGTATATGCACTACAGGAACTCGAGGAAGCAATCCGCCCATATAGCGACAAGTACCTTGGCGTTAGCACCCTTAACCTTGCGTATCTGCAGGGCGGCGTTATAGGGTCGAGCCAAGAGATCTCCTCGTTACAACGCGAAGGCAACGTCATACCAGACTTTGCGGATATCACCTTTGAGATACGTTCGTCAAACAAAGAGCTTACTGCCGCACAAGCCGTACAGCTATTTACAGAGTACGCTGAAAAGCGAGGTCTAGCAGTTAAGACCATAGATATTCGACACGACATCAGCCCATGGCCCGTAGCCTATGACGTTAAGGAAGTAGCCGACCTGCAAGAGGCTTACCGTATTGCAGGCGTTGCATTTAAAAAAGCAGAAAGACAGCACAGCGGGTACATTGACGCCCAAATGATCACCCAGAAAACAACCGTTCCAACTTTCATAATTGGGGCAGGCGGAAACAATAAGCATGGTGCCAATGAAAACGTGCCCGTCCAAAACCTGGAAGACGCCGTTAAGCTATTTAGCGTCATCCTGCAAAAATTTCTACTGACTGTCTAAGACTTTGTCGTAGAATGCTTCCTTGGCTGGCTCGTCAATGGCTAGTTTACTGCCGTATACCGGCACCTTACTTGTTCCTGGCGCGCTGCCACGGAAAGCGGCCTTCAATTTCGGTTTCAAACTCCATACTGATGAGCGTTCGAATAATGACAATAATTCCAAGCACTGTTACTGATCGTAAGTCTAGATCGCCGGCAACGGTGCGCACAATGTCGCCAGCCACTAAGAACTCAAGTCCAAGCAAGATACTGCGTGCCAAATTGTGGCGATAATTTTTGTAAAGTGCATGTACGCCTTTGCGCCGGGCGATAGTTACCAGCATAGCCGCTGTAGCAAACGCAAAACCAACGAGAATAATAACTACGCCTATGGCGTCGAGAAGTTTACCGGCATCTTGGGCGAAAGACGCAACATCAATCATGCTTATATGATCGCAAAACTTGGCAATAAGCACAAGCTTTTATACTGGCGAGTGACTGCAAGCGTGTTGCTAACATCCTCAGTCGTCAATACAAAAGTACATCGTAGAAAGCATAGGGTAAGGTTCGGTGACGGCCAAATAAAGCAGCTGTTGTAGCTGTACTTTATAGATGGCCGCCACCGGTACCTCACTCAGAGAAGGTCAGTTGATCTCGCCGCGCAGGGAGGTGCAGAACTTGTCGAACGTTCCCTTGTCCACGAGCTCCGTGAAGCCCATGCCTTGCATGAAGATCATCATGCCGTTGTCGTCGCGCACTGCACATGCGCCGCCGAGCGGACCCACCATGACGAGCGTGTTGTCGTCGAGCTGCTCGTACTTTCCCGGGCCGTCGCCGATGTTCACCGTGTGCTTGTGCCAGCTGGCGTCGCTCATGTAGCCGATGGTGAAGCCGGCGTTGTCGTTGATGGTGTAGGTGCAGAGAGCCATGCCCTTCGGCTGCAGATTCGGTGTGGTCGTGACGTTCACGCCGAAGGCGCTGGTGGCTTCGGCAGCAGTGACCTGCTTGCAGATGTAGCCGGCGGGGTAGCTGGTCTTGGAGCCGTCGGTGGGCTTGGAGGTGCTGTCGTCCCCGGGGGTGCTGGTGGCTTCGGCCGAAGAGGCCTCGCTGGCGCCGTCCGAGGTCGTTGAACCTCCGTCGTCGGGTCCGCAGCCAATGGCGAACACCAGCAGAGCTGCCCCAATCGCGGGCGCAGAGAGAGAAACTGTACGCAAGCGCATGATCCTTCTTCCTGAGTAGGTACTTGATGCTTGTGACATCAAAAAGATCACCGGACGGTAATCATATATACAATAACATAATTATCAGATAATCACAAGTGCCACTGCGGCACTACATATAGGTGAATACTCCGAAAATTAAGCACTCTACGGTTTGCATGATATAGTGTACGGGATGAATCCAAAACAAATCTCTATTCCTGTTACAGACTATAAAATTCAAGCAGATTGGTACGAGGGCACAAGCCAAGATGCTGTACTATTAACTTTTGTGGGCTTTAGCTCGAGCAAAATGCGCAACGGTGAATTTGTAGCAAACGTCGTCGAACAGACTGGTGTAAGTTCCTTAGTAGTTGATCTGTCGGGCCACGGCGAAAGTCCTTTTGACTTAAACAAGACCACGCCCGCTCAACACCTAATGGAAGCGGTAAAGGCATACGACTGGATCCGGGCAACATATCCTAACCGAACTATTCATGTTATGGGCACAAGCTATGGCGGCTTTATGGCAGCCTACCTTACTCGCTTTCGCGCTGTTACAAAATTAGTGCTGCGAACGCCTGCAATCTACGAACCAAAAGATTTTTACACCACCCACCAATTTATTGATAAGATTACTGTTCGTGAGTACCGCAAAGACCTGGCGGCCGTTGAAAAACATCCGTTATTCTTGCAAGATGCTTTGCAACAGCCAGCGACACTGCTTGTTGTTCACAGCAAGGACAAAGACATACCTCCTGCAACGTCCGAAGTCTACCAAAGCAAGTTCAATGCCGCCGTATACACGGCCAAAGGTTTTGCTCACGCTTTCCGTGACTCATCTAATCCGCAAGACCAGATTCCGGGATATTACCAGGCTGTGACTAGCTTTTTGAAGTAATTTGCTGATCTTTTTATCTGGCAGTCCTAAGCGTACTGAGTTCGGACTCTTAACAGGGGTCATTAATAAAAAGAGTCCGTATAATCGGACTCTTTTTATTAATTCTATCTGATTAATTTGCACGTAGTGCTTGTGCTCTTTTTGAGATGCTTTGCTGATCTTTATGAGCCCGTACCAAAGCACCCTTAACGGCACGTGAAGCAGCACGTGAAGGCTTAGGCGAAGCAACATCACTTAATGTTACTTTTTTACTTTTGGTGAATAATTTTGAGATTCGTTCCATACTTATGTCTCCTAGTTAACTATAGCATCGCGTAACTGGTCATTGGCAAGAGGTTTGGGAATAATGTCGTAGATATTTCTGACATCTTCGGATTGCTGCCCAACACGATTATCTCTATCTTTTAGGATTATACTTATTGTAACATTTTTGCCCATTTCCTGCAATTTCCTCATATTGTCATGGAGCTTGTAGTAGGTCTCTATAAATTTGTCACGGTCAATGGATCGGTGTTCTACAAGTTCGCGGTCCATAGTAAATTGCCATGCAATTACGGGGTCTTGATGAATAAAATAGACTTTGACTTTGTATCCCTTATCTAAGGCACGATCGATGTTATCGAGTGCTTTAGGATGCGAGAGAGTACCGTCCATTACAAAGTCCAACTTAGCTTTTAGTACTTCGTCATATATCTTATCGAGAATAATTGACGCACCGCCACGAAAAAGATCTGCTGTCTTTGGATTGTAGCCTTCGATCAAACCTGCGATCTCATCCATATCAATCCTGAGCGCCTGGTCAGAAATGTCTTTTAAAAGCTCCTTGGTAAATTCAGTTTTACCAGCACCTGGAAGTCCAGCGGTAAAAATGGCAGCGGGCGACTCGCTGGGCTCGTGGCCAATCTTACGAATAAACTCACGGGCAATTTTCTTCTTATTTATTCGTGCCCATTCTTGCGGATCCATAGGTTAATAATACCACCCATACGGGCGGATTATCCTTCTATACAAAAGCTGGCTAGGCAGGGTTATATTCTTCAACAAAGGTTTGGCCATATGCAACGTCGAGGTGAAGCGTAGACTCCTTAGGGTCATTGTGCACCATTGGAAGTATTGATCGTATTGGCCCCCAGTGAGTCATAACAGCCACAGAATCATAACCAAGCGTAGCAATATGCGCCAAGGCTGAGCGCAACCGCTCCTCCATTTGTTGCCAGGATTCGCCGTTTGGCGGTACAAACGTATAGCGTTCTTCAGTTGTAAGCTTTCCAAGTTCAGCGGCAATTTGCGGCCATTCCCAGTCAGACCAGTCACCGAAATTTCGTTCCTCGAGACCTTGTTGAGTAATACTTGGCGCATCTAACGCAAGCGCCAGAGCTTCTGCTGCAAATACGGCACGAGACTGCGTGGAATGAATGACAGCCTGCGCCCCTTCATTGCGACAGGTTCCAATAATATGAGCAAGCTGTTCTTGGCCTTGTGGGCTTAGTGCATCCTGCTCGTCTGGCAAGCGAGCTTCTTTGTTGGTTTCGGGATGGCGGATTAGTACAAGTTTGATGGCAAGCTCCTTGTCACATTAGCAAACAGTCATATTTGAGTTAATTATAGCAGTTTTCACCTTAAAAGTTCGAACATCGCATGTCAGACAGGGGGAGACAGGACTCGAACTTAAATTTACAGAGGTGAAAATAGAAAAATCCGAGCATTTTATTACTCGGATTTGAGGCTTGACCTCTGTTATTTCTTCGTGGCAGGGGAGACAGGACTCGAACCTGCAACCAACGGTTTTGGAGACCGCTACTCTACCAATTGAGCTACTCCCCTAAGTGTGTGTTCAAACAGCGAACGACACAAATATTACCGCACCTGCGCGTTGCGGCAACTGCCTCATTATACGACTTTTTGGCCATTTTGTCACCCCGCTATCCCGCAAAAGCCAATACTATGCCAAGCGAGCTGGTATGCTAATAAAATGTCAGAATATTTTCCACTCAATACCGACGACCTTCATCACATAAAAGAGGTCGCTTTTAACGACCGCTACTTTACGGTGTTACCTCACGACCAGGGCGTGCAGTTTCACGATCCGCTCACGCAGGAGCCGCTGCAACCCGGGCACGTTCCGCCCAGCATCGAGCAAACGCCCGATCTAGCGGCGGGCAACGCTTATTTGCGCCACCGGGCGCAGGAAACTTTTAGGGTACAGCTCTTTTTGGCACCTCATGGCGGGGCAGAGGACTTTGCCACGGCGCAAGCAGCTTATGGGGAACATCTGCAGGCAGTGCCGCACTTGGGAGTTGAAACATCGTGGACAATGCCGCGCCCCAATACGCCACCCACTTTGGCGGAGGTCGCCCCTGACTTATCGCACTCGCCACCGCGCCGCGAAGCGTTTCAGCGCGCTGTTTTAGACTGGCTAGATCGCGAAGGCAAGCAACCACTATTTTGCGATATTACCGACGGCAGTACGCCCCAGTCTGCCATGAATACGGCAATCAATAAACTGTGGAACGATATTTTTGCAACCATTCCGCGCAACCCGCATCTGACGCCAGCTCAACAAAACGCGGCTCAAACCATCGCAGAGCGACTTTATCAGTGCGTACGCCAGTCGGCCATTGTGGCGCGACTGGGCTGGTGGGGTCTACAGCTCGAAAGCGCTGGTCAGCAGCCCGATCACCTTAACTTGATGGCGGGGAGCTGGCATATCAGTTCTTTGGCACGTTTGCAGCGATTGGGCAACGTTCAGACCACCGTACATCGCACGCCCGAAGACCCGCAACAAACAGCCGCCTATAAAGAATTTGCCCGCGGGAGCATTGAAGCTTCAATTACTGGCAGGGCAGGAATGCGCTATTTGAGCATCCCACGACCATAACGAGCTGCGTAAAAATAACCACAGCAGCAGCGCCCTCTTTCAGATTATGCAAAAATCTGGCATACTAATTGAAGATGTCCAAGGTCATACCTACCAAACCACTGTTAATTTTGCTCTACGGCTTTCCCGGCGCGGGCAAAACATACTTTGCACGACAACTTACCGAGCATTTGCAGGCCGCCCACATTCAAGGCGATCGCATTCGCGGTGAACTCTTTCAAAAGCCACAGTACGACAAAGAAGAGAATCAAGTTATCACGCAGCTCATGGATTACATGACTGAGCAATTCCTGGACGCCGGTATCAGCGTAGTGTACGACACCAACGCACTCCGCGTTAGTCAGCGCCGCCAGCTGCGCGACATGGCGCGCAAGTCCGGGGCGCAATGCCTGTTGGTTTGGCTGCAAATTGACCACGAAAGTGCCATTGCACGCGCCACCAAACGAGATCGCCGCCGCAGCGACGACAAATTTGCTATGCCCATTGACCGTTCCATCTTTGATCGCATCGGTTCCGGCATGCAAAACCCGCTTGTTACCGAAGACCACATTGTAATCAGCGGCAAGCACACCTTTAACACACAACTAAGCGCCTTCATGAAGCGCTTGCGCGAATTAGGCCTGGCCAGCTCCGGCCAAACCGCCAGCAAGCTAGTTCGTCCTGGTCTGGTAAACCTGGTGCCCAATCCCACTGCCGGTCGCGTAGACATGTCCCGACGCAATATCGTAATCCGATAGGTGGCCACCATGGCAACCAAACAAATCACGCTTCCGCAAATTGGCACCGTTACCCTATACAAGCGGCGAGGCAACCAGAGCCTCCGGCTGAGCGTGGGTCCCGGTGGCGACGTGCGCGTTTCGCTGCCCCCATGGGTTCCGTACAAAGTAGCCGAGGAATTTGCCAAGTCCAAAGCTAGCTGGATCGCCGCACATCAGGTAACCGAGCCCGTGGTCAAGTTGTCGCACGGCCAATACATTGGCAAGCAGTATCGTTTATACTTTACGCCCGAAGAAGGCCGCACCACCGTTGCCACCCGCGTCTACAAAACCGAAATTTATGTCACACATCCGGCGCATATCAGCCCTGAACATCCAGATATTCAAACCAAAGCCCATCGAGCCAGCATCCGTGCACTTAAGCAGGAAGCCGAGCGCCTTTTGCCACCTCGCTTGGCTGAGCTGGCCCAAAAGCATGGGTTTTCGTACACTAGCGTAGACGTAAAGCGACTAAAGAGCCGATGGGGAAGCTGCAGCAGTCGCCAGGAAATTGTTCTGAACCTGTACTTAATGCAATTACCGTGGCATCTGATAGATTACGTATTACTGCACGAGCTTACACATACCAAAGTAATGCGACATGGTGAGCCATTTTGGCAAGAATTAGAACGACATTTGCCGAATGCCAAAGGGCTGCGCCGCGAAATTAATACGCGCCAACCAATTCTCTCGCCAAAAGCGCTCAGTACCGACCAAACTGTGGCATAATGGAGCTATGATTCATCGAATTCTGCGCCGCAGGCAGCCAGCTGCCCTCGAGCATGAGCAACTTACCAGTCTTATCAACAGCATGGCCGACGGAGTTCTAGCGCTCGACAGCAAATTACATGTGGCGGTTTACAACGGTGCCGCGCTGAACATTTTGGACCTCAACAGCTCTATCTTGGGCAAACCCGTCAGTAGCATTCTGGCTCTGCGCGACAACAATAATCAAGAAGTCGATGTCAAAAAACTTATTGCAGACATCACCACGGCCACCATTCGACGTGACTTGCTGGTGCAATACAAAGACGGCAGTACTGCCAACTTGTACCTTAGCATCGCGCCTGTGCACTTGGGCTATGGCCAACAGGGGCGCCGCGGCTACGTATTATTGATGCGCGACATCACGCGCGAAAAATCGCTCGAAGAAGAGCGTGACGAATTTATCAGTGTGGTCAGCCACGAGCTCCGCACTCCCATTGCCATTACCGAGGGCAACATCAGCAACGCACAATACATCGTAGAAAAAAGCGGTGACCTAGAGCAGGTAAAAGCAGCTCTGCAACAATCGCACGATCAAGTTATGTTCCTGGCGAGCATGGTTAACGACCTAGCGACGTTGTCCCGCGCTGAGCGTGGCAAGTTGGTGGTGGAGGTGAGTGAAATCTCACTGCCAGCATTCATGGAAGGACTTAGCAAAGCCTATCAAAGCGACGCAGATGCCAAAGGTCTCAAGCTACACATCGAGGTTAAACCGGGTGCCGACGTGCTGCATTCAAGCGAGCTATATGTACGCGAAGTACTGCAAAACTTCATTACCAACGCCATTAAATATACCGACAAAGGTTCCGTTACCATTGGTGCCGAAAAAGTAGACAAGGGCATTCGTTTTACCGTGCACGACACCGGCATTGGTATTAGCAAAAGCGATCAGGAAAAGATCTTTGACAAGTTTTTCCGCTCCGAAGATTACCGCACGCGCAAAACCAATGGCACCGGCTTGGGCCTGTACGTAACCCTTAAGTTGGCTCGTTTGCTGCACGCCGAAATTGACGTCAAAAGCCAGCTCAACAAAGGCTCTACCTTTAGTATTTTCATTCCTGACCTCGAGTAATCTAGACTTTGGGCAGGTGAGGAGTAACGTGCATTACCGGCAGGCACACGTTGCGCCCCTTCCAAATTACTTCCGAGAATTCATATAGCCACATTGATCGCTGCATAACAGCAACGTCTAGCGCGGCCATGATTGGCAGAGCGATCAAGGCAAACGACCAGTGGTTAATGCGCGTGGCTTGCGCCATAAGCTCGTATGAAATCGTCAACAATACAGCCGCAACAGCAGCCAGGACGTGCGTGAGCCAGGTAATGGGCAGCCAGAAGCCCGCAATAGCCATTACAAAGGGCAAGATCAAAAACGTAATCTCCAATATAGTGTCCATACACACCTGCTCGGGTCGCTTATGCAACTGCGGATATCGCATGCGGATGGCCGTATCACGCTGCTCGGCTGGCCTTTTAACACTTTGCAGCCCCAATATGTGGTTACTTCGGATAAAGCTGTAGGCATCGTTTTTTACCAGCTGGCGAGCAAAGAAAGCTTCGGGCACAATGGCACGAGTCACCGCAGCAAACCCGCCCACGCGCTGCAAGGCTTGTTTTTTGATAATCCAGCAACTGCTGAGCACCGGCGGACGATTAAACAAACGGCGAGGCGGCACCAGCTCCCACCAGTAGCGCATAGCCTGAATCAAGGCAGCCCGGCCACGGGCGTCGGGCGTTCGCTCCGGCAAAATACTGATCATTTCTTTCTTGCGATCATGAATAGTTGCTACAATTTTGCGAATTGTATCTGGCTGGAACCGAATATCCACGCCACAAAATAGCACATATTCACCACTAGACTCGCGCGCCAACTGATCGTAGGCCTGATTTTTTGCCAACCAGGTCGGGCGTGGCTCGTCACCCTGTAAAAACCGCACGCCATCATGAGCAAAACTTCGGATAATCTCGGGGGTCCGCTTGTTTTGCGAGCAATCGTCTAACACCAACACTTCAAATTTAGGATAATCACTGGCCAAAATACTGACCAAGCACTCGTGTAAATCCTCGGTTTCATTACGTGCCGGAATAGCGATAGAAATCGAGGGCAGCTCCATGGCGGCATGATTTTTATGCGATAAGTTAGGATGCGTGCGCTTAATACGTCGCATAATAGAAAGCAGCAAAACTACCGCCACCACCACTTGCAACACCGCAACAGCAAACCACAACGTCTGACGGTTAACAGATGACTGATACCAGCCCCACCACACCATCAACAGCGCCGCCTGCGGTGCCATTAAACGCCAACTGGTACGCAGCGCGGCCCGACGCAGATAACGTTCGTGCATTCGGCCTTTAAAAATACGCACTTGGTTAATAACCCGGTACAGTGCTACGAGCACAATCAGACCACTGAGCACATTTGGCCGCCACATAAAGACCGCGCCAACCGAAAACATGGTGGCAATCATGGCTGCTGTGGCCAATACTTTGCGAACCCGCCATAAGAAGGGTATATATAAGAGTAATTCCAGCAGTGCACTGGCACCAAGGAGTATAAAGATTCCGTACATGCTTATACTATACGGCGACTGCCTAAAATAATCACGTCTTGACGGCGCCCCCAAAATCAACTATGCTTGACGTATTGGACCCTACTATAGTTAGTAGGGTTTTTTAGGTGAGGAGAACATCGTGGCCGACCAAACAGAGAACAAACCAAAGCGACGAATCCGCAAAGCGGAAACCGTACGCGAATTGTCTGCAAAAGCAGTCAGTCCTGTTAACGAGACCCCCAGCCGTGGCCGTCTTTTGTGGCGTGGTTTTACCGCTCCCGTACGATTGCTGGGCCGAGGTTTTGCAAAACTAGGACGTGTGTTGGGCAAATTCAAAGTAATGCGCGTAATTGGCCGTATTTTACTGCCACGATATTTCCGCAATAGCTGGAAAGAGCTACGCCTAGTAACCTGGCCGGGCTTCAAACAATCCCGCCAGCTCACCGGAGCCGTTATATTATTTGCCGTAATCTTTGGCGTGGTGGTTGCGCTTTTGGACTTCGGTTTGGACAAAGTATTTAAAGAGGTGCTATTAAAGTAATATGACTAAACGATACGACAGCAGCAAACAGTGGTACGCAATCCACACTTACAGCGGTTACGAAGAAAAAGTAGCTGAATCAATCCGCCAACGTGCAGACTCACTAGACATGAAAGACAAGATCTTTCAGGTTTTGGTGCCAAAAGAAAAAATGATCGAGATCAAAAATGGTAAACGCCGCGTGGTTGAAAAGCGCATCTTCCAGGGTTATGTTCTGGTTGAGATCAAAATGAGTGAAGACGCATGGTACATCGTGCGCAACACTCCTGGTGTTACCGGCTTTGTTGGCTCGGGCACCGAACCAACTCCTATCGGTAAAGAAGAAATCGAGAAGATCCAGAAGCGCATGGGTCTTGAACAGCCTAAGCACAAGATTGACTTCCGTCTTGGCGAAGTTGTCAGCATCGTAGACGGTCCATTCAAGGGCTTTGACGGCGCTATCAACGAAATCGACGCCCAAAAGGGTAAGCTGAAGGTTCTGGTGAACATGTTCGGCCGCGAAACTCCTGTTGAGCTCGACAGCCTCCAAGTAAAACGCGTTTAGTAGTAATGACTTCGGCTGAACAAGGGCCCGGCAGCAACTGCCTCCGGGTTGCATTACAATTACAACGTGTGCAAGCCAGAGCTGGCGTCATTAAACATGGCATCACTGGTGAGTTTCCTGACCACGCCATGCCAGAAGTGCTGCCTCAGCCGTGCTCCGCATTGGGTTGCACAGCACTCGCGGGTGTGATCAATGGCGAAATAGTTCCTAGTGAAGAACAGTGCGGCCTGGTGCAAAGTCTCATAGAAAAGCACGCGCAAGAAGACCAAGGAGATTCTTGGGAAGACTCGTAAAACCTACCCGAGTAGACATAACAAGCAAATAGTAGTATAATCAGCTCTGTTACGCACATGTGGTGAGTCGCTTCAACTAACTCACTACGTATGACAAATCTATAAAAGGAATAACCATGGCAAAAGCTGTAAAAGCAAATGTAAAGATGAAACTTCCAGCCGGCCGCGCCAGCGCTGCACCTCCAGTAGGTAGCGTTTTGGGTCAGCATGGTGTAAACATGATGGATTTCATCAACCCATTCAACGATCAAACCAAAGACATGCAGGGCGCAACCGTAACGGTTCACGTAACCATTTACGACGACCGCAGCATGAGCTTCTACGTTGTTGGTGCACCTACCGACGACTTGATCCGCGCTGAATTGGGCATCAAAAAGGGTTCTGGCAAGCCAAACTCAGAAAAAATTGAAAAGAAATTGACCGACGCTCAGTTGACTAAAATCGCTGAAGCCAAGGCTAAGGACATGAACACTTTGGACATTCCAGCCGTCAAAAAGATGGTTGCTGGTACTGCCCGCTCAATGGGTGTTGAAATCGAAGCCTAAAACTTTAGAATCCTAAAAGAGGTGACCCGTTACGGTTCGCCTCTTTTTTATTGAAAGGAGAAGACATGGAAAGTACCTACGCATTAGACGCCGAAGCAACCCAAGCATTTCTAAACCGCATTTACCCGTATAACACCGAAGATCTGCCAGAATATGATGTTAGCGCACTGGCAGGTGAGCTAGATACCGCTCGCTGTAGCAGCGTTGGCCGTACGGCGCTCGGCACAGTACCAGTGCAGGTGCAGGGCAAGATTCCAGGTGCTGAAAGCATCTCGGAAGAAACGCAAGAAATGGCCATCCCCGTATTGCCCGACACTACGGCAGTACTGGTGAAAACAGTTCGCTTAAGCACTGATCCGCGCCTGGTGCCATTCGGCGAAGATCCCCACAATTATCCCAGGGGCAATCGACAGCGCTTTTTCTTGGCAGAGGTGCTGGATTAGTGTATAATAACACTGGTAAATATAAGTTTGTGGGAGACGCCTAAGGTCGTCGCACGCACCACGAAAGGAATCACTTATGGCAGAAGACGCCAAAAAGACTGAAGAAGTCAAAGAAGCTGAGTTGGTTGTAGAAGCAGCTCCAGAAAAAGAAGCTACTGCTAAAGCTGGTAAGCGCAGCGCCAAGGCTATCAAAGAAGCCGAGGAAAAGCAGGCCAAAGAAGAGCGCAAAGAACAAGCTGCCGAAGAAGCTGAAAAGCCAAAACAGCACGCTAACCCAACTCGTTCTCGCCTGGAACGCCAGGGCAAGAAGTTCCGCGAAAGCGCCAAGCAAGTTGAGGCCGACAAGATGTACAAGCTTGCTGAGGCTTTGGAACTGGCTACCAAGACCAACCCAACTAAGTTCGACGCAACCGTAGAACTGCACATCAACCTGAACGTAGACCCACGTCACGCTGACCAAAACATCCGCGACAACCTGGTTCTGCCTGCCGGTACCGGTAAAAATGTTCGTGTAGCAGTTTTTGCTGACGAAAAAGTTGCCGACGCCGACCTTTCGGGCATCGAAGAAATCACCAAGCAACTCGACAAGGGTCAGATGAACTTTGATATCCTGATTGCAACTCCTGCAAACATGGCTAAATTGGGTAAATACGCTCGTGCACTTGGTCCTCGCGGCCTGATGCCAAACCCAAAGAGCGGCACCGTAACTACCGACGTCGCCAAGGCTGTTGCCGAAGCAAAAGCTGGTCGCGTTGAGTACCGCGTAGACAGCACCGGTATCGTACACATGGGCATTGGTAAAGTTTCATTTGGCGCCGACAAGTTGGCCGAAAACGCTCGTGCCGTACTCGCCAGCATCAAGGGCAACAAACCTGCCTCTGTAAAAGGTGTGTACGTAAAGGCTATCCACCTTGCAACTACTATGGGTCCATCTATCACTGTAGATGTAACTGAAGCCTAGTCCACCAAGGCACCCGCATAAAACCGTCGCACCTGCGGCGGTTTTTGCTATACTGGCTGCATGTCACACTACGAATCAACCCCACTTGCAGCAAATCAGTTATGGATACCGGGCGAAAACTACGCTCTGGACGACGAGTACCCCACGCCAACACAAGACGAACTACGCGACCTGTGGCAAGCGTACTCCGAACCCCAGGCGGTCGTAGCGCCCATACCAGGCGTATTCGGCGCAATGCGTATGCCCGATGCGCCACCGACCGCCTATGTCTCGCTGGACATTTGCGAGGTTGTTCGCCACACCAACGTCGGTATTCAGGCCGTTGAGCGCAGCGGCCAGCACATGCTCGACAATCCGCAAAAGAGTATTCACGTCTACGGCGAAGGTTGCACCTACCAAGAAAATTATGCCGACATCCAAACACTTGCTCAGGTGTTAATTGAGGGTGACTTTATTGAGCCGATTGACGGCATTGATCAAATGCGCCATATGCTGCAGCGCTGGCGCAGAGCAGGGGCTTACATTATGGCCAACACCTCCACGCTGCCCGGCTGCGAACCTGGAACCATCCGCTTCTTTGATAGATTCTTGGCTGGCGGCTTTGACGCTATTTTGCTTCCACGCAATCATGATAGCCACGCAAGCATGCCCAACAAAGGTGACGTGGCGGCCATCACTACACTCGCCACCGAACAAGCCGCCTTTGGCGACAAAACCCCCAGCGAGCGCTTGGAGCGTCCACTGACCGCAATTCACATTGATGACAAACCGTGCCACAATGTTGCGTTCCGCGAAAAAATGACCGCCATCGGTGCAATGGCATGCACGTTGCAGCCTATGTATCCCTCACATCACGAGGCAGACCAGCAGAGTATCCGAACTGCCACGCCTCTTCAGGCATTCCAGGTAGCCGATGCTATTTTGCGTGTCGAGACTCAAACTAAACCGTAGTCACCCCGCAACAGCTAGAGCTCTTGCGAGCCCTGTCGCACTGATCAAAAACATCCGGCATGTACGTATGAATGGTTGTAATTTTAGCTTGCGCGCTTGCAACACTGTTTTGACAAGCCGTACAATATATACAACTTGAGAGGGAGAGGGATGAGCGTCTACAGTAATTCGCAGATTATTTCGGCTATTGAAAAAGGGCATATCGTTTGTGTTCCGTTCAACCCAAAGCATGTTAGTCATGCAAGTTTGGACGTAACACTTGGGCATTACTACTATCGTACCGAGCGTGCTGGGGACCACACCTTGTACAATCCATTTTATGAGGCTGACGTAAATCGCTACTTTGGCGACGTCAAAGAGGCCGTACCACACAAAGAGTGGTGCGACGCTAATGGCATGCAACCAGTAAGCGGCATTCCGTTTGACCACCCGGTAATCCCCATTCGCCCGGGCGAGCGCATTCTGGCGCACACGCACGAATTTTTTGGCATTACGCCACCCGGTGCCTACGAGCTTAAATCTCGTTCTAGCTGGGGTCGTAACGGTATTGCAGTGTGTTTTGACGCCGGATGGGTTGACCCCGGTTACATCAACCGCCTCACGCTGGAAATCTTTAACCTCAACCAGCATGAAACCGTCCTGCTGCCCGTTGGCGAGCGCATCGCGCAAGCAGTATTTCACGAAACTGGCCCCGTTGACGGCAACTACGGCCAAGGTCGCGACGACGGCTTTAGTGGCAAGTACCAGCGCGGCACCGACCTGCCAACGTTAATTGAAACCTGGGAACCAAGCCAGATGCTTCCACGTGCATACAAAGATCAACGTCATATGCCGGAGCCAATCCCCGGTTTAAAAGCCAAGTAGAGGAGCATATCATGCAAAATACGGCAGGCACATTCATTGTTATCGAAGGAACCGACGGCTCAGGCAAAGGCACGCAATTTGCTTTGCTGCGCGATCGTCTCACAGAGGCCGGCTACGACGTTGCTGCTTTTGACTTTCCGCAATACAACCAGCCTTCCAGCTATTTTGTGCGCGAATATCTAAACGGCAAATACGGCACCGCTGACGAAGTTGGCCCCTACACCGGTTCATTATTTTATGCTTTGGATCGTTTTGAGGCTGCTGGCAAAATCCGCCAAGCGTTGGCCGAAGGCAAGGTGGTGCTGGCCAATCGTTTTGTTGGTTCCAACATGGCGCACCAAGGCACCAAATTCCAAAACGCCGAAGAGCGCCGCGGCTACTTTATCTGGCTGGACAACTTAGAGTTCGAGATGCTTCGCATTCCGCGCCCCAACGCTAGCTTTGTGCTGCGTGTGGAAGCCGAAATTGCCCAAGGCTTAGTTGACCAAAAAGCCAAGCGTGATTACACCGACAAAAAACGTGACATTCATGAGGCCGATCTGAGCCATCTGCAACGCGCCGTCAACGTCTACGATGAGATGTGTGAGCTCTTCCCGCGTGACTTTGTGCGACTGGATTGCGTGCGCAGCGGCAAACTCATGGAAGTAGAAGCCGTGCAAGATCTGCTGTGGCAAAAAATTAGCCCCATGTTGCCGCCACCGCCGCAGCTGGAAATGAGCACGCCGAACGTGCAGGCCGCCCACACCAAGCCAGCTATTGACGCCACCATTGTGAGCGAGGCGCAAGAAACGTACGTACAGAAAACCACCGACGGCCATTACCGCATTACCGATGCCGGCCGCGCCTTTTTGGAAGAAGCCGTCAGCAATCTGGACGGCAACGTCTACGCCTTTAATGACAAGCTGAGCCCGATCACCATTGCTGCTGCCATGGCACGCCTGAGCCGCCGCGGAAGCGACATGCGCGTAACCATTTTGGACGAGTTCGCAGGCAAGCTGGGCAAGGACCACAAGCTTCTGCAACGCGTTATCACCGCTTACGGCGACGACTCGGTCCAGCAACTGGCCGGCATTCACGTGGTGGTAGAAAGCGCCAGCAACTGGCTGAGCAAGGCACTAGAATGGGGTCGTTTGGCTGCATACCTGGAGCAATCTACTCGCTATATCTTCTTTGATCAAAAAGACGAACACGGCAAATACCGCTACTACACGCCAAACTTGCCCGAAGACGTAACTGCCAACTACAACCAAATCATGGACCAGATTTTTGAAAAGTACTCAAAGATGGCTCGTGAACTAACCAAATATATTCAGCAAAACAGTAAAACGCCAAAAGCCGAACAAGATGGTCCGTGGCGTGCCGCCACTCGCGCGCAAGCCTGCGACGCTATTCGTCCTGTACTGCCAGTAGCCACCACAGCAACCGTAGGTATTTACGCCTCGGGGCAGGCGCTCGAAAGTCTTATTATGCACTTGCTGAGTGACGAAATGCCCGAAGCCCGCGAAACTGGCCAAAAGATTTTGACCGAAGTACGTAAAGTAATCCCAACGTTCTTTGAGCGTGCCGACAAGCCGGATCGCGGGGGCGCAACCATTGCGTATCGTGCCAACACGCGCCGTGAGGTAGCCAAGCTAGCGCACGAACTCCTGCCTGAGCAACATTCAGCCCAGACTGATCCTGTTCAACTGGTTGACGTTTGGCCTCGCAATGAGCTCGACCTTGTACCCGACATGCTGTACGAATTTAGCTCACTGCCGCTCCGCGAAATCCAAAAAGCAGTCAAAGCCTGGCCATATGGCAAAAAAGCCGATGTGCTGGAGGCCTACATGGGCGAACGCCTGAACCGCCGTCACCGTCCTGGGCGCGCGCTCGAAAAAGCCCACTACAGTTGGGACCTGGTGTGTGACTACGGCATTTTCCGTGACCTACAGCGCCACCGATTGGTTGACGACCTAGAGTGGCAGCAGCTCACGCCTCGCTACGGCTATGAAGTGCCCGAATTAGTAGAGCAGGCAGGCCTAAGCGACGACTTTGAAGATTGTTTTGACCTGAGCCTTAAGCTCTACAGCATGTTGCAGCAAGCCGGCTATGCACTGGAAGCACAGTACGCAACATTGCTGGGCCACCGCATGCGCTGGAAGGTTACCTACAATGCTCGCGAGGCATTCCATCTGCACGAATTGCGCACCAGCCCACAAGGCCACCCGGGATACCGCAAGTTAGTACAGCAAATGCACGCCAAAGTAGCGGAGGTGCACCCAATGCTGGCCGACGCTATGAAGTTCGTCAATCAGGGCGAAGATCCTGAGCTTAGCCGCCTGGCCGCCGAACGCTACACGCAATACAAATTGCAAAAGCTGGATGCTATCGAAGAGGCCCAGCCTGAGCCTACGGCAGTTCTTGACAAATAAAATAAATGGTTTTACAATCAAAAAGATGAAGAAACAAGCTATGATTCTTGGTCTCGTGATCCTCGGCTCGAAGGAGCGCGGTTAAGGCTTGCCCTAAAGAATCAAAGCAACACCTACCGAGCTCCAACACGGAGCTCGGTTTTTTGTTCGGAGGACGATATGACAAATGTAATACACACTTTTATGGAACGCCGTCAGGCCGCTGTAGCTCAAGCAGCTGCTGCAGCATGGGAAGAAATCTGCGGTGACTATGACCCATTTCAAAAGGGCGATGGCAATTATGACGCAGCTATGCGCCGTGAAGCTTCGGCCGCGACAGCCGGAGGCTTGGCTGTTGCCGACATAACCCATCTGGATCCAGCCTACGACTTACCGCACATCCCTCATCAGGAGTACTGGGACGTTAACGACCAGCCAGAGAGCGCAGCGGTTATTTTTCCAAAAGGCGTGTGGGGCGTTGAGGTATAGTCATGGAAACGTATTTACAGAACCTCGTTGCAATGCCCACTGTTTCGGGTGATCACGATGCCAACAACAAAGCCCTTGATTACATAGAGTCATTTTGTGTGGCGCATGGCCTGCACGTTCAGCGGTTCAGCTTTAATGGCTTCGGGGCGTTAGTGGCGACCACAGTCAAAGGCAGTCAAACACCCAAAGTTATGCTAACCGGACATCTAGACGTCGTTCCAGCGTCGCCCGAGCAATTTACCCTGCGTGAAGACGCAGGCAAGTGGTACGGCCGCGGTGTATACGACATGAAGTTTGCCATTGCCGCTTACATGACCGTAATCGACCACTTGGCCGCCAGCAAAACACTGCAAAACTACGACCTAGGTCTGATGTTAACCACCGACGAAGAGTTGAGTGGCCTGGACGGCACAGCTCGATTAGTAGAAATGGGCTACAAACCTGATGTATGCGTTTTACCCGACGGCGGGGAAGGCTGGAACCTGGAGACCCTAGCCAAAGGCCCATCACATGGCTACATTAGTGTGAAGGGTAGGTCAGCCCACGCCTCACGACCCTGGGAGGGCAAGAACGCCATCTTTACCTTAATGGATGTCCTGCAAGAAGTTCGCCAGTTATTTGCCGATCAGACCTTCAATACCAACACATTAACCGTGGGAACCATCGAAGGCGGAGAAGCAATTAACCAAGTGCCGGACTTTGCACGAGCCAGCATTGACATTCGCTACATGCGCGCCGATGATCATGCCCGGATTGCCGCTCAAATTCACGACATATGCGCTCGACACGGCGCCGAATATGCCGAGCTTTTCTTTGATCCACCGTGCGTGAATGACCTGGCACATCCGCTAATTCAACCGTTCGTTGAGAGCGTAGAAAAGGTGGTTGGCGTGCGACCTACTGCCACTATGTCGTTTGGCGGCAGCGACGCCCGGCACCTGGCCAAAGTTGGCGTTCCAGCTATTTTGACTCACCCTGATGGTGGCGACCAGCATGGCCCCACCGAATGGATCAGCAAACAAGGCTGCTTACAGTTCTGCGACGTACTCATAGACTATTTGGCCAAAACCGCCCAACGCTAAAAACACCTTAAGCGCCGCTGGGAATTTTTGCAAAGTCATAAGCGCATTGCTACAATAGGGCCAATAGATTTGATGCGCTTGGGGGTAAGAATGCGTCGTTTCCGTACTAATCCAAATCAACTAAAAGGGGCGGCGCTATTGGTAACAGCTTTCGTTATTGCGGCGGCGAGCTTTTTTGCCGCAGGAGCTCCTACAGAGCACAAAGCTGCGGCTGCGCCGTATCTGAGTTGTAGTGCCAGTGGTTATATTGTTCGGGATTCCAGCTCGGGCACCGACAGACAGGCAATTGATATGGTTACCGGGCAGGGTACAGCTGCTGGTCATATCGCCGGTCGCCAGCTTAACGCAATAGGTTTCAATCCCATAGACAATAAATATTACGCCTGGGATCTGCAAAACGGCACGCCGGTGCGAGTAGACAGTGACTTTACTAACCCGCAACCATTCACTATTTCCGGATATAGCGGGCCTACGAGTGCCATTTACAGCGGCGATGTGGACACCGATGGAAACTGGTGGTTCTTTAACGCAACTCACTGGTATCAAGTTGACATTAACGGGGCCACTCCCACACTTGTAGCATCCGGCACGGAGCTGCCAGCAGCAGGCACCGAAGGCACGGACTGGGCATTTGTACCAGGCACCAACAAGCTGTATCGCGCCATGGACGAAGGTGCCACCATACGCATTTATTCTTTTGACCGCACCACTCACCAGTATGCTGCCGTAGGCGTTGTTTCCAATGTCCTGACGGCCACCGACGGTGACATGGGCTCGGTTTATGCTGATCCAGATAATAACTTCTATGTCATCGCACAATTCTGGCAAGTTATTCCGAGTTGACCTTGATGACACCGCTCCTTTTACGGCAGCAGAGCTTGATGCAGTTGACCCCAATAGCAATGACGGCGCGCGCTGTGCGCTTGCTACCGTGCCCATCGACTTCGGTGACGCTCCATCCAGTTATGACACATCCATAGATGATGACGGCCCACGTCACAGCGTTGCCAATTTTAACATTGCTGACAGCACAGCTCCTCTGATGCTTGGTACAAAAATAGACGTTGAGGAAGATGGCTTTCCTGGTGGCGATGCAAGCGGCGACGACACTAATCACGACGGGGGCGTTGGATTCGTTGACGACGAGCGGGGCGTTACGCATCTCGTGGTAACTGCAGGTAGTTCCGATCCGATTACGGCGCCGGTTCGCGTAACCAACACCAGTTCTCAAGCAGCAACGCTAGCCGGCTGGATCGACCTGGATGACGATGGTACATTCGAGCCAAGCGAGCGCGTTACCCAAACCATTGCGGCAGGCTTTACGGGCTACGTGCAGCTGAATTTTCCGGCGCCCGCCACTCCATACAGTTCTGACACCTTTGGACGTTTCCGTATTTTTGCCGCCAATGACACGTCGAATGCAGCAGTAAATTTGCTACCCACAGGACCAGCGAATAGCGGTGAAGTAGAAGACGTGCACGTGCAGCTGGGAACGTATTCTGTCACCAAAGCCGCAAATCCTGCAGAAGGTACCAGCATTGCTGCCGGGAGCACCGTTACGTACACACTCACCATAAAAAACACCGGTGCCACCAGCCTTGCCAACCTTAAGATCGATGATGACCTTACGGACGTCCTAGATGATGCTACCGTCGAAGGCGTGCCAGTGGTTACGCCTAGCTCGGCCGGTACTGCAGGCATCAGCGGGAATACACTAGAATTTGTCGGCGACCTCACCGCAGGTCAGACAGTCACCGTTGCATATACAGTCAAGGTAAAAGGCGCTGGCACTCTAGGAAATGCCGAGCTCAACAACTACGTCTTGGCAGCCGATTCAGTAACCTGCGACCCTCAGATAGCCGCAGGTAAGGCAACAGTCAGCAACCCAGACTGTCAAACCAGCAACCCCATAAGCGGTCACTTGGCCAATACAGGTCAGGACACCTGGATTTATAGCTTGCTGGGAGTATGCCTAATAGTTGCCGGGGTGACCGTGGTCGGTCATCGCAAACCTCATGCCAAGTAAACAATCGGGGCTGTTTAATCGGCACACCAAGCGGAACACCTTTTACTGTTTTTCACCGCCGGTTATGATCGCCACCTGCATTATTGAGGTCTCGCTGCTCTTATACACCTTGTTCCGATACAAAATGAACACAGTGGTGCGGCTAGCTGTTGCCACATTGGGACTGCTGGCGCTGTTTCAGCTGAGCGAGTTCACCGTGTGCGGAGCCACGCAATGGTCAGCTAACTTGTGGTCGCGTGTGGGCTACATCGCAATCACACTGTTGCCACCACTGGGGATCCACTTGATTCATGTGCTCTCCGGCCGCGGACCAGTATGGCTGGTGCGATTAGCTTACTTAACAGGTATAGCTTTTGCGCTAATCTTTGGCCTGATGCCTACAGCGTTTCAGGATCATATTTGCGCTGGTAACTATGCGATCTTCCAGCTTAAGCCCGGCCTGGGCGGTCTGTACTTTGGCTACTATTACAGCTGGCTGATTCTGGGCATTTGCCAGGCGTTGCTGTTTGCAGCGACCGCCAAAGTCAACGTCCGCAAAGCGTTGTTATATCATGTGTTTGGCTGGCTGAGCTTTTTACTGCCAACAGGCATCATAAACGCCCTAAACCCGCAAACCATTGCCGGCATTCCCAGCGTGATGTGCGGATTTGCAGTCATCTACGCCATCGTGTTGGTGTTTGGCATCCTGCCGATGGCTAGCAAACCTACCAAAAAATACCACCGCTAAACGTCTTTGGGCAATAGTATGAAGCTAATTCCCGTCTAGCTGTGCCAATTGCTGGTAAGGGAGCACCAGCACATCACGTGGAGGGGCATAATCTGTTGGAGGAAGGCTCGTAATAAATTGGCATCCGTGGTTCTCGTATATAGTACGGGCATGTTGATTACCGACCGCCACTTCAATATACACGTCTTGACCCAAAGGCACTGCCCAGCGGCAAAAATCCTGCGCCAGCGCGCCACCCACCCCCTGTGCCTCGTAAGCTTTGCCCACCATGAGGCCTTGCACATACGTAAATGGTCCGCCTGGGATTGGCACGTCGTCTATGTACGAAAACGCCTTCAAATATCCCACCACTGTACTGCCAATAGCGGCTACTCGAAAAAGATTACAGTCAGGCTCGTCTAGCGACCGCTGGACTGCCTGGGTATTGTGGTCTTCGCCATACTCCTGCCACCATGCGATGCGCTCCTGGTTATGGGCATCCTGAAGCGGGGTAGCGTCATATTTTCGCTCAATCAGTAATTCGGTTACTACCTGCGCATCATACAGCGCGGCAGGTCGGGTTATAATTTCTGGTGTCATCCGACAATTGTATCATCTAAGAAAGCGTTGACTTTTTGAGCACGATCCTGTACAATTACCCCTGAACATCACCGAAGACAGTAGCGATCCAAAAGATTTAAGAAGGCTACCGAGGATATGTAAACAAACACTGTTTATTGACCGCGAGTCTTTGGTAATGCGAGAACCAAAGACTCTTTTTTTGTCCGCGGTAATCAAAGTACGTTAACAACAAGGTTAAAGCAATCGATTTTATAAGCCAAACACTTATAAAATCATCAATTCAATAGTAAAAGAAGGGACGCGTATCTTATGGCTCTAACTAAAGACCAAAAGAACCAAGTTGTCTCTGACGTTGCTGAAGCTTTGGCTAGCTCCAAGATGACCGTTGTGGCTGCCTACCCAGGCACTACTGTAAAGGCCATCCAGCAGCTCCGCCGCGATGCCCGTGAAAACGGCACAAGCGTTCGCGTTATCAAGAACCGCTTGGTAATCAAAGCTGTGCAACAAAACGACAACTTGAAAGATGTTGACGTAAGCGCTTTGAACGGTCAGCTCCTCTACGCTTTTAACAGCGAAGATGAAGTTGCTCCAGCTCAAGCTCTCGCCAACTTCGCCAAGACAAACCCAAGCATCGTGTTTGTCGGCGCCATCAGTGCAGAAGGTAAATTCCTGAGCGCTGACGACGTAAAAGCCCTCGCAACATTGCCAGGCAAAGAGCAACTTATTGCTCAGGTTGTTGCAACCCTGCTATCACCAGTCAACGACGTTACCAACGCGCTTTCGGGCAACTTGCACGCGCTCTTGGACGGTGTTAAGGCTAAAGCAAGCTAATTTTTAATACAAGAGAAGGAATCACGACATGGCTGATTTGAAAAAACTCGCAGAAGACTTGACTAAGTTGACTGTACTTGAAGTAAACGAACTCAAGAACATCCTGAAGGATGAATACGGCATCGAGCCAGCTGCTGCAGCTGTTGCTGTTGCTGGTCCTGCTGCTGACGGCGGCGCTGCTGCTGAAGACGAGAAGAGCGAATTCGACGTTGTGTTGAAGGACGCTGGTGCTCAGAAGGTAGCTGTGATCAAGGCCGTTAAAGACCTGACCGGTCTTGGCCTTGGTGAAGCTAAAGCTATCGTTGACGGCGCTCCAAAGGCTGTCCTCGAAGCTGCTAAGAAAGACGACGCTGAAGCTGCCAAGAAAGCTCTTGAAGCTGCTGGCGCTACTGTTGAATTGGCCTAATAACTTCGGTTATTTTCGCTTTAACCTTGTTTGAAACCAAACACCCGCCTAACGCAATCAGGCGGGTGTTTTTGTATGCGGAGTAGGGATCAGATGGGAGCGGGAGCGCGGGCGGAGGGAGAAGTCTCGAGGCTTCAAATCCCGCCGCCCGCGCGTCTAGGGTGCCTGCGATCAGGCAGCTACAACCGGGTTATCGGTGCGGCGCTTCTTCTTGGGTCGGCGCTGCTTTTTGTCCGGGGCGAGGACGGGCTTCGCGGCCGCTGCAGCAGCCAGGTGGATGGAGTTAAAGAGAGTGTCCACCGAGCAGCCATCCAGGTTGCCCTCCTGCGTGGTCGATTTTCCGTCAGCGGCGCATTTGCGAGCAGCCTCCTGCAACGGAGCTATTCGGTAGGCCAGCGATTTGCCCACCAGCTCTTCGAATCGCGCCTGCAGCCCGTGAATGTCAGACGACGGCTTGACCAGCGTGACGCTCTTCTCCAGGAAATTGCAGACGATGTCAACGCCACCGTCCAGCAACTCTCGTCGGTAGGTGGAGCCCTCCCGGTTGTCACACACGTCAGCCAGCTTGCGAAGCAGAGCACGCGGGACATCCCAGAGTTTCACCGTGACCTTGCACGGCTTATTCGGACCCTCCGGGGCGGCTACCGTTAGCGTTGCGCGCATAACGCTCCCATCTGTCGTGCAGCACAAATTTGCGCTGCGGGTAATCCTTGAATGGATTACACCTATTGTTCTATACTGGTAGAAATAGGTCAACACCGGCCAAGTTATCCACAAGTTTGGATATTATTTTTGACTTGGCTTTGCAAACGTGATAGTTTTATGAGTAAGTGTATCCAAACAAACACTGCAGAGAGACTTAGAGAGAAAAATATGGCAGACGTACCAGAGAAACAAATCAAACGACTCCGAGCACTAATCCAGGAAGCCGAGACAAACTTGGCTGCCGCTAATGAGTTATTGATTAGCCTCGTCGGCGACGATGAAAAAATTACCCCTGTGGTAAAAGACGACACACTCGGCAAGATTATCGAGGGTGTTTTTGACGGCCAAAACATGGCCGGTTCTGACGGTAAAACATATCCTGTTCCAGCAAACTACGCCAGCAAATCAAAGCTGGTGCAGGGCGACATCCTTAAACTGACTATTGCTGATGACGGTGCATTTTTGTACAAGCAAATTGGCCCAATTCCACGCAAGCAAGTAGTGGGGCAGCTCAAATTAGAGAACGGCCATTACTTTGTAGAAGTTGGCGACCACAACTACCGCGTACTGCTCGCTAGCGTTACCTACTTTAAGGCCAAGCCAGGCGACCAGGTCAGCGTAAACGTTCCCGAAGACGACAGCAACGCCGAATGGGCTGCGCTGGAAGCCGCACTGTAAAGGCAAACGACAAAGCCAGAACTCGCCCCGGCGAGTTCTTTTTTATACAACATACAAAGTAGCCTAAACCGCGTATAATAAAACGCATATGGGGAAGGCGTTATACCGAACATACCGTTCTAAAAAGCTGTCTGAAATTGTCGGACAGGAGCACATCACAACCGCGCTCAACAACGCGCTCAAAAGTGGTGCCATTAGTCATGCGTATCTGTTTACGGGGCCTCGCGGTGTAGGCAAGACCAGTATCGCCCGCATTCTGGCACACGAAATTAACGGCTTGCCGTACAGCGATGACGCAACCCACCTAGATATTATCGAGATTGATGCCGCCAGCAACCGCCGGATTGACGAGATTCGCGACTTGCGCGACAAAGTGCACATTGCGCCCACCAGCGCAAAGTACAAAGTGTATATCATCGACGAGGTGCACATGCTGACGCGTGAAGCCTTTAACGCGTTGCTAAAGACGCTTGAGGAGCCGCCGGCACATGCTGTGTTTATTTTGGCCACCACCGAGGCGCACAAACTGCCCGAAACCATCATCAGCCGCACGCAGCGATTTGCCTTCAAGCCCGTTAATTTAGGCAAAGTGGCCGAACACCTTAAATCTATCGCCAAAAAAGAAAAGATTTCTATTGATGACGACGCCTTAACTATGATTGCCGCCCACGGCGAGGGCAGCTTCCGCGACAGCATTAGCTTGCTTGATCAAGCTCGCAGCATTGGACACAAAGTTACGGCCGCTGACGTAGAATCCTTGCTGGGAATGGCGCCCGCCGAACTTGTGACCGCTGTTTTGCAGCACGTCGCATCACACGATGCGGCCAGCGTTGTTCAAACCCTAACCCAACTCTACAACCAGGGCAGTGATCCTGCGCAAATTGCCAAGCAGCTCAGCGCACAACTCCGCGACCAACTGCTGGCGGGGCATGTGATATTGCCGCGCGAACATCTTATTACATTGCTAACCAAGTTATTGAATGTTGCTGGGGCTAGCGATGCACGAGTCCTCCTGGAGATCACACTGCTTGATATCGCGCTTGCTGGCACGCCAGAACCCACCGTAACGCTTATTCCTCCTGCCAAACCAAACAAACCCACTCCGATCAAAACCGCTGCCGATCCCACGCTTCCGCCTACCGACGCAGACTCGGGCGGGTTGCCTTCGGCAAATCCCTCGCTAGCGCAGGTAGACTCACGCACTGCACCCGTTGCGGGTGGCACGGATGGAGGGGCACCCGGCGCGCCGCAGCCGTCAGGCGAGCACGACGGGGAGGTATCCATGAGTGACAGGACCCGCACTCCTGAGTTGGTAGGCGGAAGCACAGGGGAGGTATCCATGAGTGACAGGACCCGCACCGAGAAAGCGGGCGAGCTCGATCAAGCTGCATGGTCAGCAGCGTTAGCTATTATCAAAAAAGGTCACAGCACACTGTATAGCTTTTTGCGTACAGCTGAGCTACAAAACACCGAGGGCACGCTAACACTTATTGTGGGCACCGCCTTCAACAAAAAAATCATCACCAAAAGCGAGAACAAAAAAATCATTGGCCAAGCAATCAGTACAATCGTTGGCCATGACGTCGCTTTTGAGTGCAAAATTGGCAAGGTAAAACCCGTTGCACCCAGTGCACCCGACGGCGAAATAACCCACGCTGTTGCGGCTCCAAACGTTAGCGAGCCGCCGGCCGGCGAGCAAGACTATTACGCCGAGCAAGCCGACCAAGAGGCTGCCAAGCGCCCGATCTCAACCGTAAGTAATATTTTTGGCGGCGGCGAGCTGCTACAATCCTAATAACCGATGGACAATTCACGATCAACAAATCAACAACCCCAAAACCTCGAGGCCGAGGCCAGTTTATTGGGTGCCGTGCTTATTGACGGGGACGCACTCGTAAAAATTGCCGACAGTATTACAGCACAAGATTTCTTTGACACAAGGCACCAGCGCATCTTTGAGGCCGTAGCGCAACTGTACGAAAAGCGTAGCCCTATTGACGTACTTACGCTAGCCGACCAGCTAAAGGGCAACGGCTTTCTAGAGATGATCGGTGGACCAGCCTATTTGACCGAGCTGACCAACTTTGTGCCAACTGCCGCGCACATCGAACAATATGCCGATATCGTCGCCCAAAAAGCGGTGCGTCGTCGCCTGATCAAAACCAGTAAAGAACTTACCACTCTTGGTTATGACGAGACCAAAGCCATCAAGGAGCTAATCGAAGAGGCGGAGGCTAACTTATTTGAGGTCAGCCAGCAACACGTAAAGCAAACCATCACCAGTATCGAAGACGTACTGGCCGAAAGTTTTGAACGCTTTGACGACCTCCACAAAGATAAGAATAAAGTTCGCGGCATTCCCACAGGCTTTCGCGACATGGATGACATTCTGGCTGGTTTGCAGCGATCTGACTTGTTTATTTTGGCGGCTCGGCCTTCTATGGGTAAGACCGCATTTTCGCTGAGCCTTGCACATAACGTAGCCGTACAGGCCAAAGAACCAGTGCTCATTTTTAGTCTCGAAATGAGCAAAGAGCAGCTTGTTGACCGTTTATTAGCAATGGAGTCAGGCGTGGATGCTTGGGCGTTACGCACCGGAAACCTCACCGATGCCGATTTTGAAAAGCTCGGGCAGGCCATGGGAACGCTCAGCGAGGCCAAGATTTTTATTGATGATACGCCGGGTCTTACCGTTAGCGACCTACGCACCAAAGCGCGCCGTGAGTCGCACAAGCAACAGCTGGGCTTGATTATTGTGGACTACTTACAGCTGATGAGCGGTGGTAGCAAGTTTAGTAATGGCGATAACCGCGTGAACGAAATCTCTGAAATTTCGCGTGGACTCAAAAGCATTGCCCGCGAGCTAAACGTACCGCTTATTGCATTGTCACAGCTCAGCCGTTCCGTAGAAAACCGCAAACCGCAGATCCCGCAGCTAGCCGACCTTCGCGAATCAGGTTCTATTGAGCAAGACGCCGACGTGGTGGCGTTTATCTACCGCGAAGATTATTACAACCCGGAATCTGACCGCAAAAATCTTATGGACATTCTGATCAAGAAACATCGTAACGGTGCTACCGGTGGCGTTGAGCTTTTCTTTGATCGCGATAAGCAACGTATTCGCACACTAGACACCAAACGCGCGCATCCATTCGCTGAATAGGGCATGGTATACTAATACTAATGAAGGCCGCAATCTCCCGTTTTCGCAGTTATTTCAGGAGCAACTGGCAGACCGTATCAGCGTACGGAGCGCTTTTTGTGGGTGCGGCCATATTGCTGCTTGGGCGCCTTGGCAGCCTGACGGGCGGCTATAGCAGTAACGAAAAAGCTACTTTAACTGCCAGCTCAAGCGTTCACGCTATCTGGGACAAATTATTTGATGCGCCATTTTATGCAGTCGTGCATGTTTTAACCTATCTGACACCACACGACCTTTTGGCTACCAGGCTGGCTAGCGCGCTTGTTGCCTGGGTAGGATTAGTACTGTTTTGCGTATTAGCCTACCGCTGGTTTGGAACGCGAGCTGCTATTATGGGCACCATCTTGTTTGGCTGCTCTAGCTGGTTTTTGCACGTAGGGCGCTTGGGCGTACCACAGGTAATGTTCTTGGGTGTTATCGCCCTAGTGGCGTGTGGTGTGTGGATCCGAGAAAAACGAGCAGGGTTAGCTGTTATTCTGGGATTAACACTGGCTGGTGGACTTTTGTACACACCAGGCATGGTCTGGTTCGTGGTGCTGGGCTTGATCTGGCAGTGGAAGCATATTGACGCTGCTTTTAGACAACACTTAGGCTCGGTTACTATTGGTGCTGCTATCTTTTTGGCTACATTAGTACCGTTGGCGTGGCGTTTTTATCACACGCCCAGCCTTATCAAAACCTGGTTGCAGCTACCCGCAGACTGGAGCCAGCCACTGCATTTCTTGCACAACCTGATTGACATACCGTTGGCCTTCTTTGTCCGTAGCCCAGTCAACCCCGAACAGTGGCTTGGCAATTTAGCGATTTTAGACATCTTTAACATTATTATGTGCGCGCTGGGCGCCTACATTTTCTGTAAATACTTCAAGCTGGCACGCGTGCGCTTGGTTGTGGGCTTGGCAGTTGTAGGCTCAATTGTAATCGCTATTACCGGCACCGTTCCACTCACCGCTTTAGTGCCGTTTGCTTTTATGGTGATTACGGCAGGCGCCGATTACGTACTGGAGGTGTGGCTGCACGTGTTTCCGCGCAACCCATTGGCGCGATGGCTGGGCATCGGGTTATTTGGCTTGGTAATTGCCATGGCGTGCACGTACAACCTTCGGTCGTACTTTGTTGCATGGCCGCAAAGTACCGCCACGCGTGACATATTTACGCTTCACGACTAAACGAGCATAATCTGTTACAATAAATACGTTACAAGAGACAAGGAGACAACATGAGTCGTTTTGACCAGGCTAAAATGCTGATGAAAGTTAAGAAAATCCAGAAAGAGCTGCAAAAGCAGATCATTACCGTCGAGAAGGGTGATGGCGCTGTTCGCGTTGAAATCACCGGTGAACAAAAAATTAAAAAAGTTCACATTGACCCCGACCAAGTTGACCTGGACGACATCGGTCAACTGGAACGTTGGATTGAAGACGCTGTAAAAGAAGCTATCTCTGAAAGTCAAAAAGTTGCCGCCGAAAAAATGCAGCCAATGATGGGCGCATTGGGCGATCTCGGTTTATAGTCTTAGTATATGCAAATCCTGCCGCCTGCACTGACCGATGTTATTGATGCGCTTGCCAAACTGCCCGGCGTAGGGCCTCGCACTGCCGAACGATACGCTTATTTTTTGATGCGTGCCGATGTAGCAAAGTCCAAAAGCTTAGCCAGCGCGCTCAATCAATTGCATGACGGCATTGGCTACTGCAAAAAAACATTTGCGTTGGTGCCGGCGGGTCAGGATCTGTCTAATTTATATACCGACCCACGCCGCGATAAAACGGTAGTGGCCGTGGTGGCTGAACCATTCGACATTGTAGCCCTGGAAAAAACCAATCAGTTCCATGGTACGTATCATGTGTTGGGTGGCTTGGTGTCACCAATTGACGGCGTAGGGCCTGAGCAGTTACACATCAACGAACTTGTGCAGCGCATTGACGAAGACAATGTGGAAGAAATTATTTTGGCAACTAATGCCAGTGTAGAAGGCGAATCCACCGCACTGTACATTCAGCAGCAGATCGGCGATCGTCCTGTAAAAGTCACGCGCTTGGCACGTGGATTGCCTATCGGTGTTGACTTGGAGTATGCTGATCAGATTACCTTAGGTCGCGCGCTCGAAGGCCGACAGGCTCTCTAGATCCTCTCCGCAGACCACAACCGTGGTTATGGGCTTCGGAGAGGGACGAGGGCGGTTCGGCAGAAGGTGGCCATGCTGGCCAGTTTGCCGCCAAACCGCCGCTCGTCGGGTGAATGACCTCTGAGGTCATGAAGGGGATTTACTCGGCGAGAGTGTCAGACTGGGAGAGCTTCGCGAGCTCCGTTTGGACGTGAGCGATCACGGCGTGGGCGATGGGCCCGTACCGGAAGTTGTCGATCGCCGGAATTGCCGATCGCTTGTTCAGGTTCCATGCGCCTATGCGGTAGCGCAGCTCGTACACGAATTTCCAGGGCTTGTAGCCTGCGATCCATTCGAGCTTGGTGCACGACATGAACATGACGATCACGGCGCGCTCGGTTTTGTTCAGCCCACACGGCGACTCGCTGTCAATGGGCAGGCACAGCAGTGCCTTGCGGGTGGCAGGAATTGCGCGTTTTCTCACGATCACCTCCTAGCGGGGAACGTAGCTGTAGCCCAGCGAGCCACCCAGCTGGTCGAACATGCGGTGCAGGTAGGACAGCAGCTTGTAGGCCACGTCGCCCATGTCGGCCAGCTTGATCAGTGCGTCATTGCGCAGAAAGTCGTCGGCGCTCTTGACCTCGGCGGACTTGCCCATTTCGGCCAAGCTCAGCTCGTACTGCTCGCGAGCCTCCCGCTCCAGGTCATCGGCCAGCTCCTGCGCCGTTCCGTACTCCAGCAGCTGCGCCACCGTCATGTCGTCCAGGTACAGGCGAATACCTGCAGACTGGTGCGGCGTCAAAAAGTTGACGCGCTCCAGCAAGTCGTCAACTGACGACGAGTAACCAAGGCCCATTGTGGCCCCTCCAATCGTACCCTCGGGTATTTCCCACGCAAATTATACAATATTTTATGCCCTGCTACTAGTGACGCATCCATCAGTCGCATCTGATATAATGGACGCATGACATATCCAGAGGCCGAAAAAATCCAGCAAATCCTAGCGACTGCCCAGCGCATCGTTATTATTCAGGCCGACAACCCTGATGGCGACAGCATGGGAAGCGCGCTGGCACTCGAGCAAATTCTGGGGGATATGGGCAAAGACCCTTACTTGTACTGTGGCAGTGGCGTGCCGAGCTACCTCACATACCTGTCGGGATGGGATCGAGTAAGCAAAGAGTTGCCGCACCAGTTTGACGCGAGTATCGTAGTGGACACGAGCGCTGGAAGTCTTTTGGAAAATCTTTCGCTCAGCGGACAACAGGGGTGGATTGCCGCTAAACCATGCGTTGTTATTGACCACCACGACGTAGAAGCAACTATTCCGTTCGCTGCAGTTATTTGCAATCATCCTGCCGTCGCAACAGGCGAGGTACTGTACGAATTGGCTCAGCAACTAGATTGGCCGCTCAACATTGAAGCAAAAAATATGCTCACGATTGCCATCATGGCCGACAGCCTGGGGCTAACTACGCCTGCTACCAGCGCACGCAGCATTCATATTGTGGCGGACCTTGTTGAGGGCGGCGTAAATCTGGCTGAGCTGGAAAATAAACGGCGCGACATGATGCGCAAAAGCCCGGAACTCACTCGATACAAAGGCGAGCTGTTGCAACGTATTGAATATTCAGCTGACGAACGGGTTGCCTCGGTAACCATTCCGTGGGAAGAAATTCAGCAATATAGCCCACACTACAATCCCTCAATGTTAGTCATGGAGGATATGCGCCTCACCACTCGTGCCCGCGTAGCCATTGCGTTTAAACTTTACAGTGACGGACACATCACCGCCAAAATTCGGGCAAATTACGGGTCGCCCATTGCTGGCAAATTAGCTGAACATTTTGGTGGTGGTGGCCACAGTTATTCCAGCGGTTTCAAGATGGATTTAAAAGGCCGGCCATTCAACGAAGTCAAGTCAGAGTGTACGCAGTATGCAACACAATTACTTGATGAACTTGAACAGGAATAATATGAAACTCTACAATACGCTTACTCGAAAACTCGAAGACGTTGCACCACTCCAGGGCAAAGAAGTGCGCATTTACTCGTGCGGCCCCACCGTGTACGACCACGCGCACATCGGCAACCTAACAGCGTACGTTTACTCCGACACCCTGCAACGAGTGGTTGGCATGGCCGGCCTTAGTGTGAATCGCACCATGAACTACACTGACGTTGATGATAAAACGATTCGTCGCAGTCACGAACAATTTCCGCAGGCTGATCCAAAACTTGCCCTCAAGTTGCTAACCGACAAATATATTTCGATCTTCCTGGAAGACATGCAGCGCATCGGCAATGACGTAAAACACGTGACATTTATTCGTGCCACCGATCCCAAAACTATGCAGGGCATGCGCGATTTAATCACAGCACTCCACGCCAAAGGCTTTGCGTACGTAGCCGACGACGGCGTGTATTTTTCAATTGATGCCTACCGCAAAAGTGGCAAAACTTACGGGCAACTCTCCGAAATTACTACTGCCGACACCTCTGAAGCGCGTATCCAAAACGATGAGTACGACAAAGAATCGGTACACGACTTTGCGCTCTGGAAGACTCAAAAAGAGGGGGAGCCAGCCTGGGAATTTACATTGGATGGTCATGATTTGACCGGACGACCCGGTTGGCACATTGAATGTTCTGTTATGAGTCGTCAAGCACTCGGGCAGCCGTTTGATATTCACACTGGCGGCGTTGACCATATTTTCCCGCACCACGAAAACGAAATCGCGCAGAGCACCGCACTTGAGGAAAATCCAATTATGGCAACCACGTTCGTGCACAGCGAACACATGTTGGTTGACGGCCGTAAAATGTCTAAGTCGCTGCAGAATTTTTACACATTGGCCGACATTACCGAAAAAGGCTACGACCCATTGGCGTTTCGTGTTAAAGTGCTGCAGTCGCATTACCGAAACTCAGTTAACTTTACCTGGGAGAGTCTAGAGGCCGCTCAAAACTTACTCAATAATCTGCGTGCATGGGCTGACCTGAAGCATCAAAAAAATGCCCACAACACCAGTGATGAACTAGCCGAATCCTACGCTCGCGCTTTGCGAGCGATGCAAACAGCACTTTTTGACGATATGAATACCTCGTTGGCTTTGGGTGAACTGGCACAACTAGCCGGCGAATCCGAAACCCAGGGCGTCCATCCACAAAAAATCCAAGCCATGCTGAACATTGCCGACCAGCTTTTTGGGCTACAACTTGGCGAACGCCCAACTATTAATGATTCACAAAAAACCATGATCGCCGATAGGCAGGCGGCGCGCGATGCCAAGGATTGGACAACATCTGACGAGCTTCGCGACCAGCTCAAAGACCAAGGCCTTACCGTCCGTGACACAGCCAACGGACCCATTTGGCAACGAATATAAACACTTCGCCCGAGCACTCGTTACACCTTGCAACCAGTAATCAGGTGGAGACACAAGCAGACAGCACAAATACAGAGTAGCCGGGAGACCCAGGCAGGTGACACTCTGTATCATACTGCTGCTTGTGTCTCCAGATCGATCAGATCTGGGCGGTCCATCGCTTGTAGGCGATCATGCGGTCGTGCAGACCCGGGTCCAGCGTGGCCACCACTTGCGCCATGACGTCGAGCGTGAACAGCAGGTCCTGCACCGGCGTGTTGATCTTGTCGCCTTCGCGGTGGCCTCGAGAGAACAGAGCCTCACGGGCATCCATGAAGTCAGTCGACCACAGCTGACGAGTGGGGTAGGTGATGCCGCTGGGATCACCAGCCAGTTCGCTCAGGCTGTAGCCAGACTCGGCCAGTAGCTGAGCGGCGGGGCTGGCGGTGCTGGATTCGCCGCACTCGGCTTGACCAGGCGTGTACTTTTCGATCTGACGGAGCCAGAAGCCATCCCGCAGCAGCAGCGTGTGCAGCGGCAGGAGAAGCGGCGCCACGCTCAGTTCGATGTACTCGAGGGCACAGGAGTTGGCGTCGTAGTACCGAGTGTGATCGTGGATGCAGGACGGCAGCAGGCCGAACAGCTCAGCGACCCACGTCTCTTGAACCCGGCCACTCGGCCGTTGGGCGGCCGGCAGTGCCTGCACTAGCTGCTTGAACAGCGCGCACATGGTGGGGTTGAAGTAGTGTGGGTCGAGCTCAAGGCCCGCGATGAATCGCACATCGGCCGAAGTCAGTGCGCCAGTCAGCCACGACGGCCGCACGGAATAACTCCGCGAGCCATTGCGACCCATGGGCACGCCCCAGTTCGTACCAGGCTCGATAGTTGCACTGGCTCCATGAGCCATGGATGCAAGCGTCTGTGTCGGCTCCCAGAAGGGCTTGTTGGTCACGGGGACCTCACTTTGGTGTGTGTCTGCTTGTTGAGGTGCGAGATAAATCTCGTGCGCAGTATTATACAATATTTATTGTTTTAAGTCTAGGCAGACTCGACGCCAGCGCCGCCCTTGTGAGTCAGCTGACGCTCCTCGCGGGCATTGATAATGTTACGATTACGCATGTAATCAAGCGCCAAAATACGTACACAACCGGCCACAGGAATGGCAACCAAACCGCCAAACAGACCGCCAAAGTTTACACCAATCACAACCGAGGCAAACACCAGCAGAGGTGACATATTGGTGGAATTAGCCTGGATACGAGGTTGAATAATGTAATTCTCGATCTGTTGGTACAAGATGTAGTAGGCAAGTATTGCAATAGCTGAAACCGGTGAATGGAACAGCGCCACCAGCGTGACGATAATAGCGCCAATGGTGTGGCCAACCATAGGGATCAAACCACAAACAAACACCACAACTACCAGCGCCGCAGGATAACTCACATGCAGAATAATAAGAGCCGGTAGCAGCATAAGCGCCGCAATGAACGCCAGCGTAACCTGACCGTTAACGTAGCCCTTAACGACGTTGTACATATCGGTAGCAATTTGGTTCACGCGCTTGCGATCGCCCGGATGCACAAATCGCTCAAAGAGCTTCATCCACCGCGGTCCCTCTACAAGCATCATAAAGGTTAGCGCCAAAATAGTTAGTACCGAGAATAAACTACTGCCCACTTTGCCCAAGGTAGTTACTGCTGCTGGCGTGGCGTTTTTGACGCGGTCGGAAAGCTGGTTAGAAAAGTCATCAATCTGTTTTTGCAGGTGTAGTTTGTCGACCCATTTGCCGATGGTACTATCTTTGTCACGGGTCTGGTCAAGTAGCTGTGGTGCAGCATTAATAAAGTTTGAGGTTTGGCGAACCAGTGGCGGCACAATACTAGTCAGGAAGGCTGCGAGCAGGGCAATAACCAAGAAGAACGAAACCGCCGTACCAATAACACGGCTACCCTTGCGCTTACCTGGAATGCGATTGGCCAGCCAGCGAACAGGCGCGTTCAAAGCCAAGGCCAAGAAAAAGGAAGTAAACAGAAGTACTAGGGCGTGTGAAGCTTGTCGCAGCGCCATCAAAAAGACCAGCCATAGCGCAACCATCACCAGTAGCTTTATCACCGTACGGTTACTGATAGTTACTTCTACTTTTCGACTATTGCGATCTTTGCCAAAGCCTAACATATCTACTCCCATTATCACCTACTGCGCGCGCTTATGCAACGCCGCTTTATATTCTTCTACAATAGCCTTACCTACTACCGCAACATCGTAATGACGGACATCCGAGAGCTGCCAACGATGTGCCTTATGGCGCAAGCCAGGGTCACGTAATAAACCAGCCAGCATAGCAGATAATTCTTCGGTATTACGAGGGTTGAACAAGGTTTCAGGGTGCGCATGCAGCACACTGGCGTAGCCTGGATTGTTACCGCCGAGCACAGCACCGCGGCTGGCGGCCATAGCCTCCAGCAGAACAATACCAAAGCTTTCGCCTCCCGTACTCGGAAACACTGCAATGTCGGCAGAAGCCAGATAACGCGGCTTGTCTTCTTCGGTTACAAAACCAACAAACTCCACCATGTGCTCAATTCGATGGGCCATCGCATATTTACGCAAGGCAGCTTCTTGTGGACCTTTGCCGCAGATAATCACCTTAAACTGCTTGTCCACCATATTTTCGGCCTTTAGGCGAGCGATTGCTTTTAGCAGATACAGGCAGCCCTTGCGTTCTACTAGTCGCCCCAAAAATAAGACGGTTAGATCATTTTTATACTGCGGAAACGGCACGGCTCGGGTATATGGAGCTAGGTCAACAGTGTTGGGAATAATGTGCGATTTAATGCGGAAGGTTTGTTCGGCAAAAATCTGGGCAACGGACGATACACTCATGACTGTATCAAATCGGCGCAAGGCGCCACGCGTCATCACGCGCAATAGTCGATTGGCAATGTGCACCAGCCGCGAATGAGGTGCAATATGGAACGTGCCAATCACAGCCGTGCGATCCGGTGCAGCACGCACAACCCGGCCGGCCAAAAACGGACTAAATGGCAGCTGCACATGCAAAACATCAAAATCTTCGCGACGCAGGAGCTCGCTAATGCGTTTGGACGAAGCGGGCAGGGGCATCGACATACGGTTTTTGTTGAACCGCACTTTTACGTTACGGCTCAGGCTATGCACGTTTTTCATATCGGTTCGGTGTGTCTGGCCCACCAGATAATGCACATCGTGACCTTGCGCCTTAAGCCAGGTGCCAAGCGTTAAGATATATTGCTGAACGCCATCGGGCGTATCCAGCGAATCGTCCAGGACGAAGCCGATTTTAAGCGACGTCGAGTTGTTGCTGCGTGTGTTGCTCGAGCGCACTGCGATATACCTCTTCATATTGTGAAACAACGTTTGGATACGAGTACTGTGTAATTTGTTCGGCGGACCATTCGCGCCACAGCTTGCGCAGTTCAACTTCGTTTAGCAGCAAATGCATGCGATGGGCAAATTCTTTGGTGTCTTTAGGGTCGATCAGCGAAATGCTACCCAAGCCCTGCATCACGCTGGCGTAGCCTGGATTGTTACCGGCAACAGTGACCAAGCCACTCGCCATAGCCTCGAGCAACACCACGCCAAAACTTTCGCCATACAAAGCAGGGGAGCAGAACAAATCAGCAGTGCGCAGGTATTTTTGCTTTTCTTTTTCAGTCAAAAAGCCGGTAAATGTTACGTTCCTGAGCCCCAAATCGTCCACTAACATTTGTAGTTTTTCGCGATCAGGACCATCGCTGGCAATAATAAGGGTAGTATTTGGATCTTTTTCTTGCAGTTCAGCAAAGGCGCGGATCAGGTACTTAACACCTTTGCGGCCCTCCAGGCGGCCAATGTAAAAAATCGTCTTGTGCTTGCGGCGGTCACTCCGACGAGCGGGAACTTTGTAATTCTCTAGATTAATGCCGTTCGGGATGATTGCCACCGGCTGATCAGTAAGACTGCAAACGTATTCTGCGGCAGCGTCCGAAACAGCGGTAAATTCATGAATGTATTTCAGGAGAGACTTGGTATACGGCGTTACTACTTTGGCCAGTGTGCGGCTCATCATGGTTTCTGGCAATTTGGCATGGAACGTAGCCACGTTAATAGTGTTGGACCGAGTAAGAATTTGGCGCGACAGCATGGGAACCCAGGGTTCATGGAAGTGCAAAATATCAAACTTGTGCTCTTCTAGCATTCGATCAATATCGTCGTTCAAGCCAGCGGAAACCTGCACGGTCGTGTGAAGCGGAGAATTAAAATCGGTAGCGGTGCCTACAAAAATAACCGATTTGTGCTTGGCAGTGGTAAGGTCGTAATCCCGTGGTTGCGGGGTAATGATGTACGCCTCATGCCCCCTGGAGGCAAGCTCCTTTTGCATTGCGAAGACGATTTCTTGTACGCCGCCACCCTTTGCAATGTTGTACGGGCAAACTAGTCCGATTTTCATAATTAGGTCCAGTATACCACGTTTTGACTATTTGCCAGAGCGAGCCAGCTCGCGTCGCAATTTGGCAGGCACAAACGGAGCAGCGTCTTTAGCCGAGGCAATAACAGTGGGCGCGTGCTTGGTCATGTTGATGGTCATGCCATAAAAATCGTTAAAAATGACCCGCATATGCTGCTCGACAACGGTGTTATCAAAGAAGTGGTCGTTTTGCACGGCGACGTGCCAGACGGGTAAATCAATCTGGGATTTACAATTGTCAAACGTCAGGAACTGCGTGGTGGTGAACATATACGTACGGACGTCATTGTTGCGCCATAAGCCAACTTCAACTTCCAGCATAAGCTCGCGCTCTTCAGCGGACATGCCCGCAAATTTGTTTTTGGCATTGTGTGTCTTGCCGTAGACCGCACGAATCAGAGCTGGCTGCAGAACGACGCCATGGAAAAACTTAGACAAAAGCGGTGTGGCAAACAGCTTGGTAGCGACTCGGTAACTCCAGTAGCGGGTCTTGCTAAAAATAAAGTCGTCCTTGTGCGCAAACCCAACTAGGCTAACCATAAGGTCAACTTTTTTGACCATTTCAGGAAAGCGCTGCAGCATACGCGTAGCGATGACAAAACCAAATGACATACCTACAATTGTCACGCGCCGACGCTTGTAACGCATCTTTACAAAAGCTGCCATGTAATCGGCCAGATTGTCGATAGTAGGACGCTCGTTAATTTTGTAAAAGCTTTCCATGCCGCCAAAACCCGGCAGGTCGGGCATGGTTACGGCACCGTACTTATTCAGAACCTGCGCCAAACCAAACCAGCGCTCCAAGCTAGAGTGGTGCCCATAAATAAGTAAAATTTCGCGGTTATGACCCTTAGGGGCAGGCATGTGCAACATGCGTCCCTGCAAGCCATTCATGTTTAGCGGTTCAATGTAGTCCGATGGATTCGGTGGTGTTTTTGCCATTTGTTAGTAACCCTTCGTCTCCCACCCGAGACGTTGTTTATTTAAAATTGCGATTCTTTTTACATTGTACCAGCGAACAGCCTACAATACATAGTATGAAAACGAAACAAATACCACTCATTCTTCTATTTCTGCTGATCTTGGGAGGTGGCATTTTTTGGTTCGCCAATAAAGATGCTACGGCACCCAGCGGGGCTCCCAACACCAAAACCTCTTCGTCATCCGATACTCCAGCGTCTAAAACGCCTAGCTTCAACAAAAATCAGTACTCATTGAGTGATCCAGCCAGTATCTGGGTAGTCGCCAACAAGCAGCGACCTCTGCAGCCCAAAACATATACGCCAACTGATTTAGTCGTGCCGAATATTCCTTTGGCGGCATCAACCAGCATGGAAAAGCAGGTGCGACAAGTAACGGCAACTGCTTTAGAAAAAATGATCAACGACGCTAAGCAGGCCGGTGCCCAACTGAACTTGCAGAGTGGCTACCGCTCGTATTCATTCCAAGTTAGCCTATACAACCGCTACGTCAAGGAGCAGGGACAATCAGTGGCTGACATGCAGAGTGCCCGCCCAGGCTACAGCGAGCACCAAACAGGTTTTGCTGCCGATCTCGGCAGTGTGCCGCATCCAGAATGCGACGTTGAAGAATGCTTTGGCGGCACGGCCGAAGGTGAGTGGCTCGCCGCCAATGCTTACAAATATGGCTTTATTATTCGCTACCCTCAAAATATGCAAAGTGTTACCGGCTACATTTACGAGCCCTGGCACATTCGGTATGTGGGCGTTGATTTAGCAACCGAAATGCACAACCAAAACGTACAGACCTTAGAACAATTCTTTGGCCTGGCCAACGCACCCGACTACAACTAAAGGCTGTCTTGATCTTTTAGGTATTCGTTTACATCTTTGGGATGATGCATCATGTTGTAGTCCAGATTGCTCATGATCCATAGCGATCCAATTACCAGAATGAGCACGATCAACGTGGCAAATCCCATAATTCCTAGGTTCCAGCGTTGACCTTTACGACCCACATGCAAGAAGAATACGAGCTGCACAACAAGCTGCACGATTGCTAAGGCAAAGATCCAGCCAATAAGCGCTTCGCGCGTCAAACCCAACGGCGTGTTGTTTGCATGACCATCCACTAGCACATATACAATCAGCGTTAGGAAAATCGACAGTACAAAACCCGTAACGTACGTTCGGAGCAGTGCGTTTTTGGGCTCGGCGTCATAAGCAGGCTTCATTACAGGGCTCCTATCATGTATACCACGCTAAATATAAAGATCCAGACGATATCCAAAAAGTGCCAGAACATATTGAGCATTGTTAGTCGACGTGTCATAGCTTGATTTAAAGACTGCGCGCGCAAACGCCAAGTCAGCACGCCCATCCACAACAGGCCTACTGCAATGTGTAGCCCGTGGGTTCCCACCAGCGTAAAGTATGCTGACAAAAATCCGCTACGGCGGAAGCTATTACCCTCGGCTGCCAGATTGTGGAACTCAATAAATTCCATCGTCAAAAAGGCTACGCCCAGTGCAAACGTAACTGCCAACCACAGCAGCACTTGTCGTTTGCGTTGGCGGCTAAGCGCAATCATGCTCAAGCCAGCGGTAAAGCTGCTGGTAAGCAAAATCAGTGTTTCGGCCAGTACGTAGGGCAGGCTAAATAGGTCACTTCCTGCAGGGCCGCCGGCAGTGTTTCCTCGCATCACGATAAACGTGGCGAACAGCGTAGCAAACAGCACGCAGTCGGTCATTAAATAGACCCAGAAGCCAAATAAGCTGCGGTTGTCGGCTTGCGCACCCTCTGGTTGATTAGTTGATTCAGTAGCGGCCATTACCGAGCACCCTCCATGGCTTTTATGGCTTTTACGTCTTTAGCACTAATGACACGCGTCGTATTGTCATCGGTCGTACGAATAATTATAAGAAGAATTGCAGCAAATACGGCCACGGCACCTAGCCACAGAATATGCCACACCATGGCGAACCCGAACGCCAACGCTGCGCCCGCAATAAATAAACCGTACGGTGTATTTTTGGGCACTGTAATGTCGGTGTACTTGTTTGACGTAAAGATTTCTTTGCGCTGCTTTTGCTCCCACAATACATCGCGTTCAGAGCCGTCTGGAATAATCGCAAAGTTATACTCTGGCGGTGGCGAGGTTGTAGCCCATTCCAGAGTACGGCCATCCCATGGGTCGCCAGTGGTGTCACGATATTCTTTGCGCTTCCAAATGCTTACGCCTAATTGCAGCACCTGGAGCCCCACACCAATTATGACAAACACGACGCCCACGCCGGCCACAATAAACAGAGGCTGCCAACCCATGCTCGCATCGTAGTGGTCCATGCGCCGGGTAGCCCCCATCAAGCCCAAGATGTAGAGCGGTACAAAGGCCAGAATAAATCCAATCAGCCAGTTCCAAAAAGCCAGCTTACCCAACGTGTCGTTTAACTTAAAGCCAAACATCTTGGGGAACCAATAGTTGAGGCCAGCAAAGTAGCCAAATAGGACACCGCTAATAATCATACTGTGGAAGTGCGCCACCAGGAATAAACTGTTGTGCAGCTGAAAGTCTGCCGGCGGAACGGCAAGCAGCACTCCTGCCACACCACCAATAGTGAACATCACCACAAATCCCATAAACCACAACATCGGCGACGTAAATTGAATGCGCCCGCGGTACATCGTAAACAGCCAGTTAAAGATTTTCACGCCAGTTGGCACCGCAATAATCATAGTCATAATGCCAAAGAATGCGTTTACATCAGCACCGGCGCCCATCGTAAAGAAGTGGTGCAGCCAGACCACAAACGACAGAACCACGATGGCCCAAATAGCAGCCACCATACTGGGATAACCGAACAATCGCTTGCGCGAGAAGGTAGGCACAATCTCCGAAAAAACACCAAACGCGGGCAGGATCAAAATGTACACTTCGGGGTGACCCCACGCCCAAATCAAGTTCACGTACATCATAGGGTTGCCACCCATGGCAGACGTGAAAAAGTGCATGCCCAAGCTGCGGTCCAGCGCCAAAAGTGTTAACGTCACCGTAAGAATGGGGAAAGCAAATACCACCAGCGCCATGGTGCCCAATACGCTCCAAGTAAACATGGGCATCTTCATGAGCGTCATGCCCGGTGCTCGCATTTTAAGAATAGTGGCAATAAAGTTTATACCCGCCAGTAAACTACCGATACCGGATATCTGCAAACTCCAAATCCAGTAGTCCACGCCAGTACCCGGGCTGTATTGCAGTTCGGACAGCGGCGGATACGCCAGCCAGCCGGCGGCCGAGAATTCGCCAACTACTAACGACAAATTCACCAGAACCACACCGGCGGCAAACAACCAAAAACTGGTGGCGTTCAAAAAGGGAAAGGCCACGTCGCGTGAGCCAATTTGTAGGGGGACTATCAGGTTAATCAGGCCGAACATAAAGCCCATCGCCACAAAGAAAATCATAATTGTGCCGTGCGCCGAGAACACTTGTTGGAAGTGATCCGACGACAAAATACCTTGAGCATCGCCGCTCGCAAGCGCCTGTTGGGCGCGCATCATAATAACATCGGCCAAGCCACGCAGAAGCATCAAGCCCGACAAAATAATGTACATAATGCCAATTTTTTTAGGATCAACACTGGTGAGCCATTCTTTCCAGAGCCACTTCCAGCGCTTAGTTACCGTTAGAAGTACCACGGTGGCAAGCACTGCGCCGACCACCGTCACCGCACCACCGGCAGTAATCATGTCATGCGGCAGCTCGTCAAGGCTCAATCGTCCCCATAACGCATTAGTAGCAAACAAGTTCATGGCATCTCCATTCCGTCGTGTGACATTCCGGGCATATCAGACATGGTATGAGGGGTCGTGGGCCGATCAACATGATGATTATAGTCTGTTGCAGGCATGTTCATATTCCCCATATATTTCTCTACAATCGTATCATACAAATCATTTTGCACGGTGCCGTAGGTGCGCTGCTTGCTAGTGCCGGGCTCGGCCAACGTAGCGTAACTAGCCTGAGATAGCTGCGCGCCCCGACCTTTGGTATACGTAGCCCAATGGTCAAACGAAGCCTGCGACATAGCGTTGGCGGTAAAGGTCATGTCGGCAAAGCCTGAGCCACTAATATTGGAAGAACGGCCTTCGTAAACGCCTGGATGATCCGCAATCAGATGGAGCTTCATGGACATACCTGCCATGGCGTACACCTGACCACCTAATTGCGGTACCCAAAAAGCATTCATGGGTGCATCAGATGTGATTGTCAGGTCAAGCGGGCGTTCGGTAGGGACTGGCATGTAGTTTACCGTAGCGATACCCTGGTCAGGATATATAAACAGCCATTTCCACTGCAGTGCAACCACCTGGACTTTAAGCGGCTTAACGTTTGATTGAATAGGGCGATACGGGTCAAGCTCGTGGCTGCTTTGCCACGTAACTACCGACAGCACCAAAATAAGTACCGAAGGAATCGCCCACCAAAGCCCTTCGTAGGTGCGATTGCGGTCCCAGTTGGGCTGGTACAGCGCCTTAGTATTGCTGGCTCGGTATTTCCAGGCAAAGCTAAACAACATAATGAACACTGGCACCACCACGATAACGGATAGGCCAAGTGCAAAAAATATGAGCTGTCGTTCTTTGTTACCGATCTGACCTTTCGGCTCCAACACCGGGATAGGATGCCCTTGTGCGTACCAAATCATGGCCGCCACAACCAGCACTATAAATATAACCGATGTAATGGCGACTATCCTGGCAAGCGGCAGTTTGCGCAAACGGGGCAACATTACTACGTTCCCAAAATATTAACGGACCGGGCGATCAACAAAGCAAGTGTAAAGACCGATATCAGGGATTGGGCGCCCATAAGAGACTTGGCGGCATGGGTAAGCGGGCGAGTATCAGCCGGCGCAAAGTTCACCGCGTTGGTGATTGACAGGTACATGTAGTCAAAGAACTCCGGACGCCAGCGAGGAAAATCCTGTTTCATATCCTGCTGGATAAATTGAAAATCTTTGTCGGCCTTGGACCATCGCTTGCGTGTCAGGCCAGGACTGTCAATTTCCCAGTACCACATAGCAAACACAATAATATTAGTAATAAAAATAGGGATCGCCGACGAGAGCAGCTCAGTTCCGCTGACAACAGAGTGTTCAATAATCAAGGATCGCAGCACCAAAACCAACGAGCTAACGTTAGCGGCAGAAATCAGCGCCAGCAGTGCTACCGATAAGGTGTGGTGCACACTTCGCAAACTACCGCGCGTCATATTTATGGTAAAACCCATCAGAAAGAGCAGCGCGAGTTCCACGGGAATAATAACAATTTGCGGGCCAACCAATAGCTCGTGGTTTATTTGCCACACAAGCACTTGTAACCCAATCGCTACCAGCAAGGCAGCTTGAGCCTGTACAATTTCGCGCCAGACAATGCTGTAAGATGTGGTATTTTGCGCGCCCATTACACTACATTGTAGCGCACTTTGTGAGGGCATGCGAGTCGGTAATTTGCGAAGGGGGCAGAGCAAATGATGGGGATTGGGGAGGGGAGGCGGAGGGCGGCGTGGCTCGGCTTTTTGGGCCGAAGAATACCACGCCGCCCGGCGCTCAGTGCGATCAGCTGATGTCAGCCAGGGAGTCGACGCCCAGCGCAACGGCACCGGTCATGACCAGCGAGGGCTTGTCGCCGTTGTTGCCGTCCATGCGCCAGACACTGACGTCGGACGGGATCTGCTGCAGCCACGCCTTGCTGGCCTCGGGCCACAACAGCGCCTCCCTGGAGAGCACCACGGCCACCAGCGGGTTGTCGCTGCTGTGCAGGTACTTGTCGATGATCTGGCGGGCGGCCAGCGGCAGTGCGGCGTCGGTGTTCGCGTGGTCGCCCAGCTGCGCGTAGAGCCTGCAAAGGTCGAACGTGAACTCCGAGCCCTCGTCGATGGGGTAGCGGCCGCGCTCCATCAGGGTCCGGACAGCCGGCACGGCGCTCATGTAGGTGGCGCTCAGGCAGTCCAGGTCCGCGATGACGCTGCGCAGCATCCACTCGCCCTCGGTCATCCGCACGATCTGCGGCGTGTAGCCACGAGCGACGAACCCGTCGATGATGAAATCGAGGTTGTGTCCGTCGTCGTTACCGACGATCAAGACCCTCAAGCCTTCCTGCATTACAACTCCTCGATGTGAAACCCAAATCCAGCCTGTCTGGAAGGGCAGAAAACCAGCAATTACGGGCTCACTGCCATTCCAGAATCATTTGCTCTGCAAAAAACATTCGCCCCGGCAAACTGGAGGCGAACGCTTAAATCATGCCATATATATTATAATAAATCAACTAATACGACGTGCGAATCCAGGCGGACCCATTCCAGACTTTGACTGGTTTTGTAACCCACGCTGATCCATTCCAAATTTTGGCCGGTTTAGCTACAAAGCTACCACTGTCGTACACTTTGGCCTGACCGCCAGTATTTGTACCTATAACAAAATCGGCGGCGCTCTCTGAATTACCGCCAAACGAAACTGCCGTGCCCGTGGTAGAGCCACTTACCGCCCACGCCTGCCAATGATAACTTGCCCGGTCAATTAAGCTCGTGATAGGCCCGGACATTACCTGGTACACCAGTGGCGTTTTATTGGTCCAAGACCACAAAGCCGGCGAAGCCGTAAAGTTCAGCGAGTAGGTATCGCCAAACCATGTACCAGTTGGTGGGCGGCCGCAAGTTACGTAAAATTCAGTACCCAACACCATATACCCAGCGCTGCGCCGAGCGGTGGGCGGCGTAGTGGTAGCTTGAGTGGTCCACGACGTAAATGTGTTAATGCTGGTATAGCGAGTAGTGTTGTTGACTACCGTTCCGTCATAGCCGCCAAAACACACCAAGCGCTGGTTGACGGTATCCAAAGCCAGCGTAGCTCCACGCACGCCTAAACCACCAGTAACACCAGTATCTGTCCAGGCACAGTTAACGGTACTGATATCTAAATAGAATAATTGCGAGGTAAACGTAGTGCTTGAGGCGTCTGTAGCACCGGCATGCACGTATAAGCGATTGTTGGCAGCATCAAACGCAAAACATGATTGCCAAGCCGCCGTAGGCGCTGTGCCCGTAGGGCTCAGCTGTGTCCATGCCTCAGCACCGAGCGTCAAATCTAATGCCCACATGTCGCCCAACACCGCCGAAGCACTCTGGCCACCCCATAAAATCATGCGCTGCCGCGTTGCGTCATAGCAGCCGGCCATCAACCATCGTTGCGTAGGTGCTGTGCCCGTAGGCGTTAATTTAGTAGCGTGATACATGCCAAAATCATCAGCTTTAAGCTGCCACACGTCATTACCGCGCTGGTTAGAGCCCGTTAAACCTCCAAAATAAATAATGCGGTCATTCGCCGAATCGTATACCGCCAGGCCGCCCTCATTTGGCGGCATGCTCAACGGACCCTTAGCGGCGTATCGCCACTTATTGGCAGTGCGATCGTATGCCCAAACTTCCGAAATATGCTCACCGGTGGCAATGGTGGTGTCGTCGGCCATGGCACTATAGCCATTAATAAGCACGAACTCATCGCGGGCGTCATTATAGACATAGCCCGGAGCGTCTCGGGCGCGCAAATAGTCTACTGTAGTCAGACCATACACCGGCGCACTGGCAGAGGTGTTATTTAGATCAAGGCAATAGACGTACTTGTTTGTGCTGTCATAACCGTACATGGTGCCAATAACCATCAAATTACGCACCGTATCTACCGCGGCAGCACCACTACTGAATGCCAAAATGCTCTGATTATTTAGATCATTGCTTTTGATTTGCGTCCAGGCCTCAGTGCCAGCACTCAGCGAAAGCTGTTGTACGTCGTTTCGATTAGTTGCATTAGATCCTCGCCAGCCGCCCATAATCAGGGCGCGCTGGTTCACACTGTCGTAGCCGATGCTCAGCAATTCACGCCCCACCGGCGTAGTGCCAGTAGGAGACAATTGCGTAAACGTATTGCTTGTTAGGTCGTACTGCCACGTGTCACTTAGGTACGCTGAACCGCTATAGCCACAGGTAATGACAAGTCGGTCATTGGCCGCATCATAGACCATACCGGTTCCCGAGCGGCCGGTGGGACTCCCGGCGGCTCCGTTCGCCTTGAGCGTAGTCCAGGTAACGGCTGCGGGAGTGTTTACGTCAAATACGCAGGTTACTAAATCATTAGTACGGGTCGCGCCCCAACCTCCAAATAGATAAAGATTAGCCGTGCTTGCCGAGACGGGTTTGGCCACCATATGATGCGTAATATACGAACGTGCAGCCGGAGCATTGGTTTGCGTTACCGCAGTCCAGCTCTCGCTGCCACGGATACTCACATCAAGTACATTCATCTGGTTGCTGTCGCCAGGAACCGCGCCGCCCCAAATAATCATGAACGACTTGTCCACCGACCCAGAGGTAGTCCCGCGTACATAGGCGGCTGCGCCCAGATTGCGGGCAGTAGGAGCCGTGCCGGTCGGTGTTAGCTGGTGCCAACGACTGTAGCCGCTGTCTGCGCTCAACTCCCACACCTGATTAAAGCGCGTGGTGCCATCATAGCCACCAAATAAAATAAAACGCTCGTTCTTTTCGTCGTAAATCATGTTGGCGCCGCGCCGCGACGTGGGCAACGTAGCCTCCTTGAGGGGGTATGCCACCGTGGTTACGTTAGCCGTACCGCTAAAGGCAGTTCCCACTGGCCGAACCTCGGCCCGTAGCTGGACGGCAGTAGCAGGGACGGAAGAGCATATGTCTGCGTCAAGCCACACATCCGTAGTCACCCCGTCGCCAGCCGTGTCGTCACCTATTGGAATAGGCGTGCGCTGATCGCTTTGGTACTGACCACGCGGCAGTAAGTCTGGATCGCTGTCCATGCTAGTTGGTGTCTATCCAAATATCACCAACGGCCGGACTGGCCGGAGCCACAGTACCGACAGTTATTTTTGCAAAACCTGACGATTGCGGTACGGAAAGATTGGTTCGAGCGGTAGCAGCGCTCGCAAGATCACTCAAGTTATTAGATGCTAGCAAGGAGCCAGCGTTAGAGACTGCGCTGGCCGTAAGGGCGCCTGTGGTGGTGTGTGACTGCAGTAAAAATTCATTGAGCACCGTGCCCCATGTGCCATCATCTGATCCTGCTACCGGTAGTCGCGCCATTGGTGTTACCTCGTTACATAAGCATTATAGACAATCGGACACAGCTTTGACAATGGCCGCCAAAATTTGCAAAATAAATAAAAATGTTTTATCATATATAAAGCACATCGCCCAGGAGGTGATTTTTTATACTCCGCGTATGGCGAACTGTGTGCTCGATCCTACCCCTACCGGGAGATTCCATGAACCGTCAGAAATTTGCGCTCCTGTGCATCAGCGCAGTGACCGCCGCCACCCTGATGACCGCCTGCAACCCCAGCGCCGACACCTCTGGTGGAACCACCGCCAGCGAATCGGCCTCGGCCCCGACCCAGGGATCGTCCAACGGCAACTCCAGCATCCCGGACCCGCTGTTCGACGAAGTCGCACCCTGCGACCTGCTGTCGGACGCCGACATGAACAAGCTGTTCAAGACCACCACGTTCAGTCACGAGGGCGGTGGAGTCGTCGAGGACTTCCACGGCCGTCACTGCCTCTTCACCGGCAGCAACGCCTACATCGACGACGACAACCGCTACAGCCTGGCCGACGTCTCCATCGACGTCCTGGTCCAGATCGACGACCAGAACGGCACCCTGTGGGCTGCCTGCAAATCCGTCGAGGGCAACTTCGACGTCACCATCCCCGGCACCGATGACGCCATCAAGATCGGCGGCGCTGGCGACGGCTGGCTCCAGGCCCAGCGTGGCCGCGTGGTCATCACGGTCCAGGACCACAACCAGGAGATCAAGGACGGCGACGCCATCCGCATCATCCAGACCGCGTTCAACAACCTCTCGGCCCACCACGGGTAGGACACGACGGGGGCGGGGAGCTTCGCTTGCCACTCGGCAGCCAGCTCCTCGTCCCCACGTCCTCCACGATTATCAAAAAAACGACCCCAGCTAGAGGTCGTTTTTTTATATCGCTTTCGCCGTCTCACGGCTCATCAGCATGACTATGCGTTCATGGAGCGATATGATAAGTAGACAAGATAGGGGGCGAAAAAGCACGGAAATCCGCGCGCACCATATCTTCTCTGCCTATCACAGCGCTCGTTCACCTCAGAGGTGAAGCATGGTGTAGAAGAAGCCAGCCAGAACGGCGGCGCCCGCGGTCACGGTGAGGGCCAGGTAGGCCAGCAGCTTGAGGAACACACGTCGCTTGAGGTACAGGGCACAGACCACGAGGTCGAAGCCGAACGTCGAAGTGACGAAGGTGACCACGATGGTCAGGGCCGGGAGGCCGTCGATGCGGAAGAAGTTGACCAGGATCATGGTGAGGACGAAGGCGCCGATGAGAGCGACCGCCTTGGCGGTGAGCAGCATCGTGTTGAGCTTGTCCGAGCCACCGTGCTTCAGGCCGAAGGCGCTGTAGCGCTCCAATTCCTTGGTGGCCTTGGCGGCGCGAGCGGCAGCAACGAGCTGAGCGGCGGTGGGGGTACCAGCGATCTGGGACATGGTGTTTTTCGCTTTCTCTGAGACGGAAAAATGGGGCTGCAAGTACTCATATATAAGCACTCGAAGCCACATTTTTGCCACGAGAAATCTGTCTACTTATCAAGGTGCTTCGGAGCTCCAAAAGCTCATCGAAACAGCTTATATTTTACCATAAGTATAAAACAATGTCAATGTATGCTTATGCTTAGCGTGGCGCGGCTTGCGACACAAGTTATGCAAAAACTTATACATATTACAAAACATATGGTATAATATGTACCAAATTGACAGCCATATATCATCCTCTGTTAGTGCTCTGGTGGGCCAGCTTTAACAGGGGATGATATTTCCTGTCCTCACACTGCATCACACAGCAGCGTAGTACGTTAACAGCATACGACAGAAAGGAGCTCTCTCAGCAAAGAGGCTCACGTTCAGCAAGAACAACACGACTACCGAGGAGGCTTTGTGCCACCACGCAATAACGGGCGGCGATTCCAGCCTGTCATATCCGGCTTTGCAGCCGCATGGCTCGTTGGAGCGCCCGCCTTCCTGACCGCCGGCTGCGCCAACGGGCAGGAAACTCAAGACGAAACTCAAGAGGAAGCGTCATACATCTACTGTGTCGACGAGAGTGGCAACATTCTCGACCCGGCATTGTGCGACGACAGCGGCTACTACAACGGCTTCCCGGTGTACTACTGGATCACCACCAGCAGTCACCCCGTGGGCTATCACGTACCCGCCAGTCAGCGCCGCGGCGCCAGCTACGTCAGGGTCAACGATCCCGCGGCACGAGCCCGCGCAGGTGTTCCGAGGACCGGACGCATCGGCGGGACCACGGTCAGTCACAGCGGCGGCTTCGGCAACGGCAGCGGTGACTCCGAAGGAGGATGATCAATGCAGCGAATCGACGACGGGCCCGTTCGCGAGAACTGGCGTCAAACCGTCATAGATCAAGGTCTGGTGTACGTCGACACGCACTACCAGGACCCGCTCAACCCCCAGCTCCAGCACATGGTTTCCTACTGGCGAGAAGGTCAGTACTACCTGCTGGACGAGTCGGAGGTCACCAAGATCGGTGTCGCTGGCGCCAAGCTGTACCAGGCCCTGATCGCCCTCGGCGAAAAGATCCTGGGCTTCGAGCGCTCCGCGCACGACGACCCGCTACACCGTCCCCAGGACTGCTACTTCAAGCGGCTGTCCATTCCGGAGACGGCAGTAGGTCCGATCCTGCGATCGTGGCAACTCGACAACGTCGACGAGTCGCCGAACAGGCTGCCGGAACACTATCCGACCATCTACGGTCGGTATGACCTGGCTCTGCGGCTCGACGAATTCGGCAAGGTCGCCGGGATCAAGTTGCTGGAATTCAACGCGGATACGCCCACCAGTGTGGTGGAAACGGCCGTCATCCAGCCGCTGTGGCTCGAGGCCGTCCAGTCCCACCTGGAGCGCCGGCACGGCAACGTCTTTCAGTGGGCGGGCCTGTACGACTGCATGGTCATCGCCTGGAAGGAGGAAATCGAAAAGTTCCGCCGCATCACCGGCCGCGGTGTTGACGTGGTTCACGTCGCCTGCACCGAAGTCGAGGAAGAAGGCGAAGACTACATGACCATCGGTGTCATCGGCTCCGCGCTCGAAGAGGCTGTTCGCCAGCTCGAACACGAGGGCAAGCCGGGATTCCGGGTCAAGTACATCAGCATGGAGTCGATCAACCGCGTACCCACGTCCGACACATCGGACACGTACGTGGTCGGCACCATGGGAGTCAACGGATTCAACACAGCCGAGCAAGGCGTCATTCCCGGGTACTTCGTGGACAGCGAAGGTGAGCGCATCAAGTTCATCTTCAAGCTCCACCCCTGGGAGTACTTCCTGAACCCGGTGCACACCAAGCACGGGTTCGGCGAGACCGCCATGCACGACCTGATGTCCACGGCTCCCACCACTTGGGTCGAACCCGTGTGGAAGATGATCTGGAGCAACAAGGGCATCCTGGCACTGTTGTGGGAGCAGTACAAAAACGACCCGGAGATCGGGCCGTACCTGCTCCCCACGTACTTCGCGAACGACCCGGCCATGCCGGCGGACTTCACGAAGAACTGCGCCCAGAAGCCGCTCCTCGGTCGCGAAGGCGCCAACGTCACGCTCTTCAAGGACGGCAGCGTCCTAGAGCACGGCGGCGGCGTCTACGGCGATGAGGGCTACGTCTTCCAGCAGCTCTGCCTGCTGCCCGAATTCCACGACCGTAACGAAGGTGTCATGCACCCCGTGATCGGCCTGTGGATGGTTCGGGACGAAGACGTCGACCTGTGCGTCCGCGAAAGCCCCAACAACGTCACCAACAACATCAGCTACTTCGTACCCCACGCGGTACGGAAGGGACACTGACATGAGGCTCAGCACCCTCGGAGCGCACCCGCTCAAGGACCTGCGCGACCTCTACGCCGACCTGCCCACCACGGACGACACCAAGCTGGCCCTCGGCAAGCTGGCGATCATCCTGGTGCTGGTGGCGCTGGCGTGGGTCATCGTCAACATCCTCACCACGGCCTTCAAGGACCACGAGGAAATCGTCGAGCGGCGCACCGTGTCGTTCATCGTGATCCGCGCCGCCATGCTGGCGGGGCAGGTCGTCGCCACCATCCCGCTGGTGTCCGCCAAGTCCGACGACACCAAGTTGGACCTGCTGTGGCTCGGCCTCGGCGGACTCAGCATCATCGCGGCGTTCAACCTGCTGCGGCCGGTGCTCGACAAGCTGCTGTACGGCAAGCTGCTCAGCGCCAACGCCCTTCGGGAGGCCAGCGTGGCCACCGCGATCGTGCAGACGGCATTCTACCTGGCCATCGGCCTGATCATCAGCGGAGCCTTCACCGGCACCGCGCCGAGCACCTCCGTGGCCATCCGGGCAACACTGCTGTTCACAGGCCTCGGCCTGGTCACCCTGCTGATCGCGTACCTACTGGCGGGCAAGTTCTACGGCATGCGCCAGGCGGTCAAGAGCGACAGCAACTGCGCCGCGGCTCTGATCCTCGGCTCGATCGTCCTCGGTCTCGGCTTCATGCTGCAGGCGGCCATCGCCGGCAACTTCAACGGCTGGACCAACGGCCTGATCGGCTTCGGTCTCTACGCCATCATCGGCATCGTCGTGCTCGTGGCTCTCGTGCCGCTGCTCGACCGCCTGGCCCTGCCCAAGCTCAGCATCACCCAGCTGATCAAGGAGCACATCTGGCAGCCGGCCATCCTCACCGCGACGGTCGTGGTGTTCGTGGCCATGGCCATGTCCTCGATCGACGTCTGACGCACCGCCTTCGGGCATCGTTCTGTCGTACACGCTTCGGCGTACTCTCTGTGTGATGTGGTGAACGGCCGTCCGCTTCTTCGACTCCTTCGGGAATCAAGCAAGCGGGCGGCCATCATCACTACTACCTATGCACTAATTTTCAAACTGTTTGAAAACTGATGTATGAGTAGTAGCGGTGTGACAAGTAAGTGCGAGTAAGAGAGGGTGGGTTGGCGCGGCAGCCATGTGCTTCTGGTGGTGGCCGCCGCGCCCCGCGTCAGGATTCGCCTCGTTTTGCAATCTCCCGCAAGATCTCTTCGTTGGTTTTGAACTCAGGTAGCGTCAGCAGGGCCGGCGGCAGATTTTCGATGTGACCACCCGTGGCCAGGATGTCGCGGATGGCGTGCAGCAGAATCGTTTGCTCTTCGGCTCGCACCTTGAGCAGTTCCTGCTCGGCGTGGCTGAAGATGTCCTTGTTGATGAGCACCATGGCCGTGACTTGACCACTGAAGCAGGCCAGCAGTACAAAGTCGGTGGCCATGGCCACGATGGCGACGAGCCGACCGGCGTTGGATACGGGAGAGATGTCCCCGTAGCCGACAGTGAAGCCGGTAACCCAGCCCCACCACATAGAGTCAGAGAACGAGCGGTGTTCCACGTACATGAACAGCAGGACGAAGACGGTGTTCATGCTGAGCCCAATGATGAGCAGCCACATCAGCTTGTTCAGCAGGTAGTGCACCCGCTTCTTAAGCCATTCCCAACGCGACATATGCGTCGCTCCCCTCAGATTCGGCACTTACTTGTCGAGTTCGCGAGAAGTCTCTCAGCGATTAGCATACCATACCACAAAACACAGAAAATTGCCAGATAACGTCTCGCTTTTAATTTTGGTAATTTAAGCGCATCATAAGCATGTAAGGAGCCACTATTATGAGCGACAAGCAAGTCAAAGTTATTAATAAAAACACCGCGCCAGCTGGCGGGGCATACTTCTTAACTATTATTGGGGCCGCTGTGTATTTTTGTCAGCAGACCTCTGGCTTTTGGGGCATCGTGTGGGCAATTATCAAAGCGTGCGTTTGGCCAGCATTCGCTACCCATCGTGCTTTCCAACTTATGGGCATGTAGCTTTCATAAATCATAAGCATTATATAAAATATAGTGGGAGGCGGCCCAGGACTTTCGTCCGGGCCGCCCCTCGATCTGTGTTAACTAGCTAAAATCTTATTTAATGCTGACTAAAGGTCTCCATAGAACATCGACGGATACAGGTAACTTCCTGATGTCGTAGAAACGATGCCGTATGGCTGCGTTCCAACATAGAACCAGCGGTAGATTGCGGCGCCGCCAGCTGTTGGGTAGTCATAGTGTGTGCCAGTGTAGGTTCCGCTAGCAGGGTAAGGAGCCAATTCAGTTGATACTTGCGTTGCGTATGCAGTGCCAGTGTTTTGGATCTTCAGTTCAACCCAACCGCCTGAGTTGTATACGCGAGAGACAGAAACGCGGCAGGTGTTGTTGCCAGCCTTGTATTCGTCATAGGCGTATGATGAACCGTTCCACGTGTACAGGTAAACCGAGTATGCTCCCGTAACGCCATAGAAGGCAGGGTATACAGTGGAATTAGCCGGAATAGTGACGTACAAATCACGTGTTGGGCCAGTTCCATTGTAGAGGTACAGGTGAGCGTACCGTGTGGTGCTAGTGGTGTTTTTCAAGGTTGTATACACCAAGTCTCGGTAGCAGTAGTTGTAGAAGCTTGAAAAGTCTACGCTACTGACGTTGCCCAGCATTGGTGTTACTGTGCTTGATGATTTAAGTGTCGTTGGACCAAGGTTTTTGCCTTGAGGTGCATCGACTTTACCAGCCTCTACTGGTGGCTTGCTTTGCGGGCCACTGGCAAAGCTTTTTGGTGGTTGCTGGCCTGCTGCTGCAGGGGCGGCCGATACTGTTGCAGCTGAAGTGGATGCTACAACCAGAGCGAGCGCAGATGCGCTCAGTACACGTCGCAAACGGGAAAGTTGAACTTTCATAATTCTCCTTATATTTTTTGCTAGTAACACATGGATAATGCTACGCATGTTAGGCGCACCGCGGTAGTCTTGATTTTTGCTGAAACGTGGCTGTAATAAGCGAACGAAGGACGAGCATTACACGAACATAACACCGCGTTTTTTGCTGCATTTTTGTTCAATTTTGGCGCATTTTTTTGTTGTAAATTTTGTTTTTTCAGATTTTTTTAATCTGGCGTTTAGCAATGCTGTTAAAAATTTCACTGTTCGTGGCGTGCTTCTGATAGATCATGGACATGTGATGCATCACACCATTTTTTTAGCAATCTAGGAGGGCAATATGTTAGAAGTTGGAACAACCGTAGCCGCAACACTTTTGGGTCTTGCAGCAGTAGCTGTCGGTCTAAACGTAGGCGTCGGCAAATAGTATATAACTAAATATACTGGTACAATTTGAGCTTTTTTGTGTGAGAGGCGGCCCACTGCGGGCCGCCTCTTTTTGTTGCCGCTACTGCTGGACGGTTTTATATCGAAAACAACTTGTAAGATGATCGTTTACCAAGCCACACGCCTGCATGTGTGCATATGCTATCGTGGGGCCAAAAAATGTAAAACCACGTGCTCGCAAATCCTTGCTAAATGACTCGGCTTCGGGCGTCACAGCCGGCACCTGTTGCGGGTCATCCCATGCATTTTTTATAGGGTGGCCATGCACAAACGACCATTGATATTCGGCAAACGAGCCATATTCCCGCTGAATTTCTAAAAAAGCTTGTGCATTGGTAATAGTGGCGGCAATTTTGGTGCGGTTACGAATAATACCGCTGTCTGGCAGTAACAGATTTTCAATGTCTTTTTGAGTAAACTGAGTCACTTGTACGGCATCAAAATGAGCAAATGCCCGAGCGTACTGCTCGCGCCGCTTTAAAATAGTGAGCCACGACAGTCCGGCCTGTGCGCTTTCCAGAACGATAAATTCAAATAGAGTTCGATCGTTGTGACAGGGAACACCCCATTCGGTATCGTGGTAATCCAAATATAGCTGACCACCTTTTTCAGACCAAGGACATCGTGTAGGCATGGCACTAGCATAGCACAACCTCTCTCGTAGCTGGTCGTTGTTAAAAGTGCTTGCAAAACTGAGCAGTTTACTTGATTATGGATACATAATTAACATAAGCTTAGGGTGTCATGGACGAGATAGACAACAAACCATCTGTGCCTGAGGAAAATCAACCAACCATCAGTTCGGCGCCAACGCCAGCCGCACCTGCCGCGCCCCAGCAACCATCCGCTCCGGGATCTTTGCCTAATGCTCCTGTGAGTCCTGTTCTGCCCCCTTCAGCACCGCAGGCACCTACCACACCTCCGGTCCCGCCCAAAAAGCACCGTGGATTGTTGGTATCGCTCGTTATTATATTTATTGCCGCAATTGTGGGCGGCAGCTTTTATGTATACCAAAGCCGCAAAGACAAATCAGCTGAACTGCCGCGCGTAAAAGTGGGGGTTATGATGGCCTTTAGTGGCGGCTCCAGTAGCATGGGTTATGGCGCCAACAAGGGTATTCAACTTGCCAAGAAACAGCTGGGCGCCGACAATATCGAGCTCGTGCAAGCCGATTCCAAATGCGACCCCAAGACTGCGGCCAGCGCCATCAAAAAATTGATAGCCCAGAACGTGATAGCCATCATTGGCGAGGGCTGCTCCAGTGCCTCAGTGGCTGCTTTACCGGCTGCTAATAACGCCAAAATTCCCATGATCAGTCCTTCGGCCTCCAGCCCAACGCTCAGCATACCCGACGATTACTTCTTCCGCGTAGTGCCGCCCGACACATTCCAGGGCGCGTTTATGGCACAAACTATCTATGACAAAGGCATTCGTCGCGTGGCAGTATTTTATACCAACGAACCCTACGGCACTGGCATGAACAAAGTGTTCCAGGAAAAGTTTGAGGCCTTGGGCGGTAAAGTAATCACCACCGCAACTGCCGAACCAGATGTGATCGACCTAAACACCCAAATCAGTCAGCTCAAGGCAAGCAATCCGCAAGCCATATTCATTGCACCGAACTCGGTTGTTTCTGGCACTGCTGTTATTAAATTATTGCGTCAAGCCAACGTAACCGTGCCGCTGTTCGGTGCAGATATTATGTACGATCCAACTATCATCGCCAACGCGCCGCAGGCTGCCGAAGGGCTCACTATTACCTCGTTCCCAACAGGCACCAAATCGTTCAAGCAAGCACTCACCAATGAGTATCAAACCACGGAGCAGCTCTACGCCGCGCCACAGGCCTACGATGCATTCCATGCTATCTATTTGGCAGTGCAGAAGGGCGCTACCACTGGCGAGCAGGTCAAAAATATCTTGCCCACGCTTAACTTCCAGGGAGTTTCCGCGCACATCAAATTTGATCAAAACGGCGAGATATCCGACAAAAATTACAAGTACGACTTGCTGCAAGTTGTAAACGGTAAATTTACTGAGGTTGAGTAGCAAAACTGGCATACCCGTGAAAATAAAGCAAAAACTTATTGGCCTGTTTCTCCTGATTGGACTTATCCCGACGTTGGCGGTCAGTTTAGTGGCATACGTTACTATTAGCCGCGAGCTGCGCACCACCACATCCAACCAGCTCACCAGCATCGCCATTAAACAAGAGCAAAAAATAAACTCGCTGCTGCAAAAAAAGCAGGAAGAGGTTATTAAGCTTACCAATAATTATGACTTCCAGGTCGCACTGGGCGGTTACTTGGCCACGCATAGCGCGCAAGATCTGGCTACCATCAACACGATTTTGCAAAATACCCAAACACAGGTATCGGAAATCCAGGCGATTTACGTAGCCAACCCCGATGGTATGATTCTGGCCTCCACACTAGACGGTTCGGAAGGCCAAAAAATAAGCAGCGCTGATTTTGCAGCCCCGCAAGATAGCGACATGAGCATTGCAGTGCGCGAAGATCCCCGCGATGGGCTCGATAAGCTCTATATGACCACTGATGTCACCGTTAACAAACAAGAAGCCGCTATTTTGAATGTCGTCTACCGTATTGACGACATTGTGGCAGCGGTGCAGGATTACACCGGCCTGGGCACCACTGGTGAGACCGTGGTGGTCAGCAAAGACAGCAACGGCAATGTAGTGTCGTTATTCCCACTCCGCTTTAATACCGATGCCGCACTCACCGCAAAACTGAACAACCTGGACCTGTTTGCAGATGGCGGCAACTCGTACCATCAGGCCCAGGACTATCGCAACCACAAGGTGATGGTGGCTGCGCGCTCTATTGGCTTCGCCGATTGGGTAATTGCCACCAAAATGGACACTCAAGAAATTACAGCGCCGATCAATCAGTTGCGAAACGGGCTCATTGGCATTGTGGTGGCGTCGTCAATCATTATTATTGTGGTGGCTATTTATTTTGCACGGTTCTTTACTGATCCTATTTTGCGCATCGCGCGTGTCTCGCAACGCATTGGACAAGGCGACTTTACAGAGCAGATCGCACTTAATCGAACTGACGAAATTGGCGAGCTCGGCACCAGCATCAACGCCATGGGCCTTAGTCTTAAAGAATTTGTGTCACGCATCGAGTCGCAACGCCACCGCCTGGAGGTCATCCTAAACAGCACTGCCGAAAGCATTTTGGCTATTGATAAAACCGGCACCATTTTGATTGCCAACCAAGCGGCAGGTGAGCTGGTTGCGGGCAACATTGCCGATCTAGTAGGCAAAAACGTCCGTGAAATTTTTGCCTGGAAGCGCAGCAATGGTGACTTTAATATCGACTACAATGTTACCGAAACACGCGTTTTTCCAGATATGCAGTACACCGACAGGGCCGGCAATGAACACTTTGTAAAAGTACTAGTAGCACCAGTAAGTGGCGGTCAAGACCAGGCTACTGCCCAGTCTATTGTGACAATCCATGACGAAACCAAGAGCCGTGAGCTCGAGGACATGAAGATCGACTTTGTTTCGATGGCCGCCCACGAACTGCGCACGCCGCTGGCAGCTATTCGAGGTTACCTGGAGCTTATATCGTACAAAGAAGGCAAAACGGCTGACACCGACACAACCACCTATATTCACCAAGCGCTTAAAAGCGCGACCGAGCTAGGCGGGCTAATCAACAACTTGCTGGATGTTACGCGCATTGAACGCGGTACGCTCACCCTGCATTTTGAAAAAACCGATTTAGCAAGTTTGGTTATGCAGGCAATCAAAGAAAGCCAATTTGTAGCCAAAGACAAAAATATCACGTTGCAATATGAAGGGCCGCAGCAAGATTGTTTTGTAACCGGCGACCCGATTGCCTTACGCGAAGTAGTTAACAATCTTTTGGCAAACGCAGTAAAGTACACTGAACGTGACGGCAATGTAGTTGTGAGTCTGGCGCTGGAAAATCAAGATTACATAGTGCGCGTAACTGATACGGGCATTGGTATTCCGTCCAAGGCACTGCCCAATTTGTTCACCAAGTTCTACCGTGTGCACGGCGGCCTAGACAGCGGCAGCACAGGCACGGGGCTCGGCTTGTACATATCAAAGTCAATCATGGAGCGACATCACGGTACGATTTCGGTACAATCAGAAGTGGGCAAAGGCTCGACATTTAGCTTTACCGTTCCAGTACTTAACGAGGCGCAGTTAGCAGCTGCGCAGTCGAGTCAGGAACCAAACATAACCAGGAGGCACCGTGGCTGGGTTACGAAAAATATTACTCGTTGAGGATAATCCAGAATTACGCAATCTGTATAAGCTCTTTTTGCATGGACATGGATTTGACGTAGAAATGGCCGCCGATGGCGAAGAAGGCCTGGTTGCCGCTCAAAAATTTAAACCCGATCTGATCTTTTTAGATATTATGATGCCTAAAATGGACGGCTTTCAGGTACTCAAAATATTACGACACGACGAAAAATACGGCTGCACCAAGACCAAAATCGTATTGCTAACCAACTTGGGCGATGCCAGCAAAGTAAGCCCCAGTGTGCGCAAAGACATGGATGGCTACGTTGTAAAAGCCGAAATAAATCTGGAAGATTTTTTGGAAATTATCAAATCCTTGGAATAAAGCGAGCGCTACGTAAAGGAGCAATTCTATGAAAGCAGCACGAATTAACGCGTTTGGCCACGCCGACGCAATTGCAGTAGAAGAGATCGACAAACCGCAAGCAGGCCAGGGGCAGGTACTGGTGGAAGTTCATGCTGCCAGTATCAACCCCTTTGACACCATAGTGCGTGAAGGCCATATGTCATCAGTGCAGCCGCCAATCACCTTGGGCGGCGACATTGCTGGCGTAGTTGCCGAAGTAGGCGCTGGCGTCACCGACTTTACTGTAGGGCAAAAAGTATATGGGCAGGCTAATGTGCTTGCGGGCGGAAGCGGCGCATTTGCCGAATTTGCGGTTACCAAAGCCTCACATATTGCAGCTATGCCCGCCTCGGTTGACTTTGTACAGGCAGCGGCCATGCCTTTGGTAGGTGTAAGCGCCCTGCAGGTTATCACGCAGCATATGCAAGTTCAGGGCGGGCAAAAAGTACTTATTCATGGCGGAGCAGGTGGCATTGGCACTATTGCCATTCAAATTGCCAAGCATCTGGGCGCTACGGTGACCACCACCGCAACCGGCGAAGGCATAGATTACGTCAAAAGTTTGGGCGCCGACGAAGTTGTAGACTACACCAACCAGGCGTTCGACGAAGCAGAAGGGGTGTACGACGCCGTGTTCGACACCATTGGCGGCGAAACTTATGAACGATCATTCAAAACACTCAAGCAAGGCGGCATTATTGTATCAATGCTCGCGCAGCCCGACCAAACCCTGATGCAGCAGTACAACGTACGTGCCGTTGCGCAGCAAACCCGGATTACCACCAGCGACTTGGTTACCTTGGCACAGCTTCTTGATCAAAAAGTTATCACGCCGCATGTGGATGCCACGTATCCGTTAGCGGAGGTAGCCAGCGCTTTTGCCGCTCGCGAATCGGGCAAAGTTAAAGGCAAAGTTGTGTTGACTATTACAGCCTAAAATTGTTGCAGGGCATAGCGCTAGTGCTATACTAAAAGCACGTCTCGTGAGGACACGGAGAAAATAAAAATTCAAAGGAGCACCTATGCCCATATCAAATGAGGCCCGCCTGCGCGTGGCCATTGCCCAGTTGCCCATTAGTGGCGACGTCCGTCGTAATGCCGCAAAAATTAAAGCAGCCATGCGTGAAGCTGCTGGCGGGCGGGCTCGTCTGATTCAATTCCCGGAAGGCATGCTAACGGGCTACGCCAAAAACCCTATTCAAAGCTGGGACGATGTAGACTGGAGCGCGGTTCACACAGAACTGCAAGCAATCATGGCACTGGCAGCCGAGCTGCGGCTGTGGGTTGTACTAGGCGCGGCGCATCAGTTAACGCCGCCACATTGGCCGCACAACAGCTTGTATGTTATTTCGGATCAGGGCGCGTTAGTGACGCGATATGACAAACGCATAGTGTCGCACACCGAAGTTACGCAATTTTACACCGCAGGCAGCGAGCCAATCATTTTTGACGTTGATGGATATCGCTTTGGCTGCATGATTTGCGTAGAAATTAACTTTCCGGAACTGTTCAGCGAGTATGGGCGGCTCGGAATAGATTGCTTGCTGCTTTCGGCATACCCGGAGGCGCCTATTTTTTACCTCAAAGCCCAGGCTCATGCCGCCATTCACTGTTA
>CAMLRZ010000002.1 GCA_946482575.1 uncultured Candidatus Saccharibacteria bacterium
CTAAGGTAGCGAAATTCCTTGTCAGGTAAGTTCTGACCCGCACGAATGGAGTAATGATATGGGTACTGTCTCGACGAAGAGCTCGGTGAAAGTGCATTGACGGTAAAGATGCCGTCTGTCCGCAGCAGGACGAAAAGACCCCGTGGAGCTTTACTACAGCTTGACATTGAATCGGGGGTATACATGTGTAGGATAGGTGGGAGACTTTGAAGCCTAGGCGCTAGCCTAAGCTGAGTCACCGGTGAAATACCACCCTTGTATGCCTCTTATTCTTACCGTGACCGTTATCCGGTTACGGGACCGTGTCTGGTGGGTAGTTTAACTGGGGCGGTTGCCTCCTAAAGAGTAGCGGAGGCGTTCAAAGGTTGGCTAGCAACGGATGGAAATCGTTGTGATAGTGTATGCGCAAAAGCCAGCTTGACTGTGAGGAGTACATTCCAAGCAGAGACGAAAGTCGGAGCAAGTGAACCGCTGTACGTACAATTTGTACATATATGTGGGAATGACAGCGAACACGGATAAAAGTTACCCTGGGGATAACAGGCTTATAGCGCCCAATAGTTCACATAGACGGCGCTGTTTGGCACCTCGATGTCGGCTCATCTCATCCTGGGGCTGGAGCAGGTCCCAAGGGTCCGGCTGTTCGCCGGTTAAAGAGGTACGTGAGCTGGGTTCAGAACGTCGTGAGACAGTTCGGTTTATATCCGCTGTGGACGCAAGGAAATTTGAGGGAATTTGCCCCTAGTACGAGAGGACCGGGGTGAACGCACCGCTGGTGTACCAGTTGTCGTACCAACGGCATTGCTGGGTAGCTATGTGCGGAGCAGATAAGCGCTGAAAGCATATTAAGCGCGAAACTGATCCCAAGATTAGATTTCCCTATGAGGACACTGAAAGACGATCAGTTTGATAGGCGCAAGGTGGAAGTACGGCAACGTATGGAGCCGAAGCGTACTAATAGTCCCATCGACTTTTTATGATCTCTCATTCGATCACCCCCGTTGGTGGTAGGAATGAGAGAATGCTTTGACTAGTTATTGGTGTTTATCATATTATAGATAAACAACCCGTTTGTTTTAACAAATGCTTTTACATCTCAATTACGTGCATTGATGATGGACATCGTCTGTGCCGACCATTGTGGGTCGGTGTAGTCGGTGCCCATGGCGCGAGGGAAACACCTGTTCCCATGTCGAACACAGCAGTTAAGCCTCGCAGCGGTTACAATACTTGGGTCATCAAGCCCTGGGAAAATAGCACGGTGCCGAATTATATAAAAGCCATCCGAGTAGGATGGCTTTTATCTTTTTATACGAATATACTTCAGTAACTTTTGACGCAATCTTGCTACGCTAGTAAGGTAAGCAAAAGGAGTTATTATTTATGCGTTGTCCAGTATGCGACACTACTCTTGTTATGAGTAACCGAAATGGCGTAGAGATTGACTATTGTCCCGCGTGCCGAGGTGTGTGGCTCGACAGAGGTGAGCTAGATAAGGTAATTGAACGAGCAAACGGGCACTCAGAATACTCACGTGAGCACTCTCGTCGTGAAGACCACGATGACCGAGATCGCTATGACTCAGATGATGACTATGACCGTGGCCATGATCACGACAGACACCATGGTAAAAAGCACAAAAAAGAGGGCTTTTTAGGAGACTTGTTCGACTTCTAAGCCACCTAGTTCCCCTTATGCTATATATTGACATTAGCATGATGTCGTGTTATCATATATATAATTTCGTGAAGAAGCAGAGGGTCCGCAATTTTTGCGGCCCTCTTTGCTTCTTGAGAGACGAAAGCGTAAGTAAGGAGATACATTCTCATGGCAGGTACACCTAAGGGCGGCGCAGCAGCCGCTGAGACCAACAAGAAGAAGTACGGCCCCGACTTTTATGCACGTATCGGTGCTATGGGCGGTAAAAAGGGAACCACTGGTGGTTTCTTTGCAAACCGTGACCTAGCTCGCGAAGCTGGTCGTAAGGGTGGTCGCATTTCACGCCGAACCAAAAATGCAGAGGTAGTTGTAACTGAAGTCACAAAAGACATCAAACAAGACGACCTCAACTTGGCAGCCTAAGGGTTGTTGAGTATAAAATAAGACAGCTACACAGCTGTCTTATTTTTGTTGTAACCGTCTGTAGGGCCTGCAGAACCGCTCTTTGGTAACGTTCCACGTGTTTGTACAATTGATGCACGTGTACGTGTCTAAGCTCTTCTGCACGCCCTGCAGGTGGCAAGAAGGGCAGATGCTCCTTTTGTGTAGCCAGTCACGGTAAGAGTCGAGGCAGTTCTGAATAAACTCCTGATCGATAACGATCGCATAATTGGCGCTTAAAGCGGCGGCTTTTTCCCAAGCTTCTACTTCTTTTTGAAGTAAATCTATATCTGAGGTGTACGTAGTATGCTCAAGTAAACCGTGGCTTACCTCGTGAAGCAAACTCCACGGGTCGCTTTCAGCTCCAGACACTACGTAGGTAACCCGGCGCATCTCAGGCGACCAGACAAAAATTGTACCCTCTCGGAAGGATAGCGAGGGATTATCGGATTGCAGCTTTTGAACGAGATCGTGCATGTTTTTCCTTGGCAAACAGGTAGCATCCGTATGCAACGGCCTCTTCCGGTCGCTGCGCGCGTCGTATCTGGGGAACTTTGGTGAGGGGAGTGCTAAAATGCTCCATTTCTTCTTGGATATAGGGCGCAAATCGATCAAAATATGTGCTCACTCCTCCGCCAAGCACAATAACCTCTGGTTGAATTACGGCGCTTAGATCAGTTAGGCCAGTGGCGATATCCCGTGCGATGATTCGCCATGTTTTAGCATCGGTGATGTCCTGCGCTCGCTTGCCAAAGCGTCGCACAATGGCGCTACCAGATGCAAACTTCTCCCACATTTGTCGCCGTCCGTGGTGCTCCAGAATAATATGCCCACCCTCGGAGTCAGCAAAATCAGGATCAATTTGCTGGTCTATGATGACGCCTGTACCAATGCCAGTGCTAATGGTGACATACAACACCTTTGAAAACTGGTCTTGCAGTAAATCGGCTTCTGATAAGCCTGCTAAGTTGGCGTCATTTTCGATGTAAACTGGACAATGAACAATGCGCTCGATGTCTTTTACGATTGAAACATTCTGCCATGGCAGATTTCCAAACGCGATGCCAATTCCATGATCTCGGTCAATTAAGCCTGGCAATGCTACCCCTGTTGCAACAAAGTCTTTTGTAGATAAATCTGCAACGGTCTTTGCAATTTGACGGATAAACAATCGGTAATCAGGTGGAGTTAAAAAGCGGAGCTGCTCTTTTAAGGCGCCGCTGTTGTCAAAGCATGTGACAAGGGTCTTTGTTCCCCCGATATCTATGGCCAAATACATATTGATTTTATTTTAGCACGACCATCCCCAAGATTTAGGCTGAACTTTGACCAATAGAAGTAAAACAGGTATAATGGTACTAATCTTGCACTCTCTCTGTGAGGAAGAGTGACAGAAATACATTACGAAGGAGGCATGGTTTACATGTCAAAAAATACTATATCAATGGACGAGCTTCTTGCTCAAAGCGACGCTAAGCACTTAGAAAGTGGTGAGGTTGTTGAGGGAGTTGTAAGTTCAGTAAAGAAACACGAAGTCTGGATCGATCTGGGCGCTAAAGGTGTTGGTGTTGTTGTGCGCCGCGAAATCGGTCACGGCCAACAGCTTGAGGTAGGCCAGAAGGTAACCGTAAGCGTTATCGACCCTGAGCTCGAGGAAGGCTACGCGCTGCTCAGCATGAAGCGTGCAGCCAAAGACCGCGGTTGGGACGAACTCAAGCGCATCTTCGAGGGCCAAGAGATTATCGAGGTTACACCTTACGACGCAAACCGTGGTGGTTTGCTTGTAGAGCTCGAAGGTATCCGTGGCTTCTTGCCCGTTTCACAACTGGCTGCTGGTCACTACCCACGCGTATCTGGCGCTGACAAGGACGAGATCCTGCAGAAGCTGAACGCTTTGGTAAACAAGCAGATCCGTGTTCGCGTTCTTGACGTGAGCCGCAAAGACAACAAGCTGATTTTCTCTGAAAAAGAAGCTGTTAAAGACGACATGCAGGCACGTTTTGCACAACTGAAGGTTGGCGACGTTGTTGAAGGTGTGGTAACTGGTGTTATCGACTTCGGCGCATTCGTAAATGTCGACGGCATTGAAGGCCTGATCCACATTTCTGAGATTTCTTGGGAACGTGTTGAAGACCCACGCAAGTACGTTAAGGTTGGCGACACTGTTAAGGCAAAGATTATTGCTATCGACAAGGACCGCCTGAGCTTGAGCCTCAAGCAGATGACCGAAGATCCATGGTTGAAAGAAGTTAAAGCTTTCAGCAAGGGAGACATCGTAGAAGGTAAGATTACTCGTATCACCCCATTTGGTGCATTCGTACAATTGAGCCCATCTGTTGAAGCTTTGGTACACGTATCAGAGATGAGTGACGATGAGACTGTTGATCCTCAACAAATCTTCCAGCTCAACGAAAAGAAGCAGTTTAAGGTACTCGACATTGATGTTGAAAACCGCAAAATTGCTTTGAGCCTCAAAAGCGCTAAATAGTTCGTAACTGTTTTATAACGCCGTTCTAACGGTAGAAAGGGGTGCCTTCTCATGGCTCGTACTATCGAAATTGAAGACATGACAACCGTAGGCACTCTTGCCGAAAAACTGATGCTGCCAGTAACAAAACTTATTGGCGAGCTGATGAAGAACGGCGTTATGGCCACGGTTAATGAGCGTATCGACTTCGATACCGCCCAGATTATTGTTGAAGAACTTGGTCTGGAGGTTTCTCTTAAGAAAAAAACTGTTGAAGCTGTTGCTCCTGTGCGCACCAAGCGCGAGCATAGCGACAACGCTACCTCTCGTCCTCCTGTGGTGGCTGTCATGGGCCACGTTGACCACGGTAAAACCAGCTTGCTGGACGCAATTCGTGGTGCTCAAGTTGCCAAAGGTGAGGCTGGTGGTATTACACAGCACATCTCGGCTTATCAAATTAAGCACAACGACCGCCCTATTACCTTCCTGGACACTCCTGGCCACGAAGCCTTTGCGGCTATCCGTGAACACGGTGCGCACCTGACAGATATTGCAGTCATTGTTGTAGCTGCAGATGACGGCATCAAGCCTCAGACACTTGAAGCTATTCGCTTCGCCCGAAAAGCAGGCGTAAAGATGGTGATTGCCATCAACAAGATCGACAAAGAAGGTGCAGACAGCAACCGCGTAAAGCAGCAGCTTGCTGAGCAAGAGCTGCTACCCGAAGAATGGGGCGGCGATACCGTTATTGTGGAAGTTTCCGCTAAGACCAAGCAGGGTATTGATAATTTGCTCGACATGCTGTTCTTGGTAAGTGACGTAGAAGATCTGCGCGCAGATGCCACTACCCCAGCAACAGGATTGATTATTGAAGCGCATATGGAACAAGGTCGTGGCCCTATCGCCAACGCTCTGATTGAAGAGGGTACATTGCGTGTTGGTGACTTTGTTGTTGCCGGTACAACGTACGCAAAAGTTCGTGTGCTCTATGACAGCGCCGACAAGTCTATCAAAGAAGCTACGCCGTCTACCCCAGTGGTTATCACCGGTTTTAAAACACTTCCTGAGTTTGGTGATGAGTTTCATGTTGTAAAGAATGAAAAAGAAGCTCGTCTGCAGGCCGAAAAAGCTGTCACTAATCAAAAGGCAAGCGCTGGCCGCAGTGATATGAGCAGTAGTGAACTGATCCGTATTATTAACCGTAAGAACCAGGTTCAAAACTTGAATATTATTGTTCGAGCTGATGTGCAGGGTTCGCTAACGTCGGTTATTGATAGCCTCAAAGCGCTCGACACAGACGAAGTTGCTGTACACGTAGTGAGTTCAGGCGTTGGTGCTATAACAGAGAATGACCTACACCTTGCAAATACCAGTAACTCTGTTATTTACGGTTTCAACGTGCAAGTGCCTGCTAATATCAAGCGCTTGGCAAGCCGAGACAAAATTAGCATCAAGCTATACAGCGTTATCTATGAATTAATTGACGATGTTAAGACTGCTCTGAGCGGTCTCCTTGCCCCAGAAGTAGTCGAGAACGACCTAGGACGACTTGTTGTTCGCGGTATCTTTAAGACCACCAAAACTGAAGTTATCTGTGGCGGTGAAGTAACTAAGGGCAAGCTGGTCGTACCTTCATTGGCACGCGTTATGCGCGACGGTGAAAAATTGGCCGAAGTTGAAATTACAAACCTCAAGCGTGGCCCTCAAGATGCCAAAGAGGTGTTCGAAGGCGAAATGTGTGGCCTTAGCTTCAAAACCAACTCTCGCATTGATGTACAAGAGGGTGACCACATCGAATTGTTCACAAGGGAGCTGGTTGACCGCACATTGTAGTCGCCTCTTTGAACGAAGCGTGATAACATACTAAGTGAACAAGGAGCACGCATGATCAAGCTTGATGACAACCTACTGACAGAACTAGGCCTTCAGAGTCTTCCTGCCGAGGATAAAAAGGCATTGCTTCGTCATATCTATGAAACACTCGAAATGCGCGTGGGTACAACTTTAGCCCGCCAGATGACTGATGCACAACTCGATGAATTTGAGAGTTTCATCAACAATAACGATGAAGCTGGTGCATTGCGATGGCTGGAAACTAATTTTCCGAACTATAAAGATGTAGTTGCGCAAGAGTTCGAGGTTCTTAAGGCGGAGGTGCGCCAATCTGCACCTCAAATCTTAGCTAGCGCAGGATCCCAGACTCAGGCAGCACCTATGCAGGCCCCTCAGCCTCAAATGGCAGCTCCACAGTCCGTAGATCAGTACCAGGCATATCAGCAGCCTCAAATGGTGCCCCAACAGCCCCAGCAGCAAGCACAGCCTCAGTCATACGAAGTGGCTCAGCCCCAACAGCCTGTATACGGCGCAATGCCTGCTCAGCAACCTCAGGCTCCTCAGCAACCAGCCTATTCAACAAGCGTGCAGCAGCCTATGGCAACACAGCCTGACTATCAACAGTATCAGCAACCTCAACCTATGCAGCAACTCGACCCAGCTACTCAGGCTCCGCAGGCATATGCTCCGCAGCAGCAATACCCTCAGCCGGTAGCTCCTGCACCCTACCAACAGCCCCAGCAGCAAGCACAGCCTCAGTCATACGAAGTGGCTCAGCCCCAACAGCCCCAGCAATCCCAACCTCAGCCTTTTGACCAAGGCCAGTTTGGCCAAGCAGCGTAGGTCTGATTCTACAGAAGATTGCCGTAACCGGCCAGAAATGCCTGGCCGGTCATTTCTTTTTTCCCAGCTGGTTTTAGCCGGTCAATTATAAGTGCGTCTTTGCCACAATATACCACAAGCTGCTTATTGAATTTTGCGGCTATACCGGGTTGTCCTGTTTCTTGAATGACGTGTGCTTCAGTAATAACTACGTCACGTCCGGCAAGTTTAGTGCTGCTTTTTGGCCATTCGGCGAAAGCTCGAACTTCTCGCTCGATTTGTTCGGCAGGTTTGGCCCAATTTATGATGCCATCTTCTTTAGCAAGTTTACGGGAATAGGAAATTTCTTGTAGTTCATCTTGGGGTCGTGCAACAATATTCCCCGCCACGTATTGTGGTACAACTTCTTGCAGAAGAGCATCGCTGAGCTCAATAAGATCATGTGTCAGTTCTGGAGTGGTGATCTTTGGCGGTAGCGGGTATGCACCGTAGGCCAGAATAGGACCTTCGTCCATGCCGGCGCTCAGGAGCATCAAACTAACGCCGGTCTCTTTTTGACCGCTAAGGATCGAAAAGGTGATGGGGTCTGCACCTCGCCATTCGGGCAGGAGGGAAAAGTGACTATTAATAATGCCGAGGGGGAAGTAGTCGATTGCAGTTTGTGAGACGATAATACCAAAGTCAATCAGAATACCTAGCTGACTCGTAAAAGGTTTACTCGCTACTAACTCATCTAACGTTCTTTTATTAACAACAGTGTGGATCGGCAGACCGAGATCTTCAGCCACTTCAATAACAGGGACGGATCCTTTGTGATGTGCTGGACGTGGTTTTGTTACAACAGCTTCAACAGTAAAATTATTGTTCAGTAGTCGTAGACTGGCTGCCGCAACCGGTCCACTACCAAAGAATACTACTGGCAAGGATGTCTTTGTCATAGTCGAGCTCCTCCAGATGGCCATCTTCTTTAAGGCGGAAGAAGGCTTTGGGGTTATCCTTAATCCGATCGATGAATACAATGCCGTTTGTGTGATCAATTTCATGCTGGAAGATGCGCGCAAGAAATCCTTCGGCAGTAACGCGGAATTCGCTGCCGTCTTCATCCATGGCCTTAACCCGAACCTTGGTGTGACGGGGCACTTTTCCGTACACATCTGGCACGCTTAGGCAGCCTTCGTAGTCTTCCTCGATAGCGCCTTCGTACTTTGTAATAACGGGGTTAATAAACACGCTGAATGTGTGGTCATCTTTGTTGTCAAAATCATTACGAATTACGACAATTCTAAGAAGTTGGTCTACTTGTATAGCAGCAAGAGCTACACCTACTTCATGATCACGACTGTTTTCCCAATCGATTGTCGCCAGCTTCATATTTTCGATCAATTGCTTGATCGTATCGTCTACAATACCGACTTTTTTGGACCGTTCACGGAGGTGTTTATTTGGCAGTGAGATAATATCGTCTTTAGTCATCCTCGACAGTATAGCGTATCTGTAATGGGTATTACAACAGATTCATCGGGTCGATATCGTGGTGCCAATTAGCCGGCAAGAGCTGCAGTGCATCTAGAAGCGCAGTCCTGTTTTTGGCTTTTAGAATGAGTTGCCACTGGTAACCCGTGCTATTCTTCTCGTGAAATGCGGGAGCGGGGCCATCTACCTCAATACGGAGTCCGGATTTACGAAGGGTGTTCGCTAGCTTTTCTGCAGCCTGCTGTGCGCCTTTCTGTGTGCTACGCTTGCACCATAACTTAGCAAGGTAGCAGAAGGGCGGGAACGTAAATTGTTCACGTTCGCGAAGCTCGTCTTCATAAAAGAGGTCCCAGTTATTTGAGAGGGCTGCGCGGAGGAGAGGGCTTTCGGGTGCGTACGTTTGAACGACAACTGTGCTATCGCGGTGTCCGCGGCCAACCCTACCGATAACCTGATTTAAAAGCTGGTACGTTCGCTCATGAGAGCTAAAGTCGGGGACGTATAGACTTGTATCGGCAATAACAACGCCTACGAGGCCTAGCATCGGCAAATCTAGCCCTTTAGCGAGGGTTTGGGTACCTACCAGAATATCTACTTCACCCGCCTTGATGGCGTCGTAGTGAACCTCGAGACGCTCAGCATGCTTGTTATCCGTATCAAAGCGCATTACTTTTCTATCAGGGAAAAGGCGCTGTGCTTCATCTGCAACTGCCTTGGTGCCAATGCTGCGAAAGGTTACGGATGTATTGCCGCATTCCGGACACGCCGTAGGTGGCGCATCACGAAATTCACAGCTGTGACAACGAATGCTGTGTGTATCGCCATGGTAGGTCAGGGGTAGATCGCAATGCGGACAGAGCGCTTGCCACCCACACTCGTCACATAAGATAACTCTGGCAGTACCACGTCTGTTAAGAAAAAGTAGAACCTGCTCTTTTTTGCCCAAAGTGGACTCAATTTGATTAATGAGTTCATCTGACAAGAAAGACTTTCGACTAAACCGTGCCTTATCTTTGAGGTCAACGGTTATAATGCGCCTCCCGTGAGCGCTGCCCGATGCAGTTGATGTCATACGGATAACCGGCCGCCGCTTACTTTGGGCGGTAAAGTAATCAGTCACAAGAGGGGTGGCCGACCCTAATACTAACGGTGCTTTATGCAAGCTTGAAAGGTAGCCTGCTACGTGCGAGGCGTGGTAGTAAGGACTTTGGTCTTGCTTATAGGCTGACTCATGTGCCTCATCTAGTACAATCAGGCCTAAGGATCGGACAGGACTAAAGAGAACGGAGCGGGGACCAATAATAATAACCGGATCGCTCTCTTTGAGCACAATAGTCCATAGCTTATGGCGTACCGACTCTGACAGCTGTGAGTGCATAACTACCACTCGTTCGCCAAAAACCTTTTTGAAGTCAGCTGCCAACTGCGATGTTAAACCGATCTCGGGAGTAAGTATAAATGCCGACTTGCCTTGCGCCAGACTGGCTTTGGCGAGCTCGATATAGACACGCGTTTTGCCGCTTCCGGTATCACCGTGCAAGATGTGCACCCCTGTGCTCTCAACCTTCGAAATTGCTTCAACCTGATCTTTTGTAAGGGCAGGTAAAGTACTTTCCTTGGACTGCAAGGTCATTAATGGAATAGTGGCTCTTTTGGGGAAATTTCGCGGCAGCACCTGCTGCATTACTGTGCCCAACGGCGCTGCATAATAACGATGCATCCACCTGGCTAATTCAAGGAGCTGATTTGGTATTGGCGGCAGCTCCACAACTTCATTTAGGGGCTTTACCGCAAATGTTGGCTTGGTTGTTGATGTTTTAGATACAATTCCTAATACAATTTTTTTTCGCAACGGAATACGGACAATTTGGCCCACCGTAACAGATGAGTCGCTACTATATGTCAACGCTTCCGAACCGCGATATCCGGGGTCTGCGACCAAAACTTCAACAAACTGCATGGTTGCATTATAGTTTCAATAGTTTAAAATATATAGGTATAAAAGTTGAAATGACTGACGGGTTTCTTTATACTGAGTACCGGGTTCGTTGTTCTAATAACAATAAAGTTAAATTATGCTAGATGTATTTATCACCTCCAGAGTTCGCCGCAAGATCATAGTGATCTATGCTAAGTATCCTGATTTCAAGACGCACGTTCGCGGCCTTGCTAAGTTAATTAAAGAAGACGCTGGAAATATTCAGCGCGAATTAAAGCGACTCGAGAAGGTGGGCTTTTTAGTATCTGAAAAGCAAGGTAACACCAAGATTTACCACACCAATAAGCAGTTCCCAATTTTTAAGGAATTGCAGAGCATCGTGCTGAAGAGTCAGCGCGCAAGTCAAAAGAAACAAGTTCTTTAAGATAGAGCTTGCAAATTCATCCCTGTTAAAGTAGAATAAGAATTGAAATGATCCAAGTTACACGTAAAGACTCAAAAGAATCACTAGAAAACTTGCTGCGTCGCTTTAACCGCAAAGTTCAGCAGGCCGGTATTGTTGCTGTTGTTAAGCAGTCTCAGTACTTTGAAAAGCCAATGAGCAAGCGCGAACGACGTGCAAAGGCCATCATCCGCTCACAGCGTAAGGCACTCAAGCTTAAGAAGATTAAGCTCGGCCAACGATAGACGTAGGACGTATGCTGAAGCAGCAAATCGAACAAGACCTTAAGGAAGCTCTCCTTGGAGGACAGAAAGACCGTGCCACAACTTTGCGCGGTCTTAAAAGTGTGATCCTCTATGCTGAGGTTGCAGCTGGTAGCCGTGAGCAAGGGCTAAGCGATGAGCAAATCGTACAGTTATTTGCCAAAGAGGCAAAGAAGCGCCAAGAGAGTGCCGACTTTTATGTTAAGGGCGGCAGTCAAGAACGTGCTGACGCTGAATTAGTCGAAAAGAAGATTATTGAATCTTACCTACCGCAGCAGCTCTCTGACGAGGAGCTGCTAAAGGTCGTTGATGACGCGATTCAATCTATGGGCACACTCTCTCCCCAGGCTATGGGGCAGGTTATAGGCAAGGTTAAACAAGCAACCGAAGGCCGTGCAGACGGTGGTCGCATTGCGCAACTTGTAAAAGAAAGGCTCAAGTAATGATTATCCTTACGGGTGTGGCTGGGGCCGGCAAGAGTATGCAAGGCAAAATTCTTGCCGACGAGCACGGTTACGCATGGATCTCAACTGGAGAAATTTTACGCGTGCTAGTGACTGGCAAACGCCGTCAAGAAATGCTGCAAGGAAAACTCCTGAGCGACGAAGAGATGATTACTATCTTGGACAAAGTTTTTGAGCTTATTGATCCAACACAAGAATTTGTACTTGATGGCTTTCCTCGCACAATTCCTCAGGCCGATTGGCTACTCGAGCAGGTTAAGAAAGGCCGCTTTAGTCTAACCGCTATTATTAATCTTGATGCTTCGGAAGACGTGGTTCACGCCCGCCTAAAGAGCCGTGGCCGTCAAGATGACACTGACGAAGCAATTAGTAAGCGCTTCCACGAATACAAAACCGTTACCTTACCAATTCTTGACCACTTCAAGAGCGAAGGTGTAACCGTTTACAACATTGATGCGGCACAGAAACCACGCGCTGTGCACGACGAAATTGTTCAACACATCGACAACAAGGAATAAATAAGGGGGCCACTCTATGTCCAGTGCTAGTGTCAAGAAGCCAATTGAAATCGCTGCTATGCGAGAAAGTGGCCGGATGCTGGCTGCTATCTTGCAGCTTATGCGCCAACAGGCTACTGCCGGCGCTACGCCCAAGGACATGTCGGCTTTAGCAGCGAAAGAGCTGCGATCCCTTGGTGGCCGTCCCGCCTTTCTGGGCTTTTACGGTTATCCTGACGTTATCTGCATCTCGGTTAATAACCAAGTGCAGCACACTATCCCCACAAACATCCCATTTGCGAGTGGAGACGTTGTAAATTTTGATTTTGGAGTTACATACCGGGGAATGGTAACTGACGGGGGCATTAGTATTTGCGTTGACGGAAAAACAACACCAGACACAAAACGGCTTCTGGAAGGCACGGAACGTGCACTATATGATGGACTTAGTGTTGTAAAAGATGGTGCTCGTATCGGCGATATTTCTGCAACTATTGAAAGTACACTCAAAAAATACAAGCTTGGTATTGTGCGCGAGCTCGTTGGCCACGGCGTGGGATACGAATTGCACGAAGAGCCCGAGATTCCAAATTACGGTAAGGCTGGGCGTGGTCCCGTGCTTAAGGCGGGGATGACAATCGCGATCGAACCTATTACTACTTTGGGCGACCCAGCTATTGTTGAAGCTCACGACGGCTGGACCCTGTTTACCAAAGACGGTAGTTGGTCGGCTCAGTTTGAGCACACTGTGCTGGTAACGCCGGACGGCTGCGAAATTTTGACTACTATGTAAAACAAACTTGCTCTTGGGCAAGTATAAGCGCTATACTTCTTTCATATGCGCGATTCCGCTTCTCAAACATATGTAGGCCTTGATATAGGCAGTAGCACTGTTCGATGTGTAGTGGGTATGATTGACCCTAATACCTCTAACAAAATATCTATTCTTGGTCACGGAAGTGCCCCAAATGTTGGTATGCGTAAAGGTGTTGTGGTGCACATGGACGATGCTGCTGAAGCAATCGTACAGGCCGTTACAGAGGCTGAGCGCTTGTCGGGCATGCGGATTAACACTGCTACGGTAAACGTTAATGGCTCGCACGTCAGCGGTATTAACTCCAAAGGGGTTATAGCAATCAGTACCGCTAACCGAGAGATTACTCCTGAAGATCGTTTTCGCGTAGAAGAAGCTGCGACCATCGTAAAACTACCCTCAAACCGGGAAATTATTCAGGTATTTGCCAAGAATTATCGCTTAGATGGCCAGGACAACATAAAAGACCCCGTTGGTATGCACGGTGTCCGTCTAGAGGTAGATACGCATATCGTATCTGCGGCCACGCCTAATTTACGCAATTTGGATATGGCGCTCGAGAAAGCTCAAGTGGTTCCCAATAATCACACGCTGTCGAGTTTGGCTGCTGCCGAAGCAGTTTTGAGCAGGCAGCAGAAGGAAGCGGGTACGGTACTCGTGGATATTGGCTCGGGCACGACGAACATTGTTGTTATCGAAGATGGTGAAGTGCAGCATGTCGCTGTATTGCCCATTGGCGGCGGGCACATTACAAACGACTTAGCTATTGGCCTTAAGACTGATCTGGATATTGCAGAGGCAGTGAAGGTAAAGCATGCCTCCTTAACGACTACGGGTAAGACACCGAATGTCCGGGTTAAGGTAAATAACCAAGACCACATCTTTAAAGCCGAAGAAATCGCTATGATTACCGAGGCTCGTGTCGACGAGCTATTTGAATATGTTAATAAAGAACTTACAAAGATACACAAAGCACACAAACTGCCCGGTGGTGTTGTGTTGGTTGGGGGTACATCTAAGCTTCCAGGGATCGCAGAGTTTGCAAAAGAAAAAATGCAACTACCAGCACGCGTTGGAAAATTGCAGTCTGTAAGCGGTTTGGTTGACACAGTTTCCGATCCAACGTACGCCGCAGCAGTTGGTTTAATGATGCTAGATATGCTTTTGGCCCCTCAAGATCAATCTGTTGGCCACGGCAATGCGAGCAGTCGAGCACTAAATTTCGTCGACTCGCTGTGGAGCAAAATCAAGAAGTAATCATTTTTTGTGCAAAATTTTTTGGCGCATGATAAGCCCAAAATGCCTGCACAAGTTTGTTGAACTCAGTTGTCGCATAGGATATACTGCTTTGTATACAAGAAGAACATGAAGAGAGGGTTATAAAATATCATGCCTCAAGTTGAACCAGCTATCGAAACTATGGCCAAAATAAAGGTCGCCGGCGTCGGCGGTGCCGGTGGTGCGGCTATTAACAGAATGATCGAGGCGGGTGTTGAGGGAGTTGAGTTTATTGCCATTAACACTGACGCTCAAGCTCTTTTTCACTCTAAAGCCCAGACAAAGATCCACATTGGTAAGGGTGAAACGCGCGGACTTGGTGCCGGTGCTGATCCACTAGTGGGCGAAAAGGCCGCCGAGGAGTCGTCAGAAGAGATTAAGAAAGCGCTGGAAGGCGCAGATATGGTCTTTGTAACTATAGGTGCCGGTGGTGGTACTGGTAGTGGTGCCGGCCACGTAGTTGCTCGCCTGGCTCACGAGATGGGTATTTTGGTTGTGGGTTTTGCCACCAAGCCATTTGCTTTTGAAGGTGAGAAGCGTCGCCGCAATGCCGAGTTGGCAATTGAAAACCTGCGTCGTGCAGTTGATACACTGATTACTATTCCGAACGACCGTCTTCTGCAGACGATCGATCGTCAAACACCGCTTCTGGAGGCCTTTAAGGTCGCAGATGACGTGCTGCGTCAAGGCGTACAGGGCATTTCAGACTTAATTACTGTTCACGGGCTGATCAACCTAGACTTTGCTGACGTAAAGTCTGTTATGAGCAATGCAGGATCGGCACTGATGGGTATTGGCCGCGCTAGCGGTGAAAACCGTGCCGTGCTGGCTGCCCAGCAGGCTATCGACTCTCCGCTTCTGGAGGTGTCAATTGATGGTGCGCGAGGTATTCTGTTCAACGTTATCGGTGGTAACGACCTCTCGATGCATGAAATTAACGCTGCTGCCGAGGCAATCACCAGCGCCGCCGACCCTGACGCAAACATTATCTTTGGTGCAACAATTGACGACAAACTATCCGGCGAAATTATCATCACCGTTGTTGCAACTGGATTCGATGCCGCTTACTTTGGTAATCGACGAAGCGCCGAAGAAGTTGCCGCAACTCCAACGGCTGTAAGCCCTGAACTTCTGGAAGATGATAAGCAGCAAATCGCAAAAGACAGTGAAGATCTGTCTACTGTGGATATGTCGCTCGATACGGATGCAGTTACAGACTTTAAGTCTGACGCAAACATGCCAAATATCTGGACTATTGCCGACGAAGACGGCCAGACTTCCGGGTCTGTTACGCAACCTACGGATGACGACTTTAATAGTCCCGAACCTGACATGGAGCCGAAAGATAATCACCAAGATTCCTTAGGCGCTTCTTCTCACGATGAAGCTGAACTCGAGAAGCCATCCTTCCTACGCCGCCTTACACAACGCCGTCGCGAGCACGAAGGCGACGACGACAAACTTATCTAATAAGTGGCCACGTTCGTCATAAATAATACAACCGATTTTAGTTGCTATACACCACAACTAGGACTATCATTATCTATACAGACGCTATATATAGTGATGGCACATTGATAAAGGATGGGGGAATAACGTGAAATGCATACAGTGTCATTACGCTGATACGAAAGTAATCGAATCTCGCGATGCTACTGATGGTGAGGCTATTCGTCGAAGGCGTTCATGCCCAGAGTGCGGTTTTCGATTTACGACATATGAGCGAGTAGAGCGACCACAGCTCATAGTGGTAAAGAACGGCGGTGTGCGTGAGCTTTTCAATCGCGACAAGCTTTTGGCGGGATTGTATCGGGCTTGTGAAAAGACACCCGTAACGAACATGCAGCTAGAACGCCTCGTGGCTGACATTGAGCATCAGTTGCACGCCTGCGGTGAAGCAGAGGTTAGTTCTCACAAAATTGGTGAGATGGCCATGGAACGCTTGGCGCTTATGAACGAAGTGGCGTACGTACGATTTGCAAGTGTGTACAGGCGATTTAAAGATATTGCCGGCTTTGAAAAAGAGTTATCTGCAATTCGTGAACGCAACCAAGATCCGATAAAAGTGGAGTAGCAGTCGGCTCCCCAGGGTTTTTAAAAAAGAGGGAAGGCCTTGGGGAGCTGGCGGCACGGAGCGGTGCTCGCGAACTCTAACAAACAAATAAACAATTTAATGGGGGGATTGTTCGGTGTAAATGCCGGGCAAGCCAACGTGAGGGTACTTATGGGACAAACAACCAGTCTTACGACGGTGGGTAGAGTTTTCACCCGCCCGAAAAGCAAGGCGTACGACCAGCTGCGCTGGACGAAGCAGGACTCATTGATCATGAATCCTGCCACTCAAAAGCCGGTCTTTGAACAGAGGGGCGTTGAGTTTCCAGAAGGTTGGTCACTAAACGCAATTAACATCGTGGCACAGAAGTACTTCAGTGGTACGCCGGGCTCTGCCGAGCGCGAAAGCTCACTGAAGCACTTAATCGACCGCGTTGTTGATACTATTGTGCGTCACGGACTGCAAGAGAAATACTTCGAGACCGAAGCAGAAGCTGAGGATTATCGCGAAGAGCTTAAGTATGTCCTGGCTACACAGCGTGCAGCTTTCAACTCACCAGTGTGGTTTAACATTGGTGCTCCTGAGCGCGCGCAACAGGCAAGCGCCTGCTTTATCTTAAAAGTAGAAGACACTATGGAGTCAATCCTAAACTGGTACCGCGAAGAAGGTATGATCTTCAAGGGCGGTTCTGGTGCAGGACTTAACATTAGTGCCATTCGTTCATCTGCCGAGCCACTTGGCAAGAGTGCAGGCCGCGCTTCCGGTCCTATTAGCTTTATGCGTGGCGCTGACTCAGTGGCTGGTGCCATTAAGAGCGGTGGCAAGACTCGTCGTGCCGCCAAGATGGTGGTATTGAACGTAGATCACCCTGACGTACAGATGTTTATCAACACCAAGAAGAACGAAGAGAATAAAATTCGTGCTTTGCGTGATGCAGGCTTTGACATGAGCCTCGATGGCGTTGACATTTCTTCGGTACAGTATCAAAACGCCAATAACTCAGTACGTGTTACTGATGAGTTCATGAAGGCGGTTGAGGCTGATGGAGACTGGCAGTTGCGTGCGGTTACTACTGGTAAGACAGTAAAAACTGTTAAGGCACGCGAACTTTTCCGCGAAATTGCTGACGCTGCATGGGCTTGTGCTGATCCAGGTATGCAGTTCGACACGACCATCAACAACTGGCACACAACGCCAAACGCTGGTCGCATCAACGGAAGCAACCCATGTTCAGAGTACATGCACCTAGACAACTCCGCATGTAACCTGGCTTCAATCAACCTGTTGAAGTACCTCCGCGAAGACAACACATTTGATATTGAGCTATTCAAGCACACCGTAGAACTGATCATTACAGCTCAGGAAATTCTAGTGGGCTACAGCGACTACCCAACAGAATCAATCACAAAGAATGCCAAAGCTTACCGCGAACTGGGAATCGGTTACGCCAACTTGGGCGCAATGTTGATGGCTCAGGGTTTGCCATATGACTCAGCAGAAGGCCGCGCACAGGCTGCCGCTATTACTGCTTTGATGACTGGCCACGCATACGCTGTGAGCGCTCGCGTTGCAGGTCGTGTTGGTCCATTTGCCGGCTTCCACAAGGACCGCAAGGGTATGTTGAAGGTCTTGCGCCAACACCGCGCGGAAGTAAGCAACATTGATGCTGGCTTAGTGTCTGAGGAGCTTCTGAGCGCCGCTGCAACGGCATGGGACGAGGCGGTTGAACTTGGAGAGCTTAACGGTGTTCGCAACTCTCAGGCAAGCGTATTAGCGCCCACAGGCACTATTGGTTTGATGATGGACTGCGACACTACTGGTATTGAGCCCGACTTCAGCCTTGTAAAGCACAAAAACCTGGTAGGTGGTGGCTCAATGGCTATCGTGAACCAGACCGTGCCACGTGCGCTTAAGACTTTGGGCTACAGCCAACCTCAGATTAACGCTATTGTTGACTACATCCACGATAGTGGATCGGCTGAAGGCGCTCCTCATCTGAAAGATGAGCACAAAGAAGTGTTTGCATGCGCCGTTGGCGACAATGCCATTCACTACCTTGGCCACGTAAAGATGATGTCGGCTGTACAGCCATTTATCTCCGGTGCTATCAGCAAGACGGTTAACATGCCGGAAGAAGCTACTGTAGAAGATGTTGAACAGTTGCACATGGACGCTTGGAAGATGGGTATCAAGGCAATCGCTATTTACCGCGACAACTGTAAAGTTGCTCAGCCTCTTTCAGGCAAGAAGAAAGCTAAAGCAGAAGAAGTTCCAAAAATTGTTGAGGAAAAAACAACTACTCCTGAAGTTGTATCTGTAGATTTGGCTGCTCCTGCTGATAAAATTGTTGTAAAAGGTGCCGTTCGCCGACTCCTACCTCGTCGTCGTAACGGTAAAACATACAAGTTCCGCATTGCAGACCTAGCTGGTTTCTTCACGGTTAGTGAGTATGAAGATGGCACGCCTGGTGAATTGTTCGTTCGGGTTTCAAAGCAGGGATCTACCCTGTCTGGCCTAATGGATTCATTTGCTATCTCTGTCAGTCACGGCTTGCAGTATGGCGTACCTCTTAAGAGCTATGTGAAGACACTTATGAGCAGCAGTTTTGCACCTGCAGGTATCACGGATGACACTGATATCCGCACAGCAACGTCGATTACTGATTACATTTTCCGTCGTCTTGCTCTTGACTACTTGTCATTTGACGATCGTCTTGAGCTTGGTCTCGCATCTTTTGATGAGATGCCAGATGACCAGCAGGCAATGTTTTTGACTGACGACCAATCAGCGATTGGTAAGCAAGTGCAGGAACAGCATCCTGAAGCTGCTGCAGAGGCAATCTTCTTCTCTGGTGTTTCAGAGAAAGAAGCAGCTACTAAGCCTACTGCGGACAGTACAGCGCCACTGTGTTACAACTGTGGCAACCAGACGCAGCGCGCAGGCAGCTGCTATGTATGCTCGAGCTGTGGCTCGACCACTGGTTGTAGCTAGAATTTTAGCTACAATCGCCTGACTAACAGCCGCCTCCTAAAAAAGGCGGCTGTTGTATTTATATAAGTTACTGTGCTATGATCACTGTGTGAAAGTGATTGTGCTTTATCGCCCCAATTCAGAACATGCGAGCGACGTTGAGTCGTTTGTGCGTGATTTTCAGCGCCTGCATGATTCTGGACGTAAGGTCGAGCTTGTAAGCGTTAATACGCGCGACGGTGCTGCCACAGCATCGCTCTATGACATTATGGCCTTCCCAGCAATCCTTGTATTGGCTGATGATGGCTCAGTGGTCAACTCGTGGATAGGTACGCTGCCTCTGATGGACGAGGTTGCGGGCTACATCTATAGCTAGAAAATTCTAGCCGTCTTTACAGAAAGAGCCGTATCTGTTACTATTTATTGGTATATAATTTCTTGAAAAGAGAGTTACAACAGTATGAAAAAAGCAGTCATTGCAACCGGCGGTAAACAATACATTGTTACCGAAGGCGAAACCATCGAAGTCGAATTGCTTCACGCTACCGAAAAAAGCGTGTCGTTTGACCCACTTATGGTTATCGACGGCGACAAAATCTCAGTAGGCACCCCCGTAGTCGCTAAGGCTAAGGTAACCGCTGAAGTTGTCGACGACGAGGTTAAAGGCGAAAAAGTAACAGCTATTCGTTACAAAGCCAAGAAGCGTGTACATAAAGTTCACGGTCACCGTCAACGACACACAGTACTAAAGATTACCCAAATCGCGTAGTATACAAAAGTTGCCTGTGGAAAAATCAACGACCAAATCACTGGTCGTTGATTTTTTTACGTCTAAAATATCACACTACAAACTCGCACCAAACACATAACCACCCCAATAACAAGTACTTTTATACAACAAAATAACTGTATAAATAAAGTGAACAAGTGTTTAGAAGAAAAGTTGCATTTTCTGCTTGCTGAGTATTGAGGCAGTATGATATTCGCGCGATAATAAGATTAGTTTCAAAAAAACAAAAAATGCAAAAAACAAAAAAACTACTAGCTACACTTGTCGGTGTGCCAACCGCGTTGGTTGGTATTCTGGCTGTGCTGGTTAGTGTTTTGCAGATGGTGACTTCACCTGCGGTTGCTACTGCAGCAACTACGAGTACTATCAACTTCCAAGCCCGCCTCATGCAAAGCTCTGGAGCTATCGTACCGGATGGTACATACAACGTAGAATTTAAACTGTACAATACCCTAACTTCAAGCGGCTCATCGCAAGGGTCCTGTACTGGAGATGCTGCTTGTCTATGGACGGAGACACGAACGAGCGGTAACAGAATAACGGTTAAAAATGGTTATTTGACCGCCAGCCTTGGAAGTGTCACGGCATTTCCAAGTACTATTAACTGGGACCAGCAGCTGTATCTTTCGATGAACATCGGTGGTACCGGAACAAGCGCGACCTGGGACGGTGAGATGTCGCCTCGCTTGTCGCTTACGGCAGTGCCCTATGCTTTTCGTGCAGGCCAACTCGCCACCTTGAACGGCAGCTTTACAGGATCGCTTAGCTTTGTGCAGCCTACAGCCAATAGATCAGTACTTATACCTGATGAGTCGGGTACCATTTGTCTGCAAAATTCCACAAACTGTGGATTTGCATTAGCTAGCGGCTCAGGAAATTATATCCAGAACGGCACCTCGCTGCAGTCGGGCGCCAATTTTAACATCTCGGGGACGGGTATCGCGGCTACTTCATTGCAAACACCGCTCCTGGACACGGCAACTGCCGCCACCCTCAACATCGGCACCACCAACGCCACGGCTATTACCTTGGCTAAGAATACAACGCTCACAACGGGCACACTAACCTTATCAAACTCCTCCGGAAATGTTATAAGCTCCTCGACGGGCTCATTGAGTATTCGCGCTTTCAATACAAATACGTTAACCCTGAATACCTCGGGTGCCGGCACGGTTAACTTGGGAACGGATAATACTATCACGATCAACATTGGTGGCGGGTCGGATATTGCTCGAACGTACAACATAGGAAACCCAACAAGCGGCACGGCCGTACAGACTGTTGTTGTAGGCTCGCAACATAGCACAAGTGCTACTACGATCCAGGGTGGTACAGGGTCGGCGGCAATCGGACTTAACACTGCTGCCAATGGAAAAATTAGTATTAGCGCACAGGGAAGCGGCGGCATTAGCGCTAACTTGGGTAGCGCTGGCTTTGCTATGAAAACAACTACAGATAGCAGCATGGCGTTTGCGGTACAAGCCGCTAACAACGATTACATCTTTAGTGTCAGTACGACTACCGGTGTTGTGACCCTAGGCGCTATCCAGGCATCTTACAGTGGGTTCGACGGGACAATAACGGCACCGTTTGGCACTCTGACACTTGGTGACGCGACTCACGCAACTTCAGTACTCGGAAGTTCAGGCATGACCCTTAAGGCAACGAGCGGATCATTTACGACAACACTTGGCTTTACAACACCTACGGCGAACAACACAATTAGTGTGCCAAATGCCTCTGGTACTATCTGTTTGCAGGGCTCCACAAGCTGTGGTTTTGCGCCAACGAGCGGATCAGCTAACTATATCCAGAACTCAACGACAGCACAGAGCGCCAATATGTATGTCCAAGCTGCGAGTAGTGGATCGGTTGCAGGGGTATTGCGCGCCAACGCCGCGGGAGCTGGCGACATTCTTGATCTGAAGAACGGTGCCGGCACAAACGTGGCCACCTTTAGCAGCACTGGTTCTGTATTGCTCCAGAACTCCACGGATTCAACCTCGGCCTTTGCTATAAACACATCAACAGGTGGCTCTAACCAAAATGTATTTCGCGTCGATACTACGAATGAACGTGTAGCTATTGGCGTCATATCCGATCCAATTGGCGCAAAGCTAAGCGTGGCAACAGCCAGTACGGTGGGCTTACGTGTGTACCAGGGTGGCTCATCTGACGCAATTCAAGTAGGCAATGCCTCGGCAGACTTCTTTAAGGTAACTAATACGGGTGCGGTGCTTTTGCAAAACACCACCAACTCTACGGCCGCCTTCCAGATACAAAACGCAACCGCAACAAGCAATCTATTCTTTGCCGACACCACGAACACGCGCATCGCAATCGCAAAGGCGACGGCTAGCTATACGTTGGATGTAGGTGGTGACATTAATACAACAACACAGTTGCGTATAGGCGGTACGGTAATCTGTACGAGCAGTGGTTGTACGCCTGCGGCAGGGTCGAGCAACTATATACAAAATACTACAACAGCACAGAGCGCTAACATGTACGTTCAGGCTGCATCAAGTGGTTCCGTGGCAGCCACCATACGTGCCAACGCTGCGGGGGCTGGCAACATTCTTGACCTGAAGAACGGCGCTGGCACAAACGTCGCCACCTTTAGCAGCACGGGTGCGGTAACGCTCACGAACTCTACTAACTCTGCTAATGCGTTCCAGGTTCAAAATGCCGCTGGAGGTGCTCTTATTAATGTGAGCACGTCAACTAACCTGGTGTCTATAAATAGTGGAGCGGGCGGAGCATTGAACGCCTGGACTTCCACTAGCAGTATGACAACGGGTAGCTCCTTTGCCGGTACGGTAGTTGCGAACGGCTACGTCTATAATATAGGCGGTTATGCTGGTGCCTACTCTTCTGCTGTCAGGTATGCGCCAATTAAGCCTAACGGAACTATAGGAACGTGGAGCACCACGACAGCTTTGGGCGGCGCCCTAGGATACACAGCTGCAGCGGCCTCTGATGGCTTTATATATGTTGTTGGGGGTACTGATGGTAGTTCAAACCAGAATACTATTTATATAGGTAAGCAGAATGCCGACGGTACTATAACCAGTTGGACCACAAGCTTTACGACGTTACCCGCTGCCACTAATGCCACTCGAGTGGTAGTAGCGAACGGCTTCTTATATGTCTTAGGAGGAAACGTGAGCGGTGCCTCGACCGTTAACACCTACTATGCTCACATTAATGGCGATGGCTCGCTTAACGCGTTTGTATCGGGTACTGCCTTGCCAGTCGCACTTGCAAACGGTAGTGCGTTCGCCGCTAATGGATATCTGTACTACCTGGGCGGCATAAATGGGTCTGGCGTGGGCGTGGCGACTTCTTACTACGCGCTGCTCAACACCGACGGAAGCTTTGGAAGTTGGAATACTACCACCAGCCTGCCAGCCACGGCTTCTAATTTTGCCACGGTTCTATTGAACGGCAATGTGTATCTTATGCGGAATAGTACCACGGTTTCGTACGCACCAATTAACAGTAGTGGAACAATTGGTACGTGGGTGAGCGACAGTAATGCGCTGCCGGTCTCATATACTGGTGTATCGGCAGTAACATATAATGGCTACATTTATCTCATGGGTGGCTATAACGGTACGGCAGGTACAACTGGTGTATATTACACATCAGGAGCACGCACCCAAATCGCAGGGTCTTTGGACCTGGTGGGACTTACGGCTACGGGTAATATGACCGGTGATAGTTCGCAAGAAGGTGGCAGTTTGGGCGGTACGTTAACGGCAGGAAATACAACAATCGTTGGTACGTTGCAGGTGCAAGGGCAATCTACTTTTGCTCAAAGTGTAGCGATTAACGGCAACAACCTTACGCTCGGCAACGAAACAGATGATCCAAATACTGGCAGCACCCAGCTTACAATTCAAAGTCGAGGATACGCCGGAATTAACATATATGGGGACTCGCAAAACACCACAGGAGAGCCAGGTGGCGCCTTCATTGTGTATTCCACGGACGCAGTTCTGGGAACTGAAGCGGTAATGGGAATTGTGCAGGCTGCTGATATTGACCCATCCGGTACGGCATATACTGGCGCGGCAGCTAATAACTTGCTTGTAGGTAACCGCAGCAACTTTGCTTTGCAATTTGGTACTAACGCCACGGTTCGCATGACAGTGATGAACTCTGGTAACGTGTGTATCGGCGTAGCGACCTGTACTAAGAAATTGGGCGTGTCTGGTACGATTGGTGCCTCAGGTACAATTACCGCAAGCACTACGCCTGACCTTGCTGAGACGATTGCTGCCGCTGATGATGTTGAGGCTGCTGATGTTGTGATGGCTGACCCAAACAATACCGAGCGCGTCGTGAAGTCTGATCGTGCCTACAACGCGGCTGCGGTCGGTGTTATCTCGGATGGTACCTCTAGCTTCATGATTAACTCATACGGTGGCACGAGTTCAGAATTAACAGGTAAGCCTCTAGTGCTTGCTGGCCGCGTACCCGTAAAGGTCTCTGGCGCAAATGGGGCCATTAAGCCGGGCGATTACATTACAAGTGCAAATATACCGGGTTACGCTATGAAAGCCACGCAAGCAGGCCCTACGATTGGTAAGGCGCTTGGTTACTTTAACGGCGACAAGGGCACTGTTCTGGTGCTAGTGAACCTTGGCTACTATGACCCTGTAAGTGATATTCAGGGGTCGACCACAAGCTTTACGACATTAAATGTTTCAGGTGATGCTGCTATCAATAACCTTACGGTTTCAAGCGTAATGGTGAGCGGCAATGCAAGTGTTGCGGGTACTCTTACGGTGAGCACATTAAGTGTTGGCTCTATCACGGTTAATGGCCACATCATCACTGCAGGCGATGCTCCAAGCGCGCAATTGCAGCTGGCAGCTGGTCAGAATGCGATGATAGCGGTGCAGGGAAATGACAGCTCAGGAGTGGTGTCAATTGCTACGGGGGCGAATGTCTCATCTGACGACCTGGCCAAGATGATTTTTGCCACGCCATACAATGCCACACCTCGAATAGTGTTGACACCTGTAGGCAAGACTAGCGCACAGGCTGGAGGGTATGTGGATCAAGTGGGTTCGGACAGCTTTATGATTGGCGTGGTTAACGCTCAGGCAAATAAAACATATGTATTCAGCTATCACGTGATGCAATAGTATTTTTAAACTGTTATTCAGAGCTTTATGTAGTCACAAACACAACTTTCATAAATAGATGACGTTTTAAGCATCCTTTTATTTATGTGGAAAAGTGTGCTTGCTTTTTGTTCGTAGTTGTAAAGTACACTATGATTTTGTGTAAGCAAAAGACAAAGTCTATAAGATAACAAAGGCAGAATATGGTTGTATTTTAGGTAATGATGTTTTTTATACTTCAAAAAGATAACCCCACTACTCAATTTTTTGGATAATCGGATTTACTAAAATACAGGGTATTTTTCTTGTGCGACTAGAGGGAGGTAACTGATAATAATTACTGTACGGTTTAATATAAAAAACACTTAAACCCAACACACAAATCAATGACCAAAACAGATGCAAGGCGAGTACATTTTTTGTACTCTATCCGATGGGTAGGGGTACTATTGGGTGTGTTATGGCTGGCATTTGTGAGTCTAACTGCCCATCGGGCTGCAGCGGCAACAAGTCAGACTATCAACTTCCAAGCCCGCCTCATGCAAAGCTCTGGAGCTATCGTGCCGGATGGCACATACAACGTAGAGTTTAAACTGTATAACACGTTGAGCTCGAGTGGATCGAGTGCCGGATCGTGTACCGGTGATGCGAGTTGTTTGTGGTTTGAGCGTTACTCGGGCGCCAACAAAATCTCTGTTGCAAACGGCTATTTGACGGTTGAACTTGGCTCACTAACAGCGCTACCTTCGATAGACTGGAGCCAAAATCTTTACTTGACTATGAATATTGGCGGTACTGACACGAGCCCTGTTTGGGATGGCGAGATGTCGCCTCGCTTACACCTTACTGCGGTGCCCCACGCCTTTACGGCTGATCAGCTGAGCAACACAAACGGTAGCTTTACTTCGACCCTAGGCTTTACTGCTCCCACAGCGAGCCGGAGCATTTTGCTTCCAGACGAGGCAGGTACTTTGTGTATTCAGTCATCGGCAAACTGTGGTTTTGCGGCAAGCACCGGTAGTACTAGTTACATTCAGAACCAGAACGCCAGTGATCAGACAGCCAACTTTAGAATTAGTGGTTCTGGGCGGGCCACAACGTCATTCTTGGCACCGCTGTTCGATACGGCAACGGCCGCCACCCTCAACATCGGTACCACTAATGCCACCGCCATCAACCTCAACAAATCCACAACCATAACTGGTGGCATAACACAGTCCGGTGGTACCATCTCCCTCGCCGGTAATGCCGCATCATCAATCACCACCTCAACCGGTGCCCTCACCCTGACTGCAGCGGGGAGTTCTAACTGGACCGTAGGAGGCACCAACCAAAGCCTGACTATCACTACATCGGGCACCGGTACCCTCACTCTCGGCACCACCGGTGCCGGAACGGTGACCGTAGGAAGCAGTTCAGCAACCATCAACATTGGCGCTACAAACAATGCCCGTACGGTACACATTGCTGACGGTGGTACGAGCACGACGCAGACGGTGATAGCAGGTTCAACGAACGGATCATCATCAACGACGATTCAGGGTGGAACGGGTGCAACCGCGATTGCTCTTACTACTGGTACTAACGGTAAGATTGCTATTAACTCGCAGGGCACAGGTGGTGTTAACGCTAACATTGGCAGCAACGGTTTTGTTCTAAACACTACTACTAATACAAGTGAAGCTTTTGTCGTTAAGGACTCTGGCAGCCTGTATATCTTTAGTGTTAGCACCTCTACGGGTACGGTAACGATGGGAGCAATTCAAGCTACGTACAGCGGCTTTGATGGCACGCTCGACACGCCTTTCGGTGATCTTACGTTGGGATCGGCAAATACCTCTGTAAAGATAAAAGGGGATACAGGTACAACCTGGGAAGCCACGTCCGGCTCGTTTACTACTACGGTTGGTTTTACGGCGCCCACCGCCAACCGTACCGTAACTATAGCCGACGAGAGCGGTACGATTTGTATTCGAAACTCGGCAAACTGTGGTTTTGCGGCAAGCTCTGGTAGTGCAAACTACATCCAGAACACCACAACAGCTCAATCCGCCAATATGTATGTCCAAGCTGCAACGAGCGGCTCGGTGGCTGCAGTTCTGCAAGCCAACGCTGCTGGCACCGGCGATATCATTAACCTGAGAAACGGCGCTGGTACAAATGTTGCAACTATCGGTAGCGCTGGCGCAACGCTGTTCAAAAACTCAACTAACTCGTCAGCAGCCTTTACGATTCAAAATGCCGCCGGCACGGCGTTATTCAATGTTGATACGACATCAAATGGTCTTCTTACGATTGGGACAGCACTTCGCTTGAATGTGACTTCCGCAAACGCTACTACCTTTACCACGCCTCTGGCGTCATCGGTGCCCACGGCCATAAACATTCCATTATATAATCCTGGTGCTTATGGGCAGCTCGTGGCTATGGGATTGCCTAGCACCGCTGATTCTACAGCCCGGGCTATTTCGGTATTTGATGCTCGAACTAGTGGAACTATCCAGCCGGCGATCGCTCTCTTTAGTCCGAATGAAAACGACGTCTTTGGTCTATCGTGGAATGGCTTAAACACAACTGCCTCTTTGGAGACGGCAAGTGCAGCAATTGCTCTCCGTCCTGGCGGCGTAAACGTTAAGCTCTGGGCTGGCAGTACCGGTGTTGCAATTGGCGCCAACGTGTCGTCTGCTGCATATCCGTTAGATGTAACGGGCGACGTCAACACCTCAACACAATACCGCATTGGTGGAACGGTAATTTGTACAAGTACTGGCTGTACCCCAGCTGCTGGTTCTGCTAACTACATTCAAAACGGCATTACTGCTCAATCAGCCAATATGTACGTCCAGGCAGCAACGAGCGGCTCGGTCGCTGCAACAATACGCGCTAATGCTGCGGGCGCGGGTAATATCTTAGACCTAAAGAATGGCGCAGGCACGAACGTGGCTACATTTAGTAGCACGGGTTCAGCCTTATTTAAGACATCGACCGACTCGACTACTGCGCTTCAGGTACAGAGTAACGGTGGTACGACAGCCCTTAATGTGGACACCACAAACGCTCGCGTTGGAATTGGGGGCATTGTGGCACCGGCTGTTAGCCTAGATGTGCAAGGCGCGATTCAACAGACCGGCCTAACAACCAGCAATACGAACGGTACTGATAACAATAAGTGGACCCTTCTGGGCACCTGTACCATAACCACCCAGTATAACCAATGTATCACCGCCATTAATATTATGGGTGGTCATGATGGTAATGGCGGTGACAACACACAAGCAACGGTAACGGCTCGTGTAAAACAACAGAACGCCCTAGGCGGAGTTCCATACGTGAATGTTACGCTGAACAATACTGCTGAGATTATTACCAAGGACGACATCGTCGCGGTTACTACTCAGAATGATGGCACAGCTACGGTTGTTCAACTATATGGTCGCATTACACTCACATATGAACAATGGTACTTTACGCCAGTTCTTAACTCGGACCAAAGTCCAAGCAAATGGGCATGGTCACAATCAGCAGGCTTCTTGGCGGCTCTGCCAGCTGGAGCCCAGACGGCAGCGGTATACGGTAATAGCTATGCAAATACGCTTACTGTACAGCCTGCAGCAAACGTAACAAATGCCTTCCAGGTCAAAAATGCGGCTGGCAATAACACCGCGTTTAGCGTGGATACTGGCAACTTGCGTGTTGCTGTCGGAGGTACCTTTAACCCGCAAGAAACTGTGGATGTAGTCGGTAACCTTCAGGTGCGTGATGCAACAACGGCAACCAAGAGCTACCGCTTACGTACTAGCGGTGGTGGTCTAGACTTTGAGGGTGCAGGAGCGAACCTGGTACTCTCCATATGGAGTGGGGCAAGCTACACGGGAACGCAGTACAACCAGATCACCTTTAAGAATGATGGGTCCAGTATGGACTTTGCTCGTGGCTTTAACGTTTCGGACGGTGCTGCCAAAGTGGGTCTAGGTGGTAACGTTGCACCAAACTACCCACTTGACGTTACCGGCGACGTCAACACCTCAACACAATACCGCATTGGTGGAACGGTAATTTGTACAAGTACCGGCTGTACTCCAGCCGCTGGCTCTGCTAACTACATTCAAAACGGTACTACTGTTCAGGTGAGCTCCAACTTCAATATTTCTGGAACTGGAGTGGCAGGCACGGCATTGCAGGCCCCGTTAATCGATACTGCAACCGCGGCAACTCTCAGCATTGGAACAACAAATGCTACAACGGTTAGCATTGCAAATAATAATGCTGCGCACACTATCAATATTGGTAACGGCGGCACAAGTACAGTTCAGACGGTGAATGTTGGTTCGACTTTTGGAGGTTCTGCGACTACAATCCAGGGCGGAACAGGTACTAGCGCCATCGCCTTAACAACTGGTAGCGGAGGTAATATTAAATTGACTACCACAGGAACAGGCAGCGTTAACGTAACTCCTGGCTCATCAGGTATGTTTGTGCAGCCAACGGCAGATAGCACGGCTGCGTTCCAGGTGCTTGCCGGCGGTAGCGGTAACTCTGTGCTGCGAGTGGACACCACAAACGAGCGTGTTGGTGTTGGAGTTATATCTGATCCGATTGGCGCCAAATTAAGCGTTGCCACTGCAAGTACGGTTTCACTCCGCGCTTACCAGGGGGGAGCAAGCGACTCCTTCCAGCTAGGTAACGCAACGGCTGACTTTTTGACAGTTGGCAGTACTGGTAACTTCTTGCTCAAACCAACCTCTAACTCAGCCAGTGCTTTTCGAATTCAAAACTCGGGGGGAGCAGCTACGTTGTTTACAGTAGACACCTCTGGCAATAATATCCAGATTGGATCATCAACCACTGATACGACAGCAGTCCTATTAACCTTGGACAGCTACAGCACGAGTACTGACCCAACGGGGATCGCCGGAGCTATGTATTACAGTACTGCTTATAACGCTATGCGCTGCTACCAAGATGGCGCATGGAGTAACTGTAGTGATCCAACTCGCTTGAGTCATGGCTACAACATCCAAGAGGACTTCTTTGGCTCTGACGACTCCGATCTTTCTACCTACTGTAACGGCACCACGGCAATAGTTGCGTCGTACGGCTGGTCATGCTGGAACGGCGGTACGTCGACGGTTGGATATGCAGATATGGTCGCGGCTGACCTGTCCACACGACTTGGCCAGATCCAGCTTGCAACTTCCACGAGTGCTTCTGGCAACGAGTCACTTTACCTAGGCGGCGGCGTCACCAGTCAACTCTTCATCGGTGGTGGGGAATCATTTGAAACAGCTATCAATATCCCAACGCTTAGCAACGGAACGCAAACATACGTTATTCGCACTGGCCTCTGCGATAACAATAACCACGCCCAGGACTGTGTTGATGGCGTCTACTTTGAATACAGCTCGGCAAGCAGTGCAAACTGGCGAATCAACACTGCGCTTGGAAGTACTCGTACAAAAACTACCACTAGCAAGGCGGTTGCCACGGGTTGGACTAACTTGAAGTGGGTTGCAACCAGCTCAAGTAACATCACCTTTTATGTAAAGAGTGCAGGCGAGACCAGTTACACTAACGTCGGCAGTATAACTACAAACATCCCAACCTCCTCAAGTAATGCTACTTCGCTTATGATGCTCATTGATAAGACGGCTGGAACAACTGAGCGCACATTCAAGGTTGACTATGTTGATTACTGGAGAGATTTCACGACAAATAGGTAACTCGCTAGTTCTTGCTAGCAACTAGCGAGTTTATTAGCTTGGCAGCATCCGAGCTTGAAAGTTTATCGCCAGCTAGGGTAATAATCACCCAGGTATTGTCTGTAGTTGTGTAACTAATGACGGTACCTTTTCGATCAGTCGAGTCGCCAAAAACTGCAGCGCCTGCTCGAACGGTTAATCGGCGTGGGCTTGATATCGCCATGTCGTAAAATGTATTCATATCGTAGCTCTTGGGGGTTGCTTGCTCTGAAAATGTCATTGATGAGCTTTCTGCAGTAAGCGCAAAGAATAGCGCTCCCTCTTTACTGACTATAGATGTCTTATCTAGCAGGTAGCCCTTAGGCAATGTTTGCGGTAAATATGGCGTAAATAGAAGAGAGCGGCTTACGCTCTCTGGGACAACTACGGCGGGTTGGTGATGGAGTGCGGCTTGCCATATTAGAACAGCGGCTCCTAGGCTAAGGGTAATCCCCCACAAGACATAGAGGTGTTTCTTTCCGATGCCCTTCCATGTAGCCTTCATGATAGTAAGTATACCAGTCTACACAGACAATAGGAATACTAGTATTATACGGCCAGCTACTTTCTAAGCAGTTTTCCTTCTGCTAATTGTCGAGACTAAGCAAACAATGGTATACTTTTGGCAAGAAGAGGGAACTATGAAACAAACAGTAATTGCTATTACGAACCAGAAGGGTGGGGTCGGCAAAACGACTACTGCAGTGAATTTGGCGGCTCAATTGGCCTCGAGCAAACAGCCGGTGCTTTTGGTAGATTTGGATCCACAGGGTAATGCAACCAGTGGACTGGGATTAAACAAAGACGTTTTACCCACTACCTACGAGCTGTTGCTGGGCAAGGCAACTATTGACCAAGTTATTTTGGCCACTAATCGTGAGGGATTGTATATTTTGCCAGCCAACAACAACCTTGCGGCCGCGGAAGTTGAATTAGCAGATGTCGCACAACGTGAGATTTGTTTGCAAAAGGCGCTGCAAGGTACTCAGTTTGCTTATATTATTATTGATTGTCCGCCAGCGCTGGGCTTGCTGACTATTAACGCGCTAACTGCGGCTAACTCATTGCTTATTCCGGTACAGGCCGAATACTACGCAATGGAGGGGCTGGGCCAATTGCTGGCAACCATGCAGCGCGTAAAACAAACCATCAATCCAAGCCTAGAACTATTGGGCGTAGCGCTGACTATGTATGACAAGCGCACCAGCTTGTCTGAGCAAGTGCTTGATGAGCTAAAAAATCACTTTGCCGACAAAATTTTTAAAACGACAATACCACGCAATGTGCGATTGGCAGAGGCGCCCAGCTTTGGCAAAACAATTCATGAGCACGACCGATGGTCAAAGGGGGCTCGGGCATACAAGCAACTGGCCAAGGAGGTAGCAAAACGTGTCGGTGAATAAAAAATCTGGACTAGGCCGCGGATTTGATTCATTAATTCCGCAAGACTTTGACAAAAGCCTGCTTTTGGATGAGCATGAGCGGATTCAGCATGTTGCCGTTGAAGATCTGCACCCCAACCCGGAGCAGCCTCGTCAACATTTTGACGAAACAGCACTGGCCCAGTTAGCCTCTTCGCTGAAACAGTATGGTGTTATTCAGCCGCTAGTTGCTTCGCCGCTGGGTAAGGGCGAGGGCTACTCAATTGTTGCGGGTGAGCGTCGCTGGCGAGCCGCCCAAATTGCTGGCCTCAAAAAAGTGCCAGTAGTAGTCCGTACTAGCAAAGAACTAGAGCGTTTAGAGATTGCCATCGTAGAAAACGTGCAGCGCGTTAACTTGTCCCCATTGGAGCAGGCGGTCTCTATTGAGCGTCTGCACCAACAGTTTTCGCTAACCTACGATGCAATTGCCGAGCGCTTAGGCAAAGCGCCCTCCACAGTTAATAATATTGTGCGACTGCTGCAATTACCTGAGGACGCACGCGCGGCATTACACGAACGTAAAATTTCCGAGGGTCATGCTCGATCTATTCTGGCGCTCAAAGATACTCCCGAAAAGCAAATAGAGCTGCTAAAACAGATTCTGCAAAATGACTGGTCTGTTCGACAGGCTGAGCGCTTTGTAACCTCTGTAAAAGAGGGCTTTAAAGACGCGCCAGCTACTAAAAAGCGCATGAGTACCGAAACACCCGCCACCCAAAAATTGAGTCAGCACATTGGCACACCGGTGCACATTCGTCGCATGGCCAAAGGTGGTAAGTTGGAAATTGCTTTTAAGTCCGACGAAGAACTCGACAGAATTATGTCACAACTGGGCGCTTAATCGCACCCGCTAAAAAGAGTGCGCAAATTAGAATCGCTTGGCGTTGTTCAGCGGCAAGATGCGCATAATTAGTTTGCCCACGACCTGGTCGGTTGTAATGGGCCCAAAAACGCGTGAGTCAAGAGAGTCAGGGCGGTTGTCGCCGCATACAAAGAGTTGATTTGAGCCAAGCGTGATATCAATATCGCCAGAGGTGTCACCGATTACTTTGCCGTATTCCATGGTTTTGTCTGGCTTGAATCCATCGGGGTGCTCGTTGTTGTAAACCGTTAACGAGCCATCTTTAACCACTATGCGATCTCCGGGGAGGCCAATCACGCGCTTAATAAGCTGTTTGTTTGCGCCCGATCCTACACCCTCAAGGTTCTCTTCAGGCTCATTAAATATGATAACGTCACCTCTATTTGGTACGTACGCGTTGTGGGTGATCTTGGACCACGTTCGTGCTAGTTTCCAGACCACGAGGCGATCGTTATTCTGCAAAGTGGTTTCCATGCTAGGGCCATCTACTTGGTACGATTGAAAGACGAATACCGTTAAAAATATGGCAATAATAGGCGCCAATAATAGAATGGAGATAGTAGAAATAATCGAACGGACGCTGTCCTTTGACTCCTTATTAGGAGAGGGGGCAACGTATGTCGGCGCTGGTTGTTGATTGTCCTGCATCAGGCTTAAACTATAGCGCATTTTTGGTTTTTATGCATCTTTTTGGGCGTTTACGAACATACAACTTATGGTTATACTACTACTAAGATTATGAGTGATACAAAAGACCCCGCTAACAGTGGGCAGCAAAAAGCAATTGATGGGGTATTGTTTGGCGATGTACGTCGTCGCCCCAGGACTGGTTTGCCGCGTCGCAGAGCTATAGAGCCGCGGCCAGCGCCAACACCATCGGCACCCGCGCCCAAACCTCTCTCTCAGCAGCCAGCGCCCATTTTGCCCAAGCCACGTGATCCAGATGACCTGCCAGATTTGAACGTACCATTAGATTTACCCGCAGCACCCCTGAGTAAGCGTGATGCTCGTAGGCAAAAGAAAGCTCAAAAGAAGCGGGCTAAGGCTGGGAAGCCCCGCTTTTGGCGCCATCCTATTAAAGCTATAAAATCATGGAGCTGGAAGAAGCGTATTATATGCCTGCTGGTATTGCTGATCTTTTTGGCTGGCGGTGTTTTTGGCTACTTGTTCGTAAAAGCCTACTTAAACAGTAAAAAAGTTTTTAAGGGTGGCGGTAACGCGATTGCTCTGCAAGAAACGGTTGATCCGAACATGCTCAAGGGTGAGGGTGACGGCCGCATCAATGTGCTGTTGTTGGGTATCGGTGGTGAGGGCCACGAAGCCCCCGATCTTACCGACACCATTATCGTGGCTAGCATCGACCCCGTAAACCACAAGGCCGATCTGTTGAGCATACCCCGTGATTTATGGGTAAAAATCCCTAACCATGGCAGCATGAAAATTAATGCGGCGTATGAAATGGGTAAATACGACTACCTTGGAAAGCAAGACTCCAGCAATAGCAGCCAGCAGGCGATTGAAGCTGGATTTAAGACTACAGATAGCATCGTAGAGAGCGTTTTGGGTATCCCCATCCACTACAATATGTTGGTGAATTTCTCGGCATTCAAGCAGGCAGTAGATACAGTAGGGGGCATTACCGTTAATGTACCTACCACCCTTTATGATCCTACATTTGCTCGTGAGAATGGCGGCAGTTCTATTATTGCGCGGGCCGGTACTCAGACATTTGATGGTGAAACCGCCCTTATGTATGTGCGATCACGTCATACCAGCTCAGACTTTGCTCGCGCGCAGCGCCAGCGAGCGGTAATCGTGGCTTTGCAACAAAAAATCTTTACGCTGGGCACACTAAGCAGCCCAACTAAGATTTCGGGGCTGCTCGATACCTTTGGAAATAATGTCGTTACTGATCTTAGCCTTAGCAATGTGAGCCGCCTGGCGACCATTATGAAAAAAATACCCGAAACGAGCATCGTGTCCGTGGGGCTGACGGACGCCGGCAGCAACTTCCTGACTACCGATATGGTGAGCGGACAGTCGGTGGTCGTGCCGCTTGCTGGCACCTATGACTATGCTGCAATTCAAAACTTTGTTCGTAACAAACTCAAAGATGGTTATTTGGCCAAAGAAAATGCTAAGATTCTGGTGCTAAACGGCACGTCGCAGGTCGGTTTGGCTGATTCTGTCTCGACAACCCTCAAATCGTACGGTTATAACGTGATCGGTGCTGGCGACGCCCCCACGCAAGCATATAGCAAGACTACCATCGTTGATTTAACTAAAGGTAAAAACAAGTACACACTCAACTACCTCAAGAAACGGTATAGCGGCGCCAAGACAACAACCACATTGCCAGATAAAACAATTCAAACACAAAACGCCGATTTTGTGATAATCTTAGGTGAGGATGAGACCACTAATAGCTAAAATCAAGCCAGCCAACGGTTTCTCGCGAGTTCTACAGGTAAGCCTGAACGCGCTCCTGCCTCTTGCTGTTTTTATTTTGGTAAGAATTGACTTCGTTCAGCTCGCTTTAATTATTATTTTGTTAAGTAAGTGGCGTATGTTGGCAGTGCGCGTTCGTTTCTGGCCCGCCAATATCCGCGCGAATGCGGTGGATATTATGGTCAGCGTATCGCTGCTGCTATTCATGGTCAACAGCGGTAGCCAAATTGTTCAGCTGCTGTGGGCGGTGGCATATGGCGTATGGTTGATTGCTCTAAAGCCAGCGTCTTCAACACTCATGGTGTCGGTACAGGCGTTTATTGGTATGGTCTGCGGTCTTATGGCGTTGTCCGTGGGCTGGGATGCAGCACCACTCTACGGCCTGGTAATAGCCACAGGTTTGATATGTTATCTGGCAGCACACCACTTCTTTGATAGCTTTGACGAACCATATGCACGGTTATTATCGTACCTGTGGGGGTATTTGGGCGCGGCGCTAATGTGGGTTCTTGGTCACTGGCTGTTGTACTACAGCATTGTGTCACAGCCAACGCTCTTGCTCGTGTCACTTGGTTTTGGCCTTAGCGCATTGTACTATCTGGATCACCTAGATAAACTATCAACCAATATTCGACGCCAAATTGTGTTTGTTATGTTTGCTATCGTCATTATTGTAGTGGCATTCTCCGACTGGGGAAATAAAATCGTTTAGTGTAAGTGTAAGTCTGAACATCGTAGAGGAGGGGTATGGAAACTTCGGGAAAGCCTGAAAAAGAAAATATTGAGGCAGAGGCGCAAAAGGCAAAAGAACTGCCGGATATTGAGCCAATGACTTTCACACCGGGTGAGCCAATACGCAGCGCCAAACCAGCGCCAAACGTTGAGCTCCCTGAGCAAAAACATGGTGACGAAGGTACAGGGTCACATCATCATATTCCGGGCCATCGAGTCCGTGTCTTAGCCTTTGTATTTTTGTTTATGCTTAGTATTTCGTCTGGATTCTTTGGCGGCTGGCTGTTTAACCGCAGCAAAGATGACACCGATACAACACAAACCCAAAAAGTAGTGTTGCAATCGCAAAGCCAGCTTATTAGCAACATTGCCAAGACGGTAGGCGAGAGTGTAGTGTCTGTGGAGGTGACTTCAACGGCAAGCGCTAGTTCATACTTTGGATTTGGCGGTACTGGCACTCAGCAGAGCGCTGGCACGGGCATTATCTTGAACAAAAGCGGCCTCATTATTACCAATCGCCACGTTGTTCCCGCTGGCACTCAGAGCGTGAAAGTGATCTTGTCTGACGGTACCACGTACGACAACGTCAAAGTAGTAGGCCGTACCAGTAGCAACGATAGCCTGGATATTGCATTCCTGCAGATTACAGACACCAAAGGTAAGACATTGTCACCTGCCTCTATCGGGGACTCAAGCAAGGTGCGCGTGGGCGATTCTGTAGTTGCTATTGGCAACGCCTTGGGGCAATTCCAGAACACCGTAACCTCGGGAATTATTTCGGGCTATGGTCGAAGCGTAGAGGCTAGTTCGGGCGATAGCAGTTCCGACAGCGAAAGCCTGGACGACTTATTCCAGACAGACGCGGCGATTAACCAAGGTAACTCCGGTGGTCCATTGGTTAACTTAGAGGGCGAGGTGATCGGCATTAATACTGCCGTTGCCAGCTCTGCTCAGAATATCGGTTTTGCTATCCCTATCAATGATGTAGCCGGCCTTATTAAAAGTGTTGAAGAAACGGGTGAGCTAAAGCGTCCGTACCTGGGTGTGGTGTATGTGTCCCTAACCGACGACATTGCCAAGCAATACAGCTTGAGCGCCAAGCGTGGTGCCTATGTTCCTCCGGCAACAGTATTAGGCCAGGAGACGGTTGTTGCTGGTAGTCCCGCTGCCAAAGCAGGTGTTAAAGAGGGTGACATTATCACCAAAGTTGATGGCACGGCCATTGATGAAAATACCAGCCTCACCAGTCTGTTGGGTAAACACTCAGTGGGCGACAGTGTGCAGCTTACTATCAATCGAAGCGGCAAAACGGTTACAATCAACGTGACGTTGGGCAACGCCCCCTCTAGTTAGTCACGAGCAAAAAGTTGTACAAGGCCCTCTTTGCGGTCTTGTACGAACCCCGCTTGTCGGGCAAGCTGTGCAAGCGTATGATGCTGCTCTGGTAGAGCCTCGGTTAGAACAAACCGGGGCTTTTGCGTAGCTGTACCGAGGTATTGCCAAAAAGCCTTGTAATGATTGAGTCCATCCGCACCCGAAAAGAGTGCCAGCTTTGGCTCTTGCATGGCTGCTTCATTAACAGGGAAATGGTCTGGCACATACGGCAGGTTAGCCAACAGAACATCTTGGGCAGTGACATCTTGCAAAAGATCACTGTGCTGGAAGGCGACCGGGGCATGCAGGGCCTGGGCGTTTTTATGCGCTGTCTGGAGGGCTTCGGGACTGATATCGTAGCCTGTAACGCGAGTTTGCGGCAACTCTAGCGCTGCAGTTATTGCCAGGCAGCCAGAACCCGTGCCAATGTCGGCAATCTGGTCGCCAGCCTTGAGCGGCAATTCCTTTAGTAGCTCGATAATCATTTCAGTCTCAGGGCGGGGCACTAGGACCGTGTTGTTCACCGCAAAAGTACGACCATAAAATTCAGTCTTACCCCGAATATAGGCTAGGGGGCAGTGACCCTTGCGCGCCAAAATATGTTTTTCTAATACAGTTTGTTGTTGGGGTGTGAGTTCAGTCTGAGGGTGCGCCAATAGATGGCTGCGGTTAAGGCCCAGCGTATCCTCCAGCAATACCAAACAATCCAATCGTGCAGTAGGAATGCCTGCCTTTTGTAGGATTGCAGTATTGCTTTGCAGGAACTCACCAACGGTCATGGCGGGCGGATTACACCTCGTTATTGATCAGTTGGCGTTCGTAGGCTTGTAGTTGTTCAATGAGGTCGTCGATTTCGCCGTTGAGAGCAGCGGGAATGTTACTGCGCGAATAGCCAATACGGTGATCGGTAATACGGTCTTGCGGGAAGTTATAGGTACGAATTTTTTCGGAGCGGTCGCCAGAGCCGATCAGTTTTTTGCGGGCATCACTGAGCTGCTTTTGCTCTTCTTCAATTTTGATGGCCAGCAAGCGGGAGCGCAGTACGCTCATGGCTTTTTCTTTGTTCTTGATCTGAGATTTCTCGTCTTGGCAAGTCACGATCATGCCGGTCGGAAGATAAGTGATACGAACCGCAGAGTCAGTCGTGTTTACGGACTGACCGCCATGGCCGCTGGATCGATACACGTCAATGCGCAAATCGCTGGGGTTGATCTCGATATCGGTTTCTTCGGCCTCTGGCAACACCGAAACTGTAACGGTCGAAGTATGAATGCGGCCTTGGCTTTCGGTGCTGGGTACACGTTGTACTCGGTGCACGCCAGCTTCCAGTTTCAGCTGGTGGTAGATGTCGTCACCGCGAACACCAAAAATAATTTCTTTAAATCCACCGACCTCGGATGGTGATTCATCGATCAGCTCTACCTTGTAGCGATGTCGTTCTGCCCATCGAACATACATGCGGTACAGGTCGGCTGCAAACAAACTGGCTTCGTCACCGCCCGCAGCAGCGCGAATTTCGATTACCACATCGCGGTCATCGTTAGGATCTTTTGGAGTAAGAGCTTCGTGCAGGGAAGTCTCGTTCTTTTCGAGCGCTGGTGTAATGCTTTCTAGCTCGCTTTGGGCTAGTTCAGCGAGTTCGGCGTCAGAGCCCTGAGCTAATTCTTGAGCCTCTTGGCGCGATTTGAGCAGCCGTGCTCGCTCGTCGAACAAATCTATGATACTTTCTAGCTCGCTTTGGCGTTTGGCCAGCTTAGGATATTCTTTGGAACTAAAAATACTGGGGTCGCGCAGACGATCCTGTAGTTGGGCGAGTTCTTGGCGAAGGGCAGTTTCTTTTTGTTCCATAGTGTTCTTCCTTTAAGTATACAAAAACCGCTTGAATACTTAAATCCAAGCGGTTAATTGCATAGACGTTAGCTGTTTTTCTTAGCGTCGTTCTTTTCGGTCTTTGCAGCCTTGCGGGCAACTTGCTTTTGAGCAGCCTTGGCGCGGGCTTCGCGAGCAGCTTTTGCAGCTTCAGCGCGGGCCTTGAACTTGTCAACGCGACCTTCGATGTCGAGCACGCGTTCTTCACCGGTGAAGAAGGGGTGTGAAGCACTGGTGATGTGCACTTTTACCAAAGGATATTCGTTGCCATCGGTCCACTTAATGGTTTCTTCGGTTGCCACAGTAGAACGGGTCAAGAACGAAAAGTCGTTGTTGAGGTCCTGGAATACTACTGGGCGGTAGTTCTTAGGGTGTAGTTCTTTCTTCATAATCCCATGTATTGTATCTGTTTTTACAGCAAAAGTCAAAGGTGTTTATAAGCGAGAGCGCTATGCTGGCAAATCGCTCGTTTTAGCCAGTTGCTTAGCCTTTACGCGGCTCCACCAAATTGCTACCACGATAAAGAAGATACCCAGGCCACCAACCAAGAATTCAGGCAGAACCACGTGGTACAGCTTAAGAAGCATTACGCTACCCAAGAAGGCGATAGCCCAGTGTGCGCCATGCTCCAAAAAGATGTATCGAGCCAGTGCGTTGGAGCGAACCAGGTGAATAGTCATGGCACGAACCCAGATTGCACCTGCGCCCAGACCGGCAATAATCAAGATCACGTCGCCAGTTAGTGCGAAGGCACCAATTACACCGTCCAGCGAGAAGCTGGCATCCAGAATTTCTAGATACATGAATGCCGAAAATGCTGCCAAGCCGACCTTGTGTTTCACGCCAGTTTTGCTTTCGGCGGTACCCACTGCCGCGTCAATTAACTGCAGGCCGATGTGTAGAGCCATGGCGACAATAGAGGCCAGGAAGATTGTATTGTGGTGAGCAGGATCAACAGTAGCGTTAATAATCAACGTGGCGATCAGCATAATAAAGATGGTCACGTTGTCGAACTTGCCCAATTTGCCGAGGTATTTTTCTAGGAACGGCAACCAGTGCGTCTTTTTGTTGTAGTCAATAAAGTAGCTCAAGGCGATCATCAGCAGGAATGTGCCACCAAAGGCGCTGATCACTGGCTCGGCTTTAACGAGCTCCTGCTCATATTCGTGCGGGTGATGTAATGCCAGGTCCACGACGTCGTGGAAGCTGATGCCGGCCGTAAAGGCCACAATAACAATAGGGAGCAAGAAGCGCACCACAAAGACAGCGATAAAAATACCAACTGTCATAAACAATTTTTGCCAAAACGGCGACATAGTAACCAGGACTTTGCTGTTTACTACCGCGTTGTCGGCGCTGAACGTGGTCTCTAGTAGGGTCAAAACCAATACGGTGAACAGGGCGGCGACACCCATTTTCCACCCTACAAAGAACCAAATTAAAAGTGTGACTGCACCGGCGAACCAGTAAATTTTGAAAAGATCTTTAAAACTCATATGAATGTATCATACTTGCTTGACGAAAGCTGCACAACCATAGAAATCAGTTTCTGGGGCTGTAGTTCAGCGCAGGTCCGGGCAGGGAGGTGTCACGTGAGTGACCCTGTGCCCGGACGCTGCTGCCGACTGACGATGAGGATCGTCCGAGAGAGTTGTTACGCGATGAGGTGCAGGCTGCGGCAGGACCCGTAGGCCTTGTTCATGAACTTGCCGACCAGCATGTTGACGACGGTGGGACCGTCGGGCAGGCGATTAGCGTCGCCGCCGGTGAGCTCCTTGAGGTCCACGAAGTCGACGTTGTCCCAGAGCGGCCGTAGGCCCTTCTTGAGGAAGAGCTCTTCGCCCGCCTTGTCCATGCCCTTGAGCACGGCGAAGTCGTGGTGACCGACGCCGATCAGCATGATGTAGATGCCGAGCTGGCTCATCCAGCGAACCACTTCCAGCAGGCGTTCCAGTGATTCGGAACACATGCCGTCGGTGCCCAGGAAGGCCAGGATCGGGTGGCGGAGCTTCAGGAGCGGCTGGAGCTGCTCCTTGCCGTTGACGAGCTTGGGCTTGATGAAGCGCAGCAGGTCATCGTCCGTCATGGCCTTGATGGCGTCCACGCGGCTGTTGTGGTCGGCCGTATTCTCGCGGGCATGGATCAGCAATGCCTGCCGGACCATGTCCATGAGCGGCGGGATGAAGTACGTGCCCCCGAAGTCCAGCGCGCGATTGCGTCCCAGGATCTGGTGCACGTTGCTGCTGCGGATCAGACCGTCGTCCGGCCACAGCGGCCTGCGCACGCCGTAGTGGAAGAATCGCAGCGGCGCAGCCTGCTCGGGAGTGGCACTGAAGCCGCCCAGGGTCACGGCTGCCACCAGTGAGGTCAGCAGCTGCATGGTGCCGTCATCCCACAGCCTGTTGGGGTACTCGTTGGTAGAGCCCGACCGGTCCAGGTAGAGCAGCGGGTAGGCATGCTCCTTTCGGAGGTTGAGGGCGTTGGCGGCCGCGATCATGTCGGACAGGTCCGGGAGGGCGCTGTTCGGCCCTTTGCTTACGGGTGCAGAAGCCGGCGGCGGGCTGGTCGCGGGCTTGTCTTTCGGCGGTATGCCGAGAAGCTTGCGTAGCCATTGCATGGTAAGGTTCAACTCCTTTTCGTGGCGAAAAAGTCGCCAAGTCGGGGATGCTGTAGTACAGCGTGCACTATTTATATCATAAAATGTAAAAATTACCACCTTTCTGTTGCGTAACAACCAGGGACTCATGTTGCACATCTGTTAGCCATCTGGTACAATAAGCGGGTAACTAATTAAGCAGTTTTGGAACCAATCCTCCTTTGGGCTCGCCGTGTAGGCACCCTAAGGCACCAAGACGAAGAGAAAGGACTATCATGGCTACCGTTGATGTAGACATTAAAAAACTATTAGAAGCAGGTGCTCACTTTGGTCACAAGACCAGCCGTTGGCACCCAAAAATGGCTCCATTTATTCACAGCAAGCGCAATGGCAGTCACATTATTGATCTCAACAAAACTGTTGAAGGCCTCGAAGAAGCACTGACTTTCCTGAGCAAAACCGCTTCAGAAGGCAAGCAAGTTCTGTTTGTTGGTACTAAGCGTCAGGCCCAAGACTTGGTTAAGGCTGCTGCCGAAGACGTAAAAATGCCATTTGTAACCGAGCGTTGGTTGGGTGGTATGTTGACCAACTGGCCAACTATCAGCGGTCGCATTAAGCACCTCAAAGACCTTGAAACCAAGATGGAATCAGGCGAATTGGCTGGCAAGTACAACAAGCTCGAGATCCAGCGCTTCCAGGAAGAAATCATCGAGATGAACCGCATCTACGGTGGCATCAAGAACATGCAACAGCGCGTGGGTGCCGTATTTATTATCGACATCATCAACGACGCCAACGCTTTGGCAGAAGCTAAGAAGCTCGGCTTGAAGACCGTTGGTTTGGTTGACACTAACGCTGACCCAACTTTGGTTGACTACGCTATTCCTTGCAACGACGACGCAATCAAGACCATTCAGTTGGTACTGGACTACGTTAAGCAAGCAGTAGAAGCTGGCCAAGCTAAAGTTAAGAAGGCAGACGTTGCCGACAAAACTGAAAAATAAAGGGTAGGGAGAGAAACGACATGGCTGTAGAAATTGCAGAAATCAAGCGCTTGCGCGAACTGACCGGTGTTGGCATGACCGACGCCAAAAAAGCTCTGGAAGCTGCCGAAGGTGACTTCGACAAAGCTCTGACTGAAATGCGCAAAAAAGGTATGACTAAGGCCGAGAAGAGCGCTGCTCGCGAAGCTCGTGCCGGTGTTGTAAGCAGCTACGTGCACGACAACCGCATTGGCGTACTTTTGGAAGTAAACTGTGAAACCGACTTCGTTGCACGCAACGAAAAGTTCACTGACTTCGTAAAAGACGTTGCTATGCACATCGCTGCATCGGCTCCTTTGTACGTAACCAGCGACGAAATTTCAGCCGACGAGCGTGCTCGTGTTGAAGCAGAGTTCACCGAAAAGGTTACCAACGAAGGCAAGCCAGCTGACATGGTTCCAAAGATTGTAGAAGGCATGGTTAAGAAATACTTCGCAGAACGATGCTTAGTTGACCAACCATACATCAAGAATCCTGACCAAACTGTTGGTGAGTACATCAAAGAAAACATTGCTAAGTTGGGCGAGAACCTGGTGGTTCGACGCTTCAGCCGCATGGCAATTGGTGAAGTAGCCTAAGCAGCTACTGCCCAAAAAAGAACTGCCCGTAAAAAGGCAGTTCTTTTTATATGTAAAAAATTTCGGGTTGGTGAGCACGAGGTGAGTTCTGTTCTGAGCGATTGCTCGAAGATCAGAGGTCTCACCCCGCGCAACACCTACCGGTGAGGGGTCACTTGCCAGCGTAGCGGCTGCCGTTCAGCGTACGCAACGCCTCGTAGGCCAGCTGCCGGAGTTGGGCCTTGTTGGGACGCATAATTTCCAGGGTCTGGCCGGCCGTGGTGTGCACGAACAGTTCCTGATGCAGTCGTTTGCCGCGCGAGACGGCGTAGGTCATGTAGGCGCTGTCGACGTCCGGGAGTCCCTTGGTGGAGACACGCTCGGCCCACATGACGTGGTTGTCGTCGTTGTTCTCCTGCTGGTAGCGGGAGTCGAAAAGCGTCCGACTTACCTGGGGTGTGATGCCGATGGCCATCTGCGGTTTGACGTACTCGATGTCGGTGTTCAGCAGACAGAGCGAGCGTTCTGCTCGGCCATCTATGTCAGGCATGACGCTGGCCTTGCTCAGGTCATTGGTTAGACCTTCGCCAACAACAGTGCTCCCGAACAGCATGTGTTCACCCGTGATGGCGTGAATCTCGGCGAGCGGGATGAGTGAACACGGGTTGATGTAGTCGTACACCGTGTCCGCCGTCGGTGTGGGCTTGGGTGTGTCCAGGATCCGGCCGATCATGATCGGCGTGGTCGCCGGCGCAGTGTGCGCACCGGACTGGAGTGTTGAGGCCGGGGCCAGCGTGACTTCCTGTGTGAACGCAGTCGCAGCCAGTGTGGCGACGCCAAGGGCCAGAGTGACCATTCGAACCAGGCGAGACATAGTGCTCCCTCGTGGTAGGTGGATGAGTGCGAGTCCAAAAAAGGAAGGCGAATGCCTCACTCGTGGCTAATGATACGCCTGCAAGTCAATATGTCAACAAATATGTCAAATAATATCTGTAATAGGGCCCGGGTGCGGTACAATAGAGGTATGGATATTAAGCAATACGAAGAAAAAATGAAACAAGCCGTGGAGTTCTTCCGCGAAGATAGCAAAAAAGTTCGCACTGGCCGTGCTCATGCCAGCATGCTAGACGGTGTAATGGTAACCGCGTATGGTTCGCCAATGCCCCTGATCCAGGTGGCCAACGTTACTGCACCTGAGGCGCAGCTTTTGCAGATTACCCCATTTGACCCTAACAACCTGCAGGCAATCGCTGCCGCAATTCGCGACAACCCAACGCTGGGCCTCAACCCATCTGACGATGGTCGCGTGGTTCGTGTGCCTATTCCGGCACTAACCGAGGAACGTCGTCGTGAGTACGTTAAGGTATTGAGCGGCAAAGTCGAAGACTGCATGGTGCGTCTGCGTGGCGTGCGCCATGATGCCATGGATGCGATCAGCAAAGCCAAAAAAGACAAAGAAATTGGCGAAGATGACGCAAAACGCCTCGAAAAACAGGTTGACGACACTATGGCTAAGGCAAAAGTTGAGGTGGATGCTGCAGCCAAGGCCAAAGAAGCCGAAATTATGACCGTCTAACCAGCGACTCTTCAAGCAAATTAAGGTACAATGAGAGCAACATGAGTGAGCAGACAGAAACGGCCGCAGTACCGGAGCATTTAGGATTTATCCTGGACGGCAATCGCCGCTGGGCGCGTGAGCATGGCGTGCCTGTAATTGAGGGCTATCGCCAAGGATGGCGCGCCTTTAAAAAGATCGTCGATTCTTCTATTACGCACGGCGTCCGCTACGTTTCGGCCTATGCTTTTTCTACCGAGAACTGGAAACGCGATCGCAAGGAAGTGCAGAGCTTAATGCGATTGTTTCTGTGGATCGCGAAGCACGAGGTCAAAGAGCTAAACCGTGAGAATATTCGCTTGCGGGTGGTAGGCTCTAAGTTGCGCTTGGGTCATGCCTTGGCGCACGCTATTCGCGAAGCCGAAGAGCTTACCAAGGATAACGATCGCGGTACGTTGCTGCTGTGTTTGGACTACGGCGGCCAGCAAGAGATTGTTGATGCCGTAAAGCGCATTGCCGAGGCCGGCTACCCCCCCGAAGAAATCACGCCTGATCTGATCAGCAAATTTTTGTATGCCCCCGATGTTCCGGCACCCGACCTTATTATTCGCACATCTGGCGAGCAGCGCTTAAGCAACTTCATGACCTGGGAAAGCGCCTACAGTGAGTTTTTGTTTGCAGGAAAAAAATTGCCTGATTTTGATGAAACAGATTTAGAAGCAGCATTAGCTGATTATGCAAATCGCCAACGGAGGCTAGGAAAATAGTGGGAATATTCTTATTAATTGTCGGGTTGTTATTATTTGTTGGCCTGGTGGTGATTCACGAGTTTGGTCACTTTTTGGCCGCACGCCGTAACGGTGTGGATGTTGAAGAGTTTGGCATTGGATTTCCACCGCGCGCCTGGGCCAAAAAGACCAAGGGCGGGTTTGACTTTAGCGTGAACTGGCTGCCAATCGGTGGTTTTGTGAAATTAAAGGGTGAGCACGACTCCGACACCGAAAAAGGCAGCTTTGGTGCTGCATCGTTGTCGGCCAAGGTAAAAATCATGCTGGCTGGTGTTGGCATGAACCTGCTCGGCGCCTTTGTTATTTTCACTGCCTTGGCCTGGATCGGTATGCCGCAGTTAATCGACAATCAATTCAGTATCGCGAGCGATGCACGTGTGGCCAAACAAGAGGTGTTGGTAGGCTTTGTAGAAGGCGGCTCGCCAGCCGCCAAGGCTAAGCTGCAGGTCCGTGACCAAATTGTGGGCATTGGCGCCTCGCCAACAACTCTTACCGCCGTCCAGAGTGCCAGTCATTTGCCAACCGTCACTAAGCAATACGCGGGCAAAACAGTGTACATTAAGTATTTGCGTAACGGCGAAGCCAAAATTGCCAAAACCCAATTGCTCAGTACTGCTGCGGTAACGGCCAGCCAAAACACGGCTAGCCCCAAGGGTTATTTGGGCGTTGCTCCTACCGAATACAAGTTAGTAAAGCACACGTGGTCGGCACCAGTGGTGGCTGTAGGAACAATGTGGCAATTAACCGCAGCGACGTTCCAGGGCTTGGGCACGGCAATTAGCGCGTTATTCCACGGCGAGGGCGCCAAGGCCTCTCAGCAGGTATCTGGTCCGGTGGGTATTGTGGTGTTGCTCAAGAACGGCAGCCTGTTGGGTGTTCAGTTTATGTTAATGATTATCGGTGTCATATCGTTGACGCTGGCGATCATGAACGTCTTACCAATTCCAGCTCTTGACGGTGGTCGTTTGTTTGTAACACTTATTGCACGTCTGTTAGGCAAGCCCTTGACCGAATCAACGGAAGAGCGCATCTATGGCACCGGTTTTGCGCTGCTCATGTTGCTTGTAGTTGTAATAACCATTGTTGATGTCAAACGATACTTCTGAGTCTAACCACGCACAGCACTCTCGTGCGGCCTGGGGCCCCTGGCGCGCCTCCTTTGGCACAGTGCTCAGTTTTTTGGGAGCGCAAGTTTTTATTCAGATTGTAGTGCTGGCTTATTTGGCGGCAAATAATAATTCGCACGCTTTGCTTGCCACGCTCACTAACTCTATTGCAGGCCAGTTCTGGATTACATTGCTGGCAGAAATTGTAACATTGGCCATTATTTGGCTGTTTGTTCGCCACTGGTCGTGGCAAAAAATCCGACAGGGAATGGGTTTAGGAAAGCTACGCTGGCGAGATGGTGGCTACGCACTGTTTGGCGTTATTTTGTACCTTGCTGCCTATACGCTGACGCTTAATATTACGAATGCCTTCTTTAATGTTGACGTAAACCAGGAGCAGTCGATTGGGTTTAGTGGTGCTTCGGGATTTGTGGCCCTGGCACTGACAGCTATCAGCCTGGTAATTTTGCCACCATTGGTAGAAGAAATTGTCTTCCGCGGCTTCTTGTACGGCGGATTGCGCAAAAAACTTACCCCTGTTTTTGCAGCACTAATTACCAGCGTGGCGTTTGCGGCACCACACGCGTTAGAAAGCAGCGACGGCAAATTGCTGTGGGTAGCGGCTATCGATACGTTTACGCTGTCCTTGGTACTCTGTTATTTGCGGGAAAGGACAGGGTCAATTTACGCGGGCATTGGGGTGCACGCTATCAAGAACGGCCTGGCTTTCATCACCATTTTTATCCTGCACCTCCGGTAGCACTTTGCATATAGAGGTCCAAGGGGTATAATTATCCGTAATTATGCGTCGCCAATCCCTACATATTCCTGGTGCATTGTTCATCCCGGCCTGCAGGCCGTAATTTTCTTTGTCTTAGATTTTTTAACAGATTAATTCCTGAAAGGGAGCATATAAACCATGAAAATGACGCAGCTTTTTACCAAGACCAGCAAGACGGTTCCTGCTGATGAGGTGGCTAAAAACGCTCAATTGCTCATTCAAGCAGGGTATGTGTACAAGGTTATGGCCGGTGTGTACGCCTATACACCCCTAGGCCTGCGCGTGCTCGAGAACATCAAGCAGATTGTCCGCGAAGAAATGAATGCAGTTGAGGGGCAAGAACTAATCATGACCAACCTGCAGCCCAAAGAAACGTGGGAGACCACGACTCGCTGGAGCGATGATGTAGTAGACGTGTGGTTCAAAACCAAGCTCAAAGATGATACCGAGATTGGCTTAGCCTGGTCACACGAAGAGGCAATTATGGAGATGATGCAGAAGTTCATCGAGAGCTACCGCGACTTGCCTGTAAGCGTATACCAGTTTCAGACTAAACTCCGAAACGAATTGCGCGCCAAAAGCGGCATCATGCGCGGCCGTGAATTTGTCATGAAGGACATGTACTCCTTGCACGCTAGTGCCGAAGACCTGGACGCGTACTACAATAAAGTTATCGATGCCTACAAACGCATTTACGAACGTCTGGGCTTGGGCCAAGACACATATGTTACCTTTGCCAGCGGTGGCGCATTTACTAAATTCAGCCATGAATTCCAAACAATCTGCGAGGCAGGTGAAGACATTTTGTACGTACACCGCGGTAAAAACATTGCCGTGAACGAAGAAGTCCTAGAAGATGCCATTAAAGAATTAGGCATCAACAAGGACGAGCTCGAGAAGGTAAAAAGCGCCGAGGTAGGCAATATCTTCAACTTTGGTACTGAAAAATCCGAGCAAATGGGCATCTACGTAACAGATCACGATGGCGAGCAGAAGCCTATTTATCTGGCCTCATACGGTATTGGTGTTACTCGCGTAATGGGCGTGCTGGTAGAGAAGTTCTCTGACCAAAAAGGCTTGGTCTGGCCCACGAACGTTGCGCCTTTCCAGGTAATCATCAGCCAGCTAGGAGATGATGAGCCAGTACAAAAAGCTGCGTATGATATGTATCAAAAGTTGACTGAGGCAGGCGTTGCGGTATTATATGATAACCGCACAGATGCACGTCCAGGAGAGAAATTTGCGGACGCCGATCTATTAGGCATCCCGTATCGCGTTGTAGTAAGCGCTAAAACGGTTGCGGCTAACAAATATGAGGTGAAGAAACGCACTAGTAACGAGTCAGAACTACTTAATCTGAATGATGTGATAAAACTTACCTCCCAGAAAGGGGCTTAGCTGCTATAATAGCAAATAGCCCAAAAGGGATAGGTACGCTCCACGATCGAACAGCATGACAAAAGGAGATATAACATGAAGAAACAATTCCACTTGACCCAAGCCGGTGTAGATGAACTAAAAGCTGAATTAACAGAGCTGGTTGGTTTGCGCTCTCAGATTGCTGATCGTATCAAAACAGCCCGTGAATTTGGTGATTTGAGCGAGAACATGGAATACAGTGCCGCTCGCCAAGACCAAGAACGCAACGAAGCTCGCATTGCTGAGATCGAACACATTTTGGCAAACGTACAGGTAATTACCACGCCTAAAAACGACAGTAAAGTTGTATTGGGCTCAAAAGTTCAGCTTAAAAGCAGCACAGGCAAGACTAAACAGTTCCAGGTTGTTGGCACCGTTGAGGCAGACCCATTGAATGGTAAAATCTCCGACGAGTCGCCAATTGGTCAGGCATTGCTTGGCAAAAAAGAAGGCGAACACGTAGAGATCAAGACTCCAGCCGACACTACCACGTACACTATTAGCAGCATTGGCTAATCCACCACGAACAAGTACGAATGGCTCCGGAGCTCCGGGGCCATTTTTGGTTGCCGCCCTCACGTGGTCTAATCTGTAAAATGTGGTAAAATAGTAACGAAAGTAAGGAAAAACACTATGAACTGGCTAAACCAGATTGTTGACGAGGCAATTCGTCAGCATCCCGAAGGTGAAATTATTGTATCGTCCGGCGTATCTCCGTCGGGCAAATATCACCTGGGCACGCTCCGCGAAATTTTGACAGCAGAGGTCGTGATGCTGGAGCTCAAACGTCGAGGCCGCCAGGCTCGCCACTTACATATCGTGGACGACCTGGATGTATTCCGTAAAGTTCCTGCTGGTTTGCCAGAAGAATACCAACAGCAGTTAGGTAAGCCACTGTGTGATGTCCCTTCGCCAACCGGGCAGGGGTCGTATGCCGACTACTACCTAAATGACATGGTTGAGGCCGCTCAAAAGTTGCACCTCGAGATGGAAGTGGTGCGCTCACACAAAAACTATCGCAGCGGGTACTACGTGCCAGCTATCGAGAAGACTATGGCCAACTTGCCGGCAGTACGTAGCGCTATTCAGACTGCCTCCAACCGTCAGTTGGATGAAGATTGGGTGCCAATTCAAATATTGGTAGACGGCCGTTGGAAGAACCGCAAATTCCTAGGGCTAGATGCCGACACCCAAACTATTCGCTATGCCGACGCCGACGGTGCCGAGGGTCAGGCCGACTACAGCAAGGGCGAAGTAAAGCTCGACTGGCGCCTCGACTGGCCTGCTCGTTGGTGGTTAATGAACGTCGGCGTAGAGCCATTTGGCCGCGACCACGCCACCAAGGGCGGCAGCTATGACACCGGTGAAGCCCTCGTGCGCGATGTATTTGGCGCCGAGCCACCCATTCCTGTGCCGTACAACTTTATCAATCGCACCGGTGAAACCAAAAAAATGAGTAAGAGCTCCGGCAACACCATTACTGCCTCCGAACTTCTGGACATGTTGCCATCAGAGATTGTACGTTACTTTATTTTCCGCGCCGCTCCAGACAAATTGCTTTTCTTTGACGAGGGTGAAACGCTGATGCGCTTGTTCGACGACTTTGCCGCATTGCTTGCTGAGCCAAGCAAAACTGAGTCCGACCAGCAGCTGATCGACCTCTGTATGTACGGTGTAGATAAGCCAACAGTAAGCAACATACCATTTACGCACCTGGTGGCTAGCTACCAGGCATCGTTAAAGGATCCTCAGCGTACCATTGATGTCATTCGCCGCACGGAGCATGCTGAAACCGCGCAGCGAGACGCGCAGATTATTAGTGCCGAGCTTCGGTTTATCGATAACTGGTTGCAAAATCGCGCCCCCGAAGAGGTAAAATTTGCGCTCACCGATAGCGTGCAGGCAAGCGACTTTACCGAGACCGAGCAGGCGTTTATGCGCGCTCTGGCCGAAAAAGTACTGCAGGCTCCTGCGGATGCTGATGGCGCCTGGTTCCACAATGCTATTTACGAGTTCAAGGAAAGCATGGGCCTAGCCCCCAAGGAAATGTTCCAGACCCTCTATCGTGCACTTATCAGCAAAACCTCGGGCCCTCGTGCCGGCTGGTTCTTGAGCATTCTGCCACGAGATTGGCTGGTGGCTCGCTTGAAACTTGAAAAGTAACCATCAACCACAAAAAATACCAGCGACGTGCAGTAAGTCGCTGGTATTTTTTGTTATTTTTTAGAAGTGTTTTTTGGTGTAGAAGTTTTGGCGGAAGATCCAAGGTATCGATCCCGAATCTGGAATAAAAAGTAAAAGCCCAACGCCGAACCGATCAAGGTGCCAATGAATGATCCGACACCACTGTAATCGGTAAACATCAAAATGAATCCGTACACTATGTTGACGATGGTGGCGTAGAACAGCAAGTTCCAGCCGGTTTTTTCACGTGCTTTGGTTGGGCCGAAGGCCGCCAGATACAAAAAGGCTCCTACGGCTAACACGAATAAACTGAGCCATATTCCCACCGTCATACGAGAAGCAATCACTTCATGCGTGCCGTACATGCGGTTAAGCTGGTTGGCGTAGTCTACCAGGCGATTTGCCACATGCGCCCAGTGCCACAACGACCACAATGAGAGGAGCGAAAAGAACCCCACAATTAAACTAATATAGGGGATGTATTTAACTAAAAAATCTTTGCCGCTTTTGGGTAGAGCCGGTGCTTTCTTTCCAAAAACATCGTTCAAAGCGGTTTCGAGGTCGGCGATTACTGCCATGACACACTCCTTACTTATGTACTAAGCGTAACTGCAACGTTGTAATTTTGCAAATTACCCACCGTAGGATCAGCAGGAGCTTGCTGACACCGAACAAAACAGTTAAGGTTAAGACATGGATACCGTACAAAACGCTGTTACTTTTATTAACGATCATCGGTCAGTGCAGATTGGTATTACGCTCTTGGTAGCGGTGATACTCCAACTGCTCAGCCGCCTGCTCATAGACAGATTTGTACGTCGTGTGGTGGTGCAAAGTCATCATTATCACGATGCCGAAGAAGAGAAGAAGCGTGAAGATACCCTGGTAAGCGTGTTCCATACTGCGTTTGCTGTGGCTATTTGGACCATCACCTTAATGGTAGTGCTGTTTGAGATGCGAGTTAACATCGCCGGCCTGCTAACCGGTGCCGGTGTATTGGGTGTTGTAGTTAGCCTGGGTGCCAAAAATGCCATCGGCGACTTTTTAGCCGGTATTTTTATCATCGGCGAAAACCAGTATCGCGTAGGTGATATCATAACCTTGGCAACAGGCACAGGAACCGTATCAGGGGTGGTAGAAGATATTACGGTGCGCATCACCAAGCTGCGTGACTTGGACGGCTACTTGCACATTGTCTCGAATGGATCCATCGGCATTGTTACCAATATGACATTTCAGTTTGCCAACGTTAACGTGGATATTCCCGTGGCCTACGAGGCAGACGTAGACAAAGTGGTAAAAATCATTAACCAAGTGGGCGTGGCCATGATGGACGACAAAGAAATGGGTGGCGACGTTGTAGAGCCCATCCAATTTTTGCGAGTTGATAACTTTGAAGACTCTTCTATGAAGGTAAAAGCGCTCGGTAAAGTGCGTGCCGGCACGCAGTGGGATGTGGCGGGCGAGTTCCGACGTCGGCTTATCAGCGCCTTCGACAAGAACCACATCGACATTCCGTACCAACAAATAGTAGTCCATAAATCAGAAAAAAAGAGGTAACCATGAAGGCAACCTGGAAGGGCACGGTGATTGCCGAAGCGCCCAAAGAAGATCTTATTTACATCGAACAAAACTGGTACTTTCCGCCCACTAGTGTAAAAAAGGAGTTTCTGCGCGAAAGTCCGACTCCGTACACCTGTCCCTGGAAAGGCGATTGCCAATACTTTGACGTGGGCAAAGACAACCAATGGAGCCACGATAACGCCTGGTCATACCCTAAGCCCAAGGCCTCGGCCATCGACACCGTTAAGAAAGATTTTAGCGGATATATAGCCTTTTGGCATGACGTGCAGGTAACTGAAGATTAAGAAAAGCGCCGGTAAATATCCGGCGCTTCCTATAGGTGACAGAACTGATTAGTTGTTCTGTGTTTGACGTTGCAGGTACTTCAAGCGAACAAAGTAACCAGCAGCCATTGCCAGCAAACCAAGCATAATGGTGCTAGCTGGACCAGTCTGTGGCAGAGCAGTAACTTCAGTTGCTGGTGCTACGGGCGTAGGGGTCTCGGTTGGGGTGGTAGTGGCAGGAGGTGTTGGCGTAGGGGTCTCTTCCTTGGGAGGAACAGTTACCTTCACAACAGCTGTGTCACAGCCCTTTTGAGGATTGTCGTTGACAGCGGTGTTGCCAGTAAAGCAGGCTTTGTTGGTAATAGTGGTGTCAGCAGTGGCGGTTACCTTAACTTGGTATTCCTTGGTTACGCTCTGTTTTGGCTTTAGCGTGCCCAGGTTTTCGTTAATGGTGCGTTGAGCAGCATTACTTACGAATTCCAAGCCGTCAGGCAACGTGTCGGTCATAACCGTGTTAACCATGTCGTTTTTACCGTCATCGTTAGTCTGCGCGTTGCTAACTGTGATAACGTAGGTCAAAATGTCGCCAGGGGCTGCGGCTACAGCGTCTGAGGTGCTGTTGGCGTCGCGGAGCTCACCTTTGGCAGTTACATTCTGCACTTTCTTTATGATCTTACCTTCAGGGTGCCATGCGAATGCAGGGGAAGCAACAGCTGCTACCAGCCCAAGGCTTACAACACCGCTTACAACAAGAGTTTGTACTTTGTTCATAGCAATTATTCTCCTTTAGGCTCACGGGGAAAAGACCGGGTGAGTCTCTCAATTACTAAGCCCCATTATACTCTTTTTAAGCTATTAGTCAATAAATCTGCAGAAAAGCAATACCGGAATGTGATTTATGTCACTGTAAGAGGGCTTTTTGCCCATAAATTTAAAGCTTGGCCTTGGGGTGAATAACCGGTATAGTTTAGGTATGGCATCAGCAAAGAAGAGACGAACCCAGAGCAAGAAAAAAGAGGCCGCGACCAAAAAATCGGTAGCCCCAACCCCTGAATTAGTAGAGGAACCGGCTGGCGCCGTGGTGACTGACGACGTCAACCTTATGACCGATCTGCCGCAACCTACTAAATATGACCGCTTACATAGCTGGAATAAATGGCTAGCTTGGATTCATGCTCTACAAGGTATAGCTATCCTGGTGCTAAGTGCGAACACGCTCTTACCCATTACTACCTCGTACCTTACGCTTAACCCTTTGGCAGAAAAGGTAACGCTGGTTCCGGCCACGCACCACCTCTTTGACATTAACTTGGCGTGGCTTGTGGCCGCATTCTTCTTTATGTCGGCTACCGCTCACTGCCTATTGGCTACCGTGTATCGCAAGCGCTACGAATCAGAGCTCAAGCAGGGCATGAACCGTTTACGATGGATTGAATATTCGGTAAGTGCCAGCACTATGATGGTGGCTATCGCGCTGCTAAGCGGTATTTATGATCTCTCTACGCTGATCATGATCTTTGCACTCGACCTAATTATGAACTTGCTAGGCCTGGCCATGGAAATCTACAACCAAGGCAAACGCAATGCCCCAAACTGGCTTGCGTATGGCATCGGTTGCGTAGCTGGAGTTGTGCCATGGATTGTTTTTGCAATCTACGTATTCGGAGCAAATGTGTATGGCGCGGGCAACATCCCAACGTTTGTCTACTGGATTTACGCCAGCATCTTTGTATTCTTTAACAGTTTTGCAATAAATATGTACCTACAATACAAGCGTGTAGGCAAGTGGGCAGACTATTTGTACGGTGAGCGTATGTACATGATCTTGAGCTTGGTTGCCAAAACCCTGCTAGCGTGGCAGGTGTTCGCAGGTACGCTTAGGCCATAATGCGTACAGTATTATTTGATTTTGATGGAACTATTGCCGACAGCTTTGACGTTGTGGTAGATATTTTTTATGAATTAACGGGGCACGAGCGCATTACTGACCCCGCAGAGGTAGCGCGATTGCGCAAGCAGCCCATGATGCGGGTAGCCAAAGAGATGCACGTGAATCCTATTCAGATACCTCGACTCTTGATTAAAGGCCGCAAGATGATGCACGATAAGTTAACAGAGGTACCAGCCTTTGAAGGCATAGCCGACGCGCTACAAACACTACAAAGCCAAGGTTATCACCTGTATGTAATGAGCTCAAATAGTACTCAAAATGTTCAGGCATTCTTGAAAACCACAAAGTTGGATACATATTTTGAGGAAGTGTATGGCAATATCGGTTTGCTCAACAAAGCGGCAGCCATTCGTAAAGTCATGCGTCAGAATGGGCTGCAGCCACACGAGTGCGTCTATATTGGCGACGAATCCCGTGATATAGATGGCGCCAAGAAAGCAGGCGTGGGCATGGTTTCGGTGGCATGGGGATACAATGACGTGTCTTTGCTTCGCGACCATCATCCTGACGCGATAGTAGAACACCCCAGTGAATTAGTTGCCGCAATAAAGAAAGTGTAGAAAATGCAAGAAGAAGTTACAATTGAAAAGCTCGTTCATGGTGGTCAAGGTTTGGCTACGTTGCCTGATGGCCAAAAAGTATTTGTGTGGGGCGCATTGCCCGGCGAAAAGGCTACAATTCGGATCATTAAAAAGAAACGATCATACGCCGAGGCAATTGCCGAAGAAATTTCGCAGCCGTCGCCTGTGCGTGTCGCAGCTCGCGAAGAGAATTATTTAGCCACCAGCCCCTGGCAAATTATAGATTTTACAGCCGAGAATGAATACAAAAAGCGTATTGTTAGTGAACTATTTGTGCAAGCCCATGTAACAATCCCTGATGACTTTGCTATGACCACGGCTGGCCCTGAGTGGCAATATCGCAATAAGATGGAGTACAGCTTCTGGGGTGACGATGATGGATTACACCTGGCGCTGCATAACCGAGGCTCGCATCACAAGACAATTGTGCAGGGTAGTGAACTGGCCTTACCGGCGCTGGACGCTGGTGCTCGTGCCGTTGTGGCAGAGCTGCAAAAATACAATCCTCGCGCCGGCGACTTGAAGACAATAATTGTTCGATGTTCGCAAAATGGCGAGGTAGTGGTGTCGTTGTTTACCAAGCGCGAAGACTTTCATAAAATCCAGCTTCCTGCGGAAGTAAAAGGCATGAACGTCTACTATTCCAACCCCAAGAGCCCGGCCAGTGTGCCCACCAAGCTCCTCTACACGCTGGGCGACGTTACTCTTACCGACGATCTATTAGGCAAGACATTCACCTATGATGCGGATTCATTCTTTCAGGTAAATATCCCTGTTTTTGAAGCTGCGTTGCAGCGTATTCAGGAACATGGCGCTACCGATAATTTGGTGGACATGTACGCTGGTGTGGGAAGTATTGGGCTAAGTGTGGCAAAACAGCACGTTGAACTGGTGGAGGCCGATGCTGCAACTGCCGCAATGGCACGGGTCAATGCACAAAAATCGGGCGTAGATGCCGAAGTGGTAGAGTCACCAAGCGAAAAAGTATTGGACTACATTGTGCCAGATAAAACTATAATTTTTGATCCACCGCGCGCTGGCTTGCACGACAAAGTGGTGCAAAAAACGCTGGAAGCCTTGCCACCCAAGGTAATGTACCTTAGCTGCAACCCAGCTACGCAGGCTCGTGATTTAGCGCTGCTGCAAGAGGCCTATGAAATCACCTATTTTGAAGGGTTTAACTTCTTTCCGCACACGCCCCATATTGAAACGCTAGCGGTTCTAACCAAAAAATAGGTATACTAAGCAGATGGCAAACAACTACTGGAGGGAACGCTCTGTGCCGTATAAGCCAGGGCAAAAGACTGCGTACAAACTGAGTCGCAGTAAAATCGAGCTATTTATGCAGTGTCCACGCTGTTTTTGGCTGGATACTCGTTTGAAAATTAAGCGTCCTGACAGTCCTCCGTTTAATATCAACAAAGCAATCGACGAGCTGTTTAAACGGGAGTTCGATAGCTACCGTACCAAAGGCGAGCCACACCCGATTATGCTCGAGAACAATGTCGCTGCTGTGCCGTTTATGCACGAAAAACTGGATGATTGGCGCGAGAACTTTGTGGGTGTGCAATTTGTGCACCAGCCAACCAACTTGCTTATTTTTGGTGCGGTAGATGATCTGTGGGTCACCGAAGACGGTCAGGTAATCGTGGTGGACTATAAAGCCACAGCCAAAGATAAGGAAGTGTCTATTAGCGCGGGCTGGCAAATTAGCTACAAGCGCCAAATGGAGATTTACCAGTGGCTTTTACGCCAAAACGGCTTTAACGTGCAGCCCACCGGCTATTTTGTATACACAAACGGCCGATTCGATATAGATATAAACGGCTTTTTCAATAAGCTTGAATTTAAGACCAAGCTTATTCCATACACCGGTGATGACAGCTGGGTAGAGCCAACAATCGAGAGAATGAAGGCCTGCATGGACGGTGAGATGCCGCAAATGGGCGATAGTATCATGGGTGGACCGTGTGATTTTTGCATGTATGCTCGTGCACGAACTGAGCTTACGGTGAATCATTTGATGAAGAAAGGCAAGTAGGCGGACGGACGATGAGGTGTGGTGGGGCGCGGCGAGGCGCACACCTCATCGTGTCCGGGCGGGGTTATTTCAGGCTCTTTACGAGCTCTGGAACTGTTCCGGCGCTCAGAGCCTTGAAAAACAACTGCTGCTGCGAGCGCTGATGCGAATCGAGGAGGTATCGCCGCTGGAAGGCGGTGGCTGTCTGGGGCGTCCGGCTCACCTCGTGAGCCAGGGTACGCAGCAAACTCCAAAAGAGCATGCCTGCGAACAGCGCGAAGAAGACAGTGACGGCTATGGCTGCAGAACTCATGGCGATTCCCCATCAATTGTGACTCGTGGACCTACTTGCCTTAAGGCTCTCGGTACGAACCGTACTCGATGCGAACAGTATAGCGTATCTTTGCAATTTCTACAACAATCAGGCGTGGCTGGCGGGGAAGCTATGGCGAAAGAGGGGCTCGTCTAGGGATTGAGCAGTATGGTCTTTAAAGGCATGGCGCTCGGCACGCTCCAGAGCATTAACAACTGTTTCCGGCGTGCGGTTAACTTGCTGGTCCATGAGCAAAAAGTTCAGTTCGTTACGAGGAATAGAGAGCTGATCGATGCGCGTAACAGGGATATTGCGATGCAGGTTGGCGGTGAGTGTCTGGCGTTCAATCCAGGCGGCGATGCTTGTTTCGGTGTGCAGCGACAGTATTTCTTTCATACGCAAGCGCCATTCTTGCTGGCGGATAAGCCGATTACTCCGCGTTTGCCACAGTGATCGCAGCGCTTCCTCGGTAAACGCGTGTCCCAGCATGTCGATGTACTGTTTGTGCAATACGGTGGGCACAAAAAGATGGTCGGTTTTATTGGTATTCAATGAGTTCAACCAGCGCCGCTCTTTGATAATTTGCATTGCTTCGTCAAAATCGGTGGTATATTCGCCCAAGTCTAGCAAAATCAGCTCGACTTTTTTGCCGTCACTGCGCACGCCCATGTTTTCAATCTTAAGACTCATCTCAAAAATACCATATTTCCAGAGTCGATAATGGGTGTTGATTACTGCCCGCAATAATTGCTTGGCCGCCGGAATGTCGGGTGCACTCAAGCGGCGCGGAGGCAAGTAGGCCAACCGAAAACGATGCAGGTAGAGCGACATGGGAGTCACGTAGTCTTGTGTGAAGTAGAGCGGCATAAAATAGTCGGGCTCGTCTTTGGGGACGGCTGCCAGCACCGGTACAATTTTAATATTGCCAAACAGCCGCATAAGCTGTTTATCGCTGGCGTATATTCCCTGTAATACAGCAGGTAGCTGCTGTTTATGAATGAGCAGCTGATGTGTGCGGCGCTCAATTTCCCCCGGCGAGAGCCCTAGTCGTTGCAGGTGCGGTCCAATGGCTCGCTTTGTTTCGCCGAAGTCCAGAGGTACTTTTACGACACGCCCCGTTGATATGCCATCAAGTGACGATATTTTATAAATGCGGAATTGCGCCCCGTGGTCAACAAACGTATAGCGATAATAAGACCCCACAATGTCCGGTATTTGGGGCATCGCTCCTTGGGAGGGCGTTTCGGGCAGTTGCCATTCGTCCATTTTTACCATCGGTCAACGTAGTCAATTTCCGCTATCTTGGCTGCTATAAAGGTGGCAAGAACGTCGTCTTTGGGGCGACAATCACTGCAAAGGTGTTTGGTGCGCCAGCGCCGTTGCAGTTCTTCGGCGGCGAAGGCTTTGTTAACGGTTGCCGTGAAATATTCCTGGGCTTGGCGGGGGATTTGCGGAAAGTCGGTCTTGAGCGGATTTATATTGTTCAACCAGCGCCGTTGCGTTACGGCTAGCGTCATGAAGTCCAGATCGCTCGTAAACTCGCCAAGGTCGGCAAAAATAAGTCGATTGCGTTCGTTAAAGCCGGTGTCGCCAATCTTGAAGACGTAGTCGGCGTAGCCGTACTCCCACAAAGCGTAGGTTTGTTCCACGTATTGATCAATAATATGGCACACTCGTTTCACATCGGTGCTCGAGATGCGCAGGCTATTATTTAATGTCTGCAGAATCTCGCTGGTCATGGTGAGCTTGTCTTGCGTATACACAATGCGCCCCGCGCCCCAGCGCTTATCGGGTGTGTCCTCGGGAAGAATATTGTCTACATCAATCAATGTCGGATTACCCAGCAAGTGCAAAAAGAGTTCCGGCTGCATAAAATTATGGCGCAGCATGCTTGCAATGCGCGCTTTGCCGTTTATAAACGTAAGTACTCGCGACTGCACCCGTGCATCGGTTACTTTTTGGCCGGTGCCATCGGTATTGTATCGCTGGCGAGCAATAACCTCTGTCTCAGACTGGGTAAGCGGCAGTTTGAGCACACGCCCATTGTGCATATCAAAAACGTGAAACTGGCCGCCGCTTCCGATTTCAGGAAACGGCACGTATTGATGCGGCTTTTCTGGCAGATGATAGTTTTGCATAATTTTCCTTGCTACTGATACTTAAGGATTAGTTGTTCATAGGCGGGATTCACTTGTGGCGGAGATGCGGCAATATCACGTTCGATGGGCTCGAGCCGCTCGGGTGGCAGTGGTGAAATTTGCCGGTCATTGTAGAGCATAATCAGATCGTTATGCGGAATGTGCATATCGTCAACTCGCCCGGAAGACAGTCCTTGGTACAGGGTGTTTTTGGTGTTTTGCTGCGCGATCCACAAGGCAACTTTTTGTTGAGGGTTCTTGGTGAAAAAGGCTTTTCGCTGCAGCTGGCGCTGTTTTCGACGCTCGTAAACCAGGCATTTTTTGCGCCAGCGCTTGCGGAATTCTTGGATAGTAAAGGCCTCGTCGCACGCCTTTATGTAGTAATCATGCAAAATCGCCGGCAGGTAGATGTAGTCAATTTTATGAGGTAGCAACGAATGCTGCCAGCGCCGTTCGGTCAAAATTGCCTCTGCTTGTTCTTTGTTGGTGATGTGTTCAGCCAGGTCCATCCAGATAACTTCGGTCTTAGCGCCGTTTACACGGATGCCCATATTTTCTGGCTTAAAAACAAACTCAAAAAAGCCGTATTCCCAAATGCGATAATGCAGAGCGATAATTTCTTGCACCAGCTTTTTTACGATCATGATGTCGTTATTGGTGAGTTCGTTGGGGTAATTGGGCTGCACAAATCGAAAATGCTCCAGATAATGACCAATGGTGGCTACCTGATCCTGGGTGTAGTAAATCGGCAAAAAATAGGCGTTTGGCGTGGGCGAGGGGATAGGCGCCTGCACCATGCGCAATTGTCCCAGATTTTGCATGAACTGCTGGTCGTGGCCATACACGCCCTGCAACAAATTAGGCAACGTGTGTTTGTAACGCATGATGTCGCGGACACGGGCATCTAAAAGCTCATTAAATTCATCAGAAGTGTTGTAGGTTGCAATCTTGGATAATGGTGCTGCGACCACGTGCTTAGTCTCATCAAAGTCCAAAGGCACCTTGATAACCCGACCGGTGGGCTGATCGGTCGCCGAATGAATGGTATAGACCCGAAACTGAGCGCCATTGCCAATAAAATGATAACGATAAAAAGTTCCTACAAGTGGCTGGGCGGAAAGGTGAGGTGTCATTACAAGCGGTCCACGTAATCAATCTCCATAACTTTGGTGGCGATGAATGCCGAAATGGTATTAGTTTCTGGTGTGCAAGCAGAGCAGATGTGTTTTTTGCGCCAGCGTTTGCGGAGTTCTTCCGCCGTGAAACTGCTGTCTAGTATGCGAAGATAGTCGGGCACAAGGTCTGGGTGCATTTTGGGAAAATCGTTCTTAAGAGGGTTGGTGTTGTCGTACCACCATTTTTCGGTGATCGCTCGTTCAATAAATTCTGGGTCGCTACTGAACTCGCCCAAATCTACCGTCACTAAAGACCCGTTGGGTCTGACCCCCATGTCACCCAGCTTAAAAATGTAGTCAGAGTAACCGTACTCCCACGTCTTGTATACATGTTGCACATAATTGTTGATAAGCCGAATAAATTTTCGGTGGTCAGCGGGGGTAACAGTGTCCTGTGCACTCAAGTACTCCATGAGCCCTCGCACAATTTCAACCTTGTCTTGGCTGTACACAAATCGTGCTGCGCCCCAGCGCTTATCGGGTGTGTCCTCGGGCAAAATGTTATCTATCGGAACCAGCGAAGGATTACCCAAAAGATGCAAAAAGGGTTGCGGATCATCCAGCGGGTGCATGATCATAGACGGAAGGCGCGCCTTGCTGTTCATGAACGTCTGCACACGGACTTCGATGCTGGCAATTTGTTCCAGCGTGCCGTGAATAATGTTGTGGCGTTGCTTTGCAACACGAGTAGTTTCCGCCTCGGTTAACGGAATTTTAAGCACGCGCCCGTTGTGCATATCAAAAGCTTTGAATTGGGCACCGTGGCCAAGCTCGGAAAAAATACTGCCTTGTCTGTCCATGTCCATAAAATGTTCCGTCTCTCCCAGATTGGCCAATAGTATCAAGTTTATATAAGTCCGCTCAAGGAGATGTGCAACTTTTACTACGTTCTCCAGATGCGAAGTGTGTATAAAATGCGTACACGCGCATAGCGCTGTATGTTTGGTGGGTGTGCTATACTAAAGATAGATGAAAGTTACTCGCACGTACATCAGTTCCAGCTTTCGCTCCAGTCGACGCTAGTCGGCTATTATCTTTTTATATACCTATTTCTAGACAAACTTTCGTAAACAGGAACAAATCCCATGTTAGACATCCAATTTATCCGGGAAAATCGCGAGCAGGTGGCCACCAAAGCCCAGCAAAAAGGCTATCCTGTCGATGTAGACACTTTATTGCAGCTTGATGAGCGCCGCCGTGATTTGGTAACACAAATTGAGGCCGTGCGAGCCAAGCGCAACGACCTGGCCGCTATGCTCAAAAAAACCAAACCCACTGCTGAGCAAATCGCCGAAGGTAAGGCGCTAAAAGAGCAGGTGGCTCAATTAGAAAGCGATCTAGCACCCGTAGATGAGCAGTATCAAGCGCTGCTGCATGCTGTGCCGAACATGCCATTGCAAGACGTGCCGGTGGGCGCTACCGAAGACGAAAACGTGGTGGCCAAAAAAGTTGGCGAGCCTACGCCGTTTGACTTCACGCCCAAAAACCACTGGGAAATTCTGGAGCCGCGTGACATGCTCGACAAAGAGCGCGCCGCTAAAATTGCCGGCAGCCGGTTTGCGTACCTAAAGGGCGGGCTAGTGCGCATGCAATTTGCCATCGTGCAATTTGTGATGCAAACACTGAGCGATGAGCAGGTGATCGCCAAGCTTGTAAAAGACAATAATCTCAACCTCAGCACCAAGCCATTTACGCCTATCGTACCGCCAGCTATGTTGCGCACTGAGCCATATGTAGCCAGTGCTCGTTTGAACGCCGAAGAAGTTACGTATCGTGCTGGCCAGCCAGAAGACGATTTGTGGCTCAATGCTAGCGCCGAGCACACCTTGTGTACCATGTATTGGAACGAGATTTTGCCCGAAGCCGAGCTGCCAATTCGGTATATCGGTTACAGCACAAGCTTCCGTCGTGAGGCCGGTACCTATGGTAAAGACACGGAAGGTATTATTCGCTTGCATCAGTTTGATAAGTTAGAGATGGAAATCTTTAGCACCGCCCAGACTGGCTTAGACGAGCACCGGCTTGCTGTAGCTATCCAGGAATATCTGGTGCAACAGCTTGGTCTGCCATATCAACTTCTGCAAAAGTGTACCGCCGACATTGGCAAGCCAAACGCCAGCGGCTTTGACGTAGAAGTATGGTTCCCCGGTCAGCAGACCTACCGCGAAACACATACTGCCGACTACATGACCGACTACCAGGCCAGTGATCTTAAAATTCGTGTACGTTTGGCGGATGGTACTATTGAGTTCGTGCATACTAACGACGCCACCGCATTTGCGCTGGGCCGCATCATGGCTGCAATTGTAGAGAACAACCAAACGCACGACGGTAAAATCGTTATTCCGGAAGTCTTGCGCCCATTCATGGGTGGTCAAGCTGAGCTATAAGCTACAAAGGAGGGTATTATGATCAAACAGCTCCACATCACTGGTGTGCACATGCAGGTGGGGGAAGACCTGCACAAATATGTCACCAAAAAACTAGCCCGATTAGATCGCTACGTTCCCAAAACTAGCCGCGAAAGTCTAAAAATGGACGTTAAGCTAAAAGAAGACAAGAAAAAAGGCCAAAAGCTGTGCACGTGTGAAGTAATCGTTTCGTTACCCCAAGAAACAATTGCCATTACCGAAGATACTATTAACATTTTTGCTGCCGTTGATATTGCCGAAACCCGACTTCGCGGACAACTGCGCCGCTACAAAGACTTGCATGCGAATCCGCGTTTGCATCGCCGAATTATTGCTCGCCTGAAGCATCGCCCGGTATAAAACCAAAAAAGACTCGCCTTACACGCTCCAACAGCGTACAATAAGGGAAAACGAGATCAAGAAATAGGGAGATACGAGACTACCGCCATGAATATTGCTTGGAAAAAAGTACTGGGTGACCCACAAGCTCGAACCGTAAAACGTCTGCGTAAGCGTGTTCGTGTGATTAACGACCTAGCCGAAACCTACAAAAAAATGACCGACAAAGAGCTGCAGGCTCAGACCGAGAAGCTGCAAAAACGACTCAAAAAAGAGTCGCTTGACCAGATTCTGCCTGACGCGTTTGCGGTGGTCCGTGAGGCTGCAACCCGCACGTTGGGGCAGCGTCACTTTGATGTGCAGCTGGTCGGTGGCATGGTTTTGCACGAAGGCAACGTTGCCGAGATGCGAACCGGTGAAGGTAAGACCTTGGTGGCAACGGCGCCGGTGTACCTGAACGCCTTAACCAAAAAGGGTGTGCATGTAGTTACCGTTAACGACTACCTAGCGCAGCGTGACGCTGGTTGGATGGCTCAGGTGTATCACTTCTTGGGTCTAGGCACCGCTGTTATTGTGGCCGACAAGTCATTTATATTCGATCCAAACTTCGTAAATGAAGACCACACAGACAAGCGCATGCACCACCTTAAACCTTGTACTCGTCAGGAGGCTTACGCCGCTGATATCACCTACGGTACTAACAACGAATTTGGCTTTGACTACTTGCGTGACAACATGGTTCGCGAAACCGAACAGCTGCGCCAGCGTGACTTGCATTACGCTATCGTAGACGAGGTTGACTCTATCCTGATTGACGAATCGCGCACGCCGCTGATTATTTCGGCACCAAGCGTAACCACCGGTAGCGCCTACGCACAATTTTCCAAAGTAACCCGTCAGCTCAAAAAAGATGAGCATTACGAGACCGACGAAAAGCGCAAAACGGTAATCTTGACCGATGAAGGCGTTGAAAAGGTGCAAAAAATATTAGGCATCACCAGCCTGTATGCTACCGAAAACATTCGTACCATTTATCACCTGGAGCAGGCGCTGCGCGCCCAGGCTTTGTTCAAGCGTGATAAAGACTATGTGGTAACCAACGAAGGCGAGATTGTAATCGTTGACGAATTTACCGGTCGTTTGCTGGCCGGCCGTCGCTACAACGAAGGTTTGCACCAGGCAATCGAGGCCAAAGAAGGCGTAGAAGTCCAACAAGAATCCATGACCCTGGCAACCATTTCGTTCCAGAACTACTTCCGTTTGTACGAAAAACTGGCCGGTATGACCGGTACTGCCCAAACAGAGGCCGAGGAGTTCCATCAGATCTACAAACTGGATGTAGTAGAGATTCCGTCGAACCGCGTGGCGGCTCGTATCGACCTTCCAGACCGTATTTATAAGGACGAAGAAACTAAGTTCAAGGCCATCGTGCAAGAAATTAAAGTATTGCACGAAAAAGGTCAGCCAGTGTTGATCGGTACCGTTTCTATTGAAAAGAACGAATTGCTTAGCAATGCCCTTAAGAAGGCTGGTATTCCGCACCAGGTATTGAACGCCAAGAACAACGAGCGCGAAGCTGCCATCGTTGCCAAAGCAGGTGAAAAGGGTGCTGTTACACTGGCAACCAACATTGCCGGTCGTGGTACTGACATCGTACTAGGTGAGGGCGTAAAAGAGGCCGGTGGTCTGTTTGTGCTTGGTTCTGAGCGCCATGAATCCCGTCGTATCGACAACCAGCTTCGTGGTCGTTCCGGTCGTCAGGGTGACCCTGGTGTGACGCAATTCTTTGTAAGCACCGAAGATGACCTTATGCGTATCTTTGGCGGTGAGCGCATCGCCAAAATGATGGCTCGCCTAAAAGTTGACGACGACACTCCTATCGAGAACCGCTTAATCTCCAAGAGCTTGGAAGGTGCCCAAAAGAAAGTGGAAGGCTTCCACTTTGACCAACGTAAAAACGTCGTGAAATACGACGACGTTATGAACCGTCACCGTAAAGCTATTTACGCCATGCGCCGCGAAATTCTTCAGTCCGAAGACATTAGCAAGCGCGTGAAACTTCTGATTCAAGAAGAGGCAACTGCAATGGCCGCCTCACCACAAATTACCAGCGATATTTTTGAAGACGTCGTAAAAGAAGTATTTCCGTTCGACGAAGCAACATTAGACCGCCTGTTTGACAATACTGCCGACAAGTTTAGTCAGGCTCTCAAGACCGCTGCCATGGAATTGTACGAAGCACGTGAAAAAGCTTTCGGTACCGAAATCATGCACAAAGTCGAGCGTGATATTTACCTGCAAATTCTGGACAACCTCTGGATGCAGCACCTAGAAAACATGGACCACTTGCGTGAGGGTATCCACTGGATGGCCGTGGGCCAACGTGATCCACTGGTGGAATATCGTCGTCAAGCGCAGCTCGTTTTTGACGAAATGCAAGCAGAGCTGCGACGCGAAATCGTACGCACGCTCTTCCACGCTCAGCCTGTTGATGCAAGCGAACTAGAGCAGGTAACTGAGACCGAGTTGACTCGCGCCGCTCGCCAGTCAATCAGCAACGCCAACAAGATCATTGATGTTGACGCTGAATTTGAAGAGTCTGACTTTGCCGACAGCAAAAAGAAAGCTGACGCCAAGAAGGCCGCTACCACCACCGCGCGCAAAAAAGCTCGCAAAGCTGAGCGCCAGCGCAAATCAAAAGGTCGCAAACACAAATAGTCACGTTATGAAGCACACTGTATCCGAAATAACCCTCAAAAATGGTGCAAAAGGGCTACTCATCAACGTCCCCGATGCAACCGTCATGACCTATGAACTCAACTTTCGCGCAGGCGAATACCTGGTAAAGCCCGACAAATGGGAAACGCCTCACCTAATGGAACACGTATTGCTGGGTGCCAACCAGCAATACCGCAAGGCGCGCTTGTTCCAAGCTGAAATCGAAAAAAATGGCGCCTACAGCAACGCTTCTACGGGTGTTTACGACATTACCTACGAAGCCGAATGCGCTGATTTTGAATGGGACCGAGTATTAGACTTAATGCTTTTGGCTGTAGCAAAGCCGCTATTTTTGGAAGAAGAGTTTACTGCAGAGTTTGGCAATGTTCGCGAAGAACTGCAGGCTCGCTCCAACAATCACTTCCGTCATCTAAGCCTGGCACTACGCGAGCACTACGGCTTTATGGCCAAGACAGACCAAGAGCGCCTGACTATTATCGACAACGTCACATTGGATGACGTACGCCGCCATTACAAGCGCACACATACCACACGTAACCTGCGATTTGTGATCGCCGGTCGCATTACCGACAGCCGTCGCGCGGGCATCAAGGCTGCATTAGAAGCAATGGACATGCCCGAGGGAACCGAACGCTTTGACCTTCCCGATGAAATTCCACACCGCAAAGACGACCCGTTATTCATCCACAACTCTACCGTCAAGAACGTCTACTTTTACATCGATAGCTTTATGAACCGCCGCATGAGCGACCCAGAGTCTGATGCACTTGGCTTGGTAAACACTATGCTTACCGAAACGCTGTACTCCAAAATTTTGGGCACGGCCCGTGAACAAGGACTGGTGTACAGCATGAGCTCCGGTTTTGGCCAGACCAAGCTTAATAGCAACTGGTGGTTTGGCGCGCAGGTTTCCAAAAAGAACGCCAGTGCATTGTTCAATATTGTTACTCGCGAACTCCAGGACGTCTTTAAGGGTAATATCGATAGCGCTGACATTGAGGCCGCCAAAGCGTACAGCATTGGCCGATTCCAACGCAGTGCCCAAACGGTAGGCGGTACAGCAGGCGGATACAGCAGTCGTTATTTCTTCGACGAAAGCATCGAAGACTATTTTGGTGTTCCACAGCGTATCAAAGCTATCAATAAGTCAGGCATCGTGAGTATATCGCGCGACCTATTCAAGGACGACGTGTGGGGACTTGGTGTACTAAGCGATTGCTCCGAAGCAACCGTACGATCACTGCAGGGTCAGGTACGTCCTCTGTGGGATAGTTTTAGGGAATAACACAGCCACCGCTATGGATGAGATCCTGCAACAAGTCCAAGATGTTCGTACCGAAGTTGACGCCGCCTGTGAGCGCTTGCATATCGATGACCTAACAGAACAAAATAATGCCTTCAAAAAACAGATGGCTCAGCCGGACTTCTGGCAGGACGCCAGCAAGGCGCAAGAAATTGTAAAGCAGCAATCCAAACTTGAAGCGCGCATTGCGCCGTGGCAAGAGCTGCAGGCGAGCATCGCCGACGTGGACGAATTAGCCGAGCTCAACGACGACACCATGCAAGAAGAGTTGTCGTCACAGCTTAATACCATCGTGGGGCAGCTGGCTGAACTCAAAGAAGAACTGAAATTTTCGGGCAAGTACGACGAGCACGATGCCATCGTTAGTATCTATGCCGGTGCTGGCGGAACCGATGCCCAGGACTGGGCGCAAATGTTGCTCCGCATGTATGTCCGGTGGGCCGAAGCCCACGACTTTAGTGTTACAACCGTTGACGAGTCGGCTGGTGAAGAGGCTGGTATCAAAAGTGTGACGCTGGAGATTAGCGGCACGTTTGTGTATGGACGCCTCAAGGGCGAACATGGCGTGCACCGCCTGGTGCGCCTCAGCCCGTTTAACTCCGACAATTTGCGCCAAACAAGCTTTGCCAAAGTAGATGTCATGCCTAAAATTGATCATCCCGAAGAACTAGAAATTAACGAAAAAGACCTGCGGGTTGACGTGTATCGCAGCGGCGGCCACGGCGGCCAGTCGGTAAATACTACAGATTCGGCAGTGCGCATTACGCATATCCCAACCGGTATCAGTGTCGCTATTCAAAACGAGCGTAGCCAGTTGCAGAATAAAGAAACTGCGTTGACCATTTTGCGCTCGCGATTAATTCAATTACAAATTGAGCAGCACCAAGACCACCTGGACAAGTTAAAAGGCCCAAACCAGTCCGCAGAGTGGGGAAATCAAATTCGTAGCTATGTGTTGCACCCCTACAAGCAGGTTAAAGACTTGCGATCGCGCTATGAAACCAGCGACACACAGGGTACGCTAGATGGCAATATAGATCCGTTTATTAATGCTTACCTCGACCACAACCTGGGCAAATAACGAGCAGGTAAGTTGAATTTATTGACTTTGATGGTATAATAGAATGTTCTAGGCCTGAGAGGCTTACATTATGTCCATATATGAAACACTGCAAACGGGGCAGGATATGTCCCAGGAGCTCGCCCAGCAGACCGCGCATGTAGCAAGTACCTATCCACGAACAGAAGGAACTGCGGAGCTGGTAGAGACGCTTAATACTGTAGTTGAAATGGCCGAAAGTTCTGACCTTGAGCAGCGTGCTACCGCAGTAGTTGTGCTAGGTCGAGTGGCTGCACCGTACCTCATAGAGCGTACGCGCCAAGTTACGTCAGGCGCCCCAGAACAGATAAAAGAAGGCGTGGGCGAGATTGCTCGCGACGCTCGTTTGATGCGCCGGTTGTACGACTCCACATCAGACCTGGCGCTTTCTTCGCTTAAGGGCGACGCACCTACCAAGCCTGCGCAGGAAGTTGCCGAAAATGTATTTCGCGGCGGACCTTTAATTGCCAAAATTGGTCAGTCACTGCCTGGTATTGTAAAGGGTAAAGACGACGCCCGGTCCGAATATATCCGCGAAGTCGGTCGGTATATGCAAGAGGGCGTAAGCTTGCCGCAGCAAGACGAGTTGCCCAAGCTTGCACAAACTGTACCTGAAGATTTAACGCTGGATGGCGTGGTCAGCAGTGCCTCAGTAGCGCATATTTTACGCGTTAAAGACGCCAACGGAACAACATTGGCTCAGAAAGTGCCGCGCCCGAACTTTGACCAGGCAATGACCGATAACGTTCGTGCGTATGTTGTGGCTAGCGATGTTGTTGATAGCTTTATGAAGCGAAACGCGCCCGAAGCATCAACCGCTGAATTTGACCGCGTGCGAAGTGTTCTGCCATTCTTGCTCAATGTTCTGGAAAAGGATATTCGCGGCGAATTAGACTTTGAGCGTGAAGCTGCCTTGCAAACTCGAGCGCGCGAAGCATTGCAGGGGTCGAATGTTCATGTACCCCAGGTTTTGCCACAGTACACCACCAAAAGTCGTATCGTTATGGAATACATGCCGGGTGTACGTATCGAGGACGCACCAGTTGATCCACGACATATAAAAAATCTGGGCGTGATGTCGGTGCGTTTATGGAAAGCTGGCTTAATGCACGGCGATATGCACCCCGGAAACATTAAAGCCGCGCCCGATGACAGTGGCGACTTGAATGTGTATGACTGGGGACGCACTATTGAACGCCGCCCTGGCATGGTGAAAAATCTAGGAAAATTTATAGGGGCGCTCGTGCGTAAAGATCCGGCAAAAATTGCTGCTGCCTATCACGCGATTCAAAGTCCCGACCACCGACAGGCAAGCCTTGCCCAGACGCAAGCTGTTGCCGAAGATGTTATTGCAAGTATTCAAGCGCGTCGCGCCGACAGGCCATATCGTGGAATTAAACGTATAGCCACTGAGACAAATGCCGCACTACAAGGCCTTACTATTGGCATGGGCGTCCGTCACCAGAGCTCGCTCAACGCTGACTACTTGGCACTTATGCGAAGCAGCGCGTCACTGGCTACACTTGTCAAAGATGTGCTGCGGCAGCCAGCTTACGGCGCGCGTCAAAAAGTAGCCGCCATAGGCGGAGCCACTGCAGGAATTGTGGGTGAAATGCTCAAGAAGCGGTAGCTGCCTACATTGACGTTTTTACCAGAAAGTGCTAATGTATAATCATTAGATCAAAAACAAAAAATAAAAGGAAAACGCATGTCAAATCTCGATGATCTCGCAAAATTTGCCGAAGAGGCTGAGGCAGCGAATGTCCATGATCGTCCCGTGACCGATGCCGACCTCGGTGAAACTGCCACCGAAGGTGCGCAAGTAGTTATTGGTAATGACGCACCCGTACCTGTAGCCACTCCTGTAAATCCTGCCATGCAACCTCTACCAGAAATGCAATTGCCGCAGCCAGTACAGACGCCGGTGGAGCAATATGACGTCCCGCCCGCATCTCCTGTAACTGTGCAGGCCCCAGCATCTGCAGCAGCGCCCGCGCCACTGCCTCCAACCGACAAGGCTCCGCAGCTAACACCATTTAGTGACCAAATCACTCACGACGGGGCTTCAACCCCGGCCGCCCCTGCGATGCAAGTTACCCATCCCGACTCAGCCCCTGCTCAGGCAATGCCAACTGCTGCACCCGCACCAATAGCTGAGCAGCCTACGGCGCCACCTGCCGCCGGCACCATGCCCGGCCAAACCGTTAGTCCACAAACAGTTTCAACCCCAGCCAGTCATATTATTCCAGAGTCATTCCCCAAGCCAGCAACTGGCGTAGACCCGCTCAGCGGTATCGCCGTTTAGTAAACAGGGCATTTTATAAGCCGGCTACTATTTTTAGGAGCTGGCTTTTTGTTGTAGAAACCGCAATTTCGTAAGCGTGAGTGCTAGACGGCGGCCGTGTTCTGCTATAATAAAGCTAATGATTTTATTGGACAGGGTGACAAAAACGTACGGCAAGCACGCAACTCCGGCATTGGACCGAATCAGCTTGCACGTTGAACCAAAAGAATTTGTTATTGTGGTGGGGCAGAGCGGTGCGGGTAAAACTACGCTGTTGCGACTGTTGACCCGCGAGGAAAAACCTACTAGCGGCAAGATTATTGTGGGCGGCATTGACTACGATAAATTAAAAGATCGCGAAATTCCGTTGCTGCGCCGCAAAATCGGCGTGGTATTTCAGGATTTTAAGCTCCTGCCTAACCGAACCGTCTTTGAAAACGTGGCCTTTGCACTGGAAATCGTAGGTATGGGCAACTACGAAATTCGTCACACCGTGCCAAAAGTGCTAGATATTGTGAACTTGCGCGGCAAAGAAAAGCGTATGCCGTACGAGCTGTCTGGTGGTGAACGTCAACGCGTGGCCATTGCACGCGCCATTGTGCGTCAGCCTAAGATTCTGATCGCCGACGAGCCAACGGGCAACCTTGACCCCAAGCACGCCTGGGATGTTATTAATGTGCTGGAAAAAATTAACCGTTACGGCACTACCGTTTTGCTGACCACCCACAACCAGGAAATCGTCAATAAACTAAAGCGCCGTGTAGTAACCATTCAGCACGGGCACATTGCGAGTGATAAAGCACAGGCGAGCTACAAACTATGAATCGAAAAATGATTACTTTGTCCCGTATTATCAAGACGGGTCTCGTGAACTTTATCCGTAACGCCTGGTTGGCAGTGGCGGCTATGGCGGTGATGACCGTGACACTAACTATTGTGTTGTTCTCGCTAATTACGAACGCGACATTTGCCAACACCATTGCGCAGATCACCGATAAAATTGATATTTCAGTGTACCTACAAGATGACATCAGTGCATCCGACCGTGACGCGTTTATTAAAGGCATCAAAGCATTGCCTAATGCAAAGTCGGTGACGTACTTATCCAAAGACCAAGCACTAGAGAACTACCAAAAACAAAATGCAGGCAACCAACAATTGTTGTCGGCAATCTCTGCCACCGACAACCCGCTGCCGGCTACTATCCAGATCAAACCGCGTGACTTAAACAAAATTCAGGATATCAAAGACTATCTGAGCCAGCCAGCCAACTTAAAATTGCAATCCGACGACCCATCTTACTCGGGCGATCGTAAGGCAGCCATCGACAAGATTACCCACGCTACTAATATCTTGCGCCAAGCTGGTATTTTTGCAGTGCTATTATTCGCCGTTATTTCGGTTCTGATTATCTTTAACACTATTCAGATGGCTATTTTTAACCGGCGTGACGAGCTAACCATTATGCGATTATTGGGCGCCAGCACATGGTTTATTCGTGGTCCGTTTGTAGTAGAGAACATTGTGTATGGTATCTTTTCGGCAATTGTGTCGGTTCTGATAATCAAGGTTTTGTTTATGCTGGCCAGTTCTGCGTTGCAGGCAAGTAGCCTTGGTCTGCTGGACATTAATTACGCGTCCGAGTACTTTAGTCAGCACGTCTGGATTCTTTTGACTATCCAATTATGCGTGGGTATACTAATTGGTGCCGCATCTTCTGTAGTAGCGACCCGGCGGTATCTGAAATTCAAGACAAAGTAGACCAACAACCTTACTTCCAAACAAAAAGTGAAAATAACAACACTGTAAGGAGGGAGCAATTTACAAGGTATGGGGAAATATGCTAATGTTAAAGTATCTAGAAAAAAGATAAAAATGTTTCGTTCAAACAAAAATAATACCGATCAAAAAGATGCAACCAGCAGTTTATCGACACTGCAGTATTTGCGCGTAGAGCCCCAGGGCTCTCGCTTTACACGCTATCGAGCAGCCGCCGTCAAGAAGCCCTTGGTTTCAACCTTTATGGTGCTCGTGGGAGTGCTGTTCGTAGCGGCCAGCGCTATTGTGCCTCACATGGTTCGCGCCGATAGCTACGACGAACAGATCAACGCCTTGCAGGCTGAAAACCAGCAGCACCAGAACGCTGTGAGCGACCTGGCTAGCCAGGCAACCAGCTACCAAGATGCTATCAATCAGCTGCAGGCGCAAATTTCGACTATCCAAAGTGTTATTTCTGCCAATGAGGCCAAGCAGGCCGAATTACAAGGTCAAATTAATGCCAATCAGATCGAACTCGAAAAACAGCGTAACGTCTTAGGTGAGAATATCAAAATGACCTACGTTGATGGTCAGCCCTCAACTATCGAAATGCTGGCATCCAGCAAGAACCTCAGCGATTTTGTAGACAAAGAAGAGTACCGCACTGCAGTACAGACCAAAATTCAGAACACCCTCAAAAAAATTGCTGAACTGCAGAACAAGTTGAACGCTCAAAAACAAGAAGTAGAGACATTATTGGCTTCGCAAAAAGCTCAGCAGGCACAGCTGGACAGCGCTCGCGCTAAACAAGCAAGCATGTTGGCATACAACCAGGCTCAGCAGGCTGCATACAACCAAAAAACGCAGGCTAACGCTTCTAAGATTGCTGATTTGCGTCGCCAGCAGGCAATTGAAAACGCTCGCCTTACCAGTGGCGATGGTAGCTACATTGTAGCGGGCAACAACGGCAATGACACCTATCCAAACAAATGGCGCAATGCAGCTCAGGATAGCATGGTGGATAACTGGGGTATGTATAACCGTGAGTGCGTAAGCTACACCGCTTGGAAGGTTTACTCTAGCGGCCGCAATATGCCTTATTGGGGCGGTTACGGAAACGCCAACCAGTGGGATGATAACGCTCGCGCAGCAGGTATCCCTGTAGACACTAGCCCTCGCGCCGGCGATGTTGCTATCAAGAACAGCGGTACGTATGGCCACGCCATGTATGTAGAAAAGGTTTTCTCGGATGGCAGCATCTACATTAGCCAGTACAACCAGGACTACCAGGGACACTACAGCGAAGCCTACATTAGCGCCGCAAGCGTTCGGGCTAACAACCTCCAGTTTATTCACTTCTAGTAAACTCTCTTTGTGGAAATGACAATGGGTATTCGCACCGCAAGCATGGTGCCGTATAATCAGAGCATAACCACAAAAGAGAGGGGCATTTGGTGCAAAGGGACAAATTTAATTTTGCGCAGAAAATAGGCGCAAAAATGACACGCAATGCCTGGATTGGCGTGAGTGCCGTTGGCATGCTGATCGTGTTTGTACTTGGTGTGAATGTGGGCAATGGATCCATTCCCATGACCTTGTCACGCGGATCATCGCAGAATGGCTCACTGCCAGCCACACTCGACTATAGTTCGGTCAATCAGGTGTATCAAGTGATCAAAGACAATTATGATGGCAAGCTTACTGAAGCGCAGCTGCTGGACGGCCTTAAAAGCGGGCTGGCGCAGGCCACCGGCGACCCATACACCGAATACTTTAATGCCAAAGACGCCAAGGCCTTTAACGATGAGCTACAAGGTACATTTAGTGGTATTGGGGCAGAGCTTGGACAGGACAGCGACAAAAATCTTGTGGTGATTGCGCCAATCTCGGGCTTTCCGGCCGATAAAGCCGGCTTACGAGCTCAAGATATTATTGCGAGCATCGATGGCAAAGCTACCAGCGGCATGTCGGTGGACGAAGCCGTAAACCTGATTCGCGGCAAAAAAGGCACAAAAGTTGTGCTAAAAGTGGTGCGCAATAAGTCAGAAACCCTGACATTTACCATTACTCGTGCCGATATCAAAGTACCGAGCGTGGAAAGCAAGATCCTAGATAATGGATTGGGCTACTTGCAAATTACCCAGTTTAGCAATGATACTGCCAGCTTGGCTGTCAAAGCCGCCCAGAATTTCAAAGACAATGACGTAAAGGGCGTAATCCTTGATTTGCGTGACGACCCAGGTGGACTTTTGGACGCAGCAGTCAAAGTTTCTAGTTTGTGGTTGCCGCAGAACAAGCTGATCTTGCAAGAAAAAACCGACGGCAAAGTGGTTAAAAGCTACACCGCTGACGGCAATAATATCTTAGCCGGAGTCCCAACCGTGGTATTGGTAAACAGCGGAAGTGCCAGCGCAGCAGAAATTACCGCCGGTGCCCTACGCGACAACAATGTAGCCACTATTTTGGGCGAAAAGAGCTACGGCAAGGGAAGCGTGCAACAGATTCTGAACCTGAGCGGCGGCGCCGAAATCAAGATAACGGCGGCCCGTTGGTACCGACCAAATGGTCAGAATATTGATAAAAAAGGTATTACCCCAGATAAAGTAGTCAAAATGACCGACGAGGATTACGCTAAGGGCAGCGATCCACAAAAAGATGCGGCCATTTCGCAGCTGCTTGGGCAATAATGTTCGGCTTTCGTGTTGCACACGTAAACGTACATACAGTATCATTAAAAGAGTAGAAAGAGGATGAGGGTGTCAAAGCCGACGAAATATGTGTTTGTTACTGGTGGTGTGCTTTCTGGATTAGGGAAGGGCATTACCGCCGCCTCAATCGGAAACATCCTCAAGGCCAAAGGGCTGAGCGTTAACATTCAAAAGTGTGACCCATACTTGAATGTTGATGCCGGCACCTTGAACCCCCGTGAGCATGGTGAATGTTTTGTTACCGTTGATGGCGCAGAAACCGATCTGGACCTCGGCCACTATGAGCGGTTTTTGGACGAAGAGCTAACGCAGGCGAGCTCACTGATGGCTGGGCGCGTGCTCAGTAAAGTTATTGCTGACGAACGTGCTGGCAAATACCAGGGCCACTCGGTGCAAATTGTGCCGCATGTTATGAACGCAATCATGCGCGAGATCGAAGAAGCCGGGAAGGGCTTTGACGTGCATATTGTGGAGATCGGTGGCACCGTTGGTGATTTGGAAAGTCTGAGCTTTGTAGAAGCAATTCGCGAATGCGGTACACAATTTGGCCGTGAAAATTGCTTGTATGTGCACGTGGTATATTTGCCGTACCTGGGCGCCAGCAAAGAAATTAAAACCAAGCCAGCCCAAAATGCTGTTCGTGAACTCCGTGGCCT
>CAMLRZ010000003.1 GCA_946482575.1 uncultured Candidatus Saccharibacteria bacterium
GCACGACGAGATAGCCCGGTACTTTGGGCGATAAATCGGTTAATGCGAATGGGTGTGTCACTCATCGCTGTTATTATAGCGGGTTATGGCTTAGAGCGCGATGTTGTTAGGATCGCTGGGGTTTGGCGCAGTGGGCGCTGCGACTGGCGCGGGTGCTGCTACGGCTGGTCGTGCGGTAAGGTCGGGCGCTTCTTGCGTGCCGTTTGGTGAAATTACATGCCCAGGCTGGTGAGGTGTGTTATATGGCGATGTTGGTTGCTGCGCTTCTTGATGTTCGTCTAATGAACCGATGCCCTCTTTGGCCAGGAGTTCGTTGAGGTCGGGTCGTGTCTTGATAGGTTCCACTGGCGGCTGAATGATTTTTTTGCCAGCCACAGTAACGTTGTCGTCATCTGTGGTTGGAGCCTCGGGCTCGGTAGCTTCTGGCGCTGGTTGCTCTGTGGTGGGCGCAACGGTTTGCGGCGCAGCTGGAGCCTCAGGCTTCTCACTGGGGGCAACCTCTGGTGTTGTCTCTGGAACCTCGGGTCGTGGTGCTGGGGTTGTGGGCGCAGCTGTGTCGCTGGTAGTGGTTTCGGGCGCAATAACGGTTGGTGCTGGCTGGCTGCTAATAGGTGCGGTCAGGTCCGGAGCTTCTTCTGCTACTGGTGCAGGAGTTGGCTCGGTAGTTGGAGCTTCATCCGCAGGCGCTGGTGGTGTGGCGAGCTCGGGCGCAGAGGTAGGCGTGGGAACGGCAGCCGGCTCGGGCTGTACGCCTTGTTGTTGTACGAATTGGTTGATCTGCTCTTGCATGAGTGCTTGTTCATCGGCAGCCGAGGTAGCAGCGTCAGTAGCTTCTGCTGGCTCCGGCACAGGCATGGTTGGGGCTGCTGGAGGTTGAACGGCAGTTGGCTCTGCGGCTTCAGCAGTAGCTTCAGGCTCCACGGGAGCCTCAACTGGTTCGTCGGAGGTCGTTTGCACGGGAGTTACCGCTGCTGGCTCCGGCGCGGTTGGCGTTGGCGTGTCAGGTTCGGCCGGCGTAGTAGCGTTGTCGCTTGCCGCATCAGCGGGTGGCTCCACTACGGTACCGCCCAGCTGCTTAACGGCGTCAGCCATAAGCTGGTCGTCAGCAGTTTGGTCATCATTAACAGATGGTGCAACCGGTGGTTCAGCTGGCGTAGTAGGTACGGCAGGTTCAGTGCTTGGGGCTGGGCTCGCGGCGGTGTTATCTGCTGGCTCCGGCGCAGTGGGCGCGGCTACATCGGTAGCGGGTGCTGCGGGCGGTACAACCGGGGTGGCGGCTGTTGTAGGTGCGGCGGTATCTTGCGTAGATGCTGTGTCTTGTTGCGGCGCAGCTGGAGCCTCAGGCTTCTCACTGGGAGCAACCTCTGGTGTTGTCTCTGGAACTTCAGGCCGTGGTGCTGGGGTTGTTGGTGCAGCGGTGCTGCCAACTGGGGCCGGTGTGACCTGTGTTGGTTCAGGGCTCGGTGCTGGTGTTTCAAGCGATGCCGGGGCTGGCTCAGCAGCTGGAACGGTAGCTGCTGGCTCAGCGGTGGTCGGATTTGCTGGCGCGGCGGGCTCTGGAGGTGTCGCCATTGGGATGCTTGCTGTCTGAGGTGCTACGGGGGCAGCTGCTGGTGCTGCGGCAGTAGCGCTTGGGGCTGGGCTCCCTTGATCCGTAGAACCTGCATCTTGAAGAGCGGTAGATGCAGCGGCTGGTACGGCACCCGCATCTTTCAAAAGTTCGTCGGCTGCCTGCACGATGTCCTCCAATGTTACCTGTGATTTTACTAAATAACGATCTGCACCTAAGGTGTCGGCACGAGTCTTGTCTTCGGCTTGGCCCAAAGCGGTGAGCATGATCACTTTTGTGTCTTTAAGACCTTCGGTGTTGCGCAAAATGTCCAGCATCTCAAAACCGCTGACGCGTGGCATCATGACATCAGAGATAACTAAGTCGGGCTTTTCCTGTTTGGCTTTTACCAGAGCTTCTTCGCCATCTTGAGCTGACACAATCGTGTAGCCTTCGGCCTGCAAGCGAGCCTCATAGATTTCGCGCAAATTATTATCGTCTTCGACCAAGAGGATTTTTGCCATGGGAATTATCGTACCTTTGTTGTTAGTGCTTATGTTTACTGGTATTGTATCATGCTTTCGCTGAAGCGCTAGGTGTTGGCGCGCTGGCGGCCTTGCTCTCTTCTTCTGATTGCAATGCTTCGGCGCGCTGAATGCTGAGCCGCGGCAGGTTGATAAAGAAGGTGCTACCCTTGCCTAATTCGCTCTCTACCCAGATACGACCCTTGTAAAGTTCCACAATTTTGCGACAGATAAATAAGCCTAATCCAGTACCACCAATGGTGCGCGTTGCGGAGTTATCGACGCGGTAGAATTTTTGGAACAAGTGCGGGATGTCGTCGGCAGGAATACCGGCGCCGGTGTCGCGAACGTAAAGCTGCACCACATCGGCATCACCGGTAAGCCCAATGGAAATCTTGCCCTGTTCGGTGTACTTACAGGCGTTGTCGAACAAGTTGGTAATGACTTCGCGCATGCGGTCCGGATCAGCCATGACGTAATATAACGGTTTGAGGACGTGCGCATTAACAGTATCTTTATTGGTGGCGTCTATGGCATCGTTGGTGGAACCCACCAAGAAGTCCACGAACAAACCTTTCTTTTCGGCTGCAAATTTGAGGTCATCGGTAAGCTGCTGCAGATAGGCGCCCATTTCGACTACCTGTGGGTGGTTGCTCAAACGGCCGTCTTCGGCCTTGGAAGAAGTAAGGAGGTCCTGAAAGAGCTTGCCAAGGTGCTGCGTAGAAGTATGGGCTTTTTCCAGATAGCCGCGGGCGCGGGTGTCGATGGTGCTGACTTTTTCGTTGAGCGCCAGCGCCAAGTAGCCCTCGATGGCCGCTACTGGCGTACGCATTTCGTGGCTGGCGGTGCTAATGAAGTCGGCTCGCTGTTTTTCGGCGGCGCGTTCGTCGCTAATGTCGCGCATCACGGCAACGGCACCAAATAAGCGATTGCCCGTCGGCTCGATAACCGGTGAAATTACCAGCGATACGGTTTGAGATTTGCCGTCACGCCCGGTAAGCAGCAGCGTTTGATTCACGTGCTTTTGCTGCTTGAGCACAACGGTAAACGGATTGTCTTCGGGCTGTATCTCTTCCCCGTCTTCGTGGCTCATTTTGGCCACCAGTTGCGCATCGACCCCGATAGCGTCGTTAATTTGCCATTCTGTCATGGCTGCGGCCGCCGGGTTCATAAGAGTAATTTTGCCTTCGGTGTCCACCACGATTACCCCGTCAGCGATAGATTGAATGAGGATTACAGATTGCTGTTGATTGGTTTTGAGCATGCCCGATAGTTGATTCACCTCTTGTTCTTGCGCGTTCACAAAGCGGTGTTTCCAGAACAGATAGGCGCCGGCTGCGATGATTATGGTGCCCGCCAGCAGAACCCACGAACTGTGGGTGATGGCTCCCGGTTCAAAGTTACTATGCAAAATAATATAGACAAAGGTAACAAATGTACCACCTAATAGGAGCGGCATGCCAAAACTGCCCACCAGGAAGGTAGACATCAACCAAATGGCCACATACACGTAGTTGGCTGTGCTGTCGGTGGTATTGGCCAATCCGTTAAGCAGTTGCAGGGTTAGCATCATGGACGCGACCAGCGTGCCAAACGGCAAGCTGTATCGTGCAATGGGCCAATAGGCGATCAATAAATAAATCAGGCTGGCGCAACTCATCATAAAAGCGGTGCGACCGATGCTGTAGGTGCTGGCATAGGCACTAATTTGGGTGGAGAATTGCGCCAACACGTACACAGCAAAAATGGCTACGCTGCACACTAAACTCAAGGCCCAGTACAATCTATACCAGACACGACCAACTTGATATAAAAAGAAGTCTTTGGCCATTTGCTATAGTGTACCGCTTATGCTTAGTTTGCGCCATGCCTGACGCTCATTTTTTACGCGGTTTTTAAGCGGCGTGAATGAACTCTTCTGGGTAGCGGCGATTGCCCTCAAAATCAGGATCTTTTGCATGAGCGCACAAGCCCAGCCAGCGTAAGGTGTTTGGTACGGTGGTGAATTTGTAGCTTTCGGTGCGAGCTAATTCGCGGATTTCTTGGCGGCGGGCCTGGAGTACGGCAGGATCAGCCAGCTCGTACGCCAGTTGAGCCATGTGGTCCGCCCAGGCGGCAGTATCTTCGGGGTCCAAAATATGGCCGGTGCGACCTTCGATAATCTGCAGCGGAATACCGCCGCGGTTGGAGCCCAACACTTCTACTCCCTGCCATAAGGCATCGGTAACGCGTGATTCAAAACCTTCTTTGATAGATGGCTGTAGCGCGGCAATGGCACCGCCGATCACGGCGTTAATCGCCATGTCGTTGTGCGGCACGCGGGCTACCTTAAGGTCTTCTTGGGCCTCTGCGTCCAACTGACTACGTTGTGTCATTATTTTTTCGAGCATGGTTGGACCGTCCGGATCATCCACCGAACCGTTACCAATAAGCAAAAATTGAGGAATATTCTCTTTGGGTACACCGTCGGCCAGCAGCTTTTCGCGCATCTGTACGTAGGCTTCAATTCCCTTGTCCATGCCTTTGGAGGGGTCGAATCGCGCCATCAAAATAAAGTATGAGCGGCTGAGGTCTAGCGGCTTTTGATCTTCGTTGAGTGCCAGCTGGCGGTTGATAAACCCAATACCTGCCTGACGTTCAGCGGTAGAAAGCGGGCGGTTAAGGTCGTCGAGCGGATCAATAGTAGCTGGCATGTAGACAACTTTTTGATCAGGAACGTTACGCGGCACAAAATCGTCTACCGGGTGCGTAATAAAGGCATCGGCTTCTTTGACGCGGTTGTGATCCCAAATGAACGACCACGTTTTGTGTTGTGGCGTGCCAGGTGTTTCCATAAGTTCGCCCTCTGTCTGAATGTGGTCGCGGAACAGCAAAGTGGCGTTGGGGTTGAGGCCGGCGTGGTGCTTGGTGGTGCCGTCGGCTTGTGTCTCGTCATGGCCTTTTATGTACGGAATAAGGCCCGAGGGCTGCCAGTCGTCAATGATAATGTCGGTTGCGGTGCTGAGCGGCTCTTTGAGCATTTTGGCGTTATCGGCCATCCAGCCTTCGTAGTAGCGTTCGTCGTCTTCGGTGAGTTCGGTGCCAGCTGGCGCCACGTCCTGTAACACGTTATGAAACTTGCCTTTGGTGATTTCAAAGGCTCTTTCGTCGGGTCGCAGCGCAAACCACCGCGCTTTGATACCCACGGAGTTAAGCAGATGAATCAATGGTGAGCGCATAATTGCCACACCACCCCCCGCTGCCGTGGCGTTTATGAATAACAGCTCACGGCCTTGCATTTTTTCGGCGTAGGCTTTGAGCATTTCCATGTCTTCGGCAGGCGTAATTGCTTCATAATTTTCCAGAGTTACCGAGCTGGTGATGGTAATCTCGCCTGTTTTTTCGTCGTATTGTTTCTGGTAGGCGTTCTCGATGTTCCGAGGACTTTCTTCTACCGCTAGTGTTGTCGCCATTTCTGATAATCTTCCCGCTAAATCTTGTGGGTGTAGCTCCTCTTCTACTCCTGGCACATAACCAAGATTGAGGTTTGCTTCTGCTTCCATAATACGCTCCTTCGGGGCTTACGTGAATGAAAAACGAGCACAAAAAATACTGCACGCAGGTTGCAGCGATGAACGGAAAAATCAGATTGTAGGACAATAACAGACCTGAGTCGCACTAGCCATTATTCGGCTTAAACATACACATGTCAAGTGTATGTTTATGTTTTTTCTGAGTGCTGTGTGGAGTGTCCCTGATGGGTCTGGGACACTCCACAGTCGTCAGCTCTAAAAGGCACGCGTTGCATGCCAGAGCCTATACAGGACGACGCTGTTGAGGATAAGGCACCCTCCTCCAATAACTAGATATGCCGCTCCGGGACTGGTGCTGTCGGCGACGAACCCCACGCCTATTCCGACGATCCCGAACGCCAAGGTCTGAATGGCATCCACAATCGAGATGTCAATTGAGCGCGTGAAGTCATCTTCGCCGAGCCTCTTGTAGAGGTAGGTGGCCAAACAGGCGGTAGCGCAGGCTCTGAAGAGCGCGAAGCCCGTCAAAACGATAGCCACGCCCAGGTAACCGCCGTACAGGCTAGCGCCCACACACCCCATGCCAGTAGTGATTGCGATGACACTCCACGACAGAACCGGCCCTGCGCGCTGCAGCGCTCGAGTAGCCCAGGTGAACAGGCCGATACACACCGACTGGCAGGCGTAAATCCAGCCAAAATTGGTGACACTTATGCCGCTATTGTTCATATACGGCTGTATCAGCCAGTAGCCAGCGATCGAGGTAGCCCCCGTAACGACGTACGAGGCTATTGCCCAGCGAATATCCGGCCGGTCTACCACGAGCAGCCGCAGCTGCTTACGAATGGTGCCGATTGTCAGATGCGGTGCGGGCTCGCGGAGCTCTACCGTTCGCCAGACAGCAATGAGCGGTATCAGATTCACAGCTCCCTGCAGCATAAACGGCACGTGCATGCTGATCTGGGTGGCCAGGAAGTTCCCTCCCAGGGTTGCCACCAAGATCATGAGAGCGCGAATCCGTGATGCCACGCGGTGGTACTGCTCGAAGAACTCTTCTCGCTGCTGCGGGTCGGCTAGTGCCCGTCGCAGAGTAACGGTGCAGAGCGTGTCGCTCGTGCCGTTTAGCAGCGCAGCCTGCATGCCAGTTCCCACCAGCGCGATCTCGAACTGCCAAAACTCGCGGCAGGTTGCGAAATACGCGGCTTGCATCAGGCTGATTGCGGTACCGCAAAGCATGACCTTACGGATGCCGTACCGATCTGCGAGCCACCCACCGATGGTACTACCCAACGTGGCTATGGAAGCCCACGTTGCTTGCAGTATGAAGACTTGTACGTTACTGAGCCCCATCTCCTTTGTGTAGTAGGTTGACATGATGGATGTGCCCAGAAAGCACGTCCACGCCCCCTGTATGACCATGATCATGCGCCAATTACGACGCCCCGGTCCCGGTGGCAGGTGTGTTCCGAGCAACGCAGTCTGGCTCTTATGCACGATGGCACGGAGCCGACGATCGGCAGCCTCAGGCACGGCTCTCCTGATAGTTAAAGGACGGGTGGTTGCCCAGTATACTTATAGCATACGCATATTACGCCAGCATACACAAAAACCACCCGCTTTCTGCACGGGTGGTTTTTGTAAGCTGCAAAGAGCTAGTACAAGATCTTGCTTTCGACTTGCGAGTCCTGTGTGGCAAATGGTGTAACGGCGTTGTTTTGGTTCTTTTTGGCTTTATCGCCATCCAGTCGCAGCACGTCTTTGCCCATGGTGCCTAATGAGGTCTGCGCCTGGGCAGTACCAGTGGTATTCTCGTACGGTGTGGTAGTCATAAACGAATATCCGTATGATTTGTGAGTCTTGGTGTTGTACACAATGCCCACGTCGTGACGGTTGTTGCCGTCCGGATCGTCCAGGATACCTACTTTGTTAACCAGTACGATGTAATCGTTACCGGCCAGCTGGCTGCGTACGCCAAAATCGGTAAAGATGTTGGTGGCCAGGGCGTTCTTTAGGAACTGTTGGTAGCTGTCATTTTTGCTCATGAGCTGCGTCATAACCCATAGCGACTCTTTGGCGGTGCTGTTGCCGACGTAAAATCGTGTGGCATCCAGCGGTTGCAGCCGGGTGTTTGGAATTTGCGGATAAGTCGCCAGCCGATCGTTAACAGCTGTCGCTCCACCTAGCTCGTAGTTTACGATGACGCGCACTGCGGTGTTGCCGGAATGGTTGAGCATGTCGTACAGCACATCTTGCACTGTAGCACTGGTGGGTGCGCCGGGTTGGTCGTATACGCCGTAACCGCCGCGAACATCACTGGCTTGCCAGGTTACAGTGTCAGTTAAATTAAATTTGTGTGCTCGCAGGTCTTGCAGCGCCAGCCATGCAATTGGTAGTTTGTTGATGCTGGCTGCAAAATGCACGGCATCTTGATTTTCTTGCACGATGGTTTTGTGCGCCTGGAAATCATAAATATCGGCGCTGGTTACACTTACACCGGCTTCGGTGTTGGCTTTAATAACTTGCTGAATGCGGTATCGTAGTACAGCATTTTTTATGCTGTTGGAGATGTCGGTTCTATCAAACACAGAGCCTCCTAGGGACTGCACTTGGGCGGTGCTTGGTGTACTTGATTGATCAAATGTTGATGGCAATGGTACCTGCATAGATCCTCCTTAGTTAAACACAAGCTTTATTGTATCAAGATATTCACGGAGCTTTGCTACACTACGACTATGCAAATGTTAGTTATACTCAATTGGGCGATCTTATTTTTAGTTGAACTAGCCATGCTGGCTGGCTTTTTTATGTTTGGACTGTCGCTGCACATACCTACTGCCCTGCGTATTTTGACAGCTCTAGCTATTCCTTCAGGCGTGGCAGTTTTATGGGGAATGTATTTTGCGCCTAAGGCAACGTACAATCTAGCGCAGCCTTGGAATGCGCTTGGCGAGTATGCTCTTTTTGCCCTCGCGGGCCTGGCGATTATGGCCAGTGGCCGTAAGAGGTTGGGTCTTATTTTTATAGCGGTCGCTTTTGTATCGGAAACAATTGCCCTCTTTCAAAAGTAGCGCTCAGCAACTAAAACTAAAAAACGCTCACCGTATAGTGAACGTTTTTTAGGGTATGGGGGTTTTAGGCCAGCGAGCGCTTTTTGTATGCTTGCACCGAAAGTGCATAGAATACAATCAGGATGCCGGCGGTCCAGGCAAAGGCTAAACCAGCTTTGCTGCCCAAGGTTCCGTTGGTAAGCAACGAGCGCATTGTTTCGATGATCGGCGTAAACGGCTGATTGTTTGCAAAGCCGCGCAATACTGAGGTCATCGAAGATGTTGGTACAAATGACGGGCTCAGGAATACCAGGAACATAAGCAGGTAGCTAAATGAGCTTGCTCCCTCAACTGATGTTGCCTTGATACCAAAGTAGATTGCCATCCACGTCATGGCCAGCGTCAGTAACACTAGTAATCCGGCAAAAGCAAGCCATTCGGTAAGACCGGCGTTGGTACGAAAGCCCGCCGCAAACGCCACACCCAAGACGATCAGCGATGAAAACAGATTAGACAAAGCTGATGACGCTGCCTGACCACCCAAGATTGAGGATGGCGCAATCGGCATAGTGCGAAATCGGTTGATAATCCCCTTTTGCACGTCGGTGTTCAGGCGAAATGCTGCGTATGCCACGCCACTGATCACCGTAAAGATGATAATGCCGGGCGTTATGTAGTTAATATATTTGGTGGCGCCCGCTTGGGCCTCAAGTGCTCCACCCAGAATGTATACGAACATAAGTAACAGCGCCACCGGAGTGATAATTACCGTAATCAGCGTGTCGGGGCTGCGGACGATATGACGCAGGCTGCGTTTTGCCATCGTCCAAGTGTCTTTAAGCGCGTACATTATTTTTCCTCCTTGATCTTGCTGGTGAGTTTAAAGAATACGTCGTCCAGCGTTGGTACTTGTTGCGAAAAGTCAGTTGGTTCTACCTTTGCGTCGCGCAAGCTGGTGAAAAGCTCGGCAATGTGTGCTGCGCTGCCGCCAGTACGCACCGTAAGTGTGGTGCCTTCACTGGTTACCTGGAACTTTTTGTCCAAAGTAGCTACGGCTTTTGTCAGCCGTGCTTCATCGGGGAATGACAAAGTAACCACGCCGGCAGGAACCAGACTCTTTAATTCTTGAGCGGTGCCGGTGGCCACAATTGTGCCCTCGTGCAACACAGCAATGCGGTCGGCCAATTCGTCGGCTTCGTCCAGATACTGCGTGGTCAAAAAGATGGTAGTGCCACTTTTGGCCAGGGTTTTAATGGCGTGCCACATGTTTTTGCGAGCCTCTGGGTCCAAACCGGTGGTTGGCTCATCCAAAAAGATAATGGATGGATTGCCAATGAGGCTCATGGCGATGTCTAATCGGCGGCGCATGCCGCCCGAGAAGGTTGCAGCGCGACGATCGGCAGCATCGGTAAGGTCAAATTGCTGCAATAGATCTGTTGCGGTTTGAGCAGGATTTTTTACGTGACGTAAGTCGCCAATGAGGGTTAAGTTTTCGCGAGCGGTGAGCACGTCATCCACGGCGGCGAATTGCCCCGTCAGACTGATGCTTTGGCGTACTTTTTCGGCTTGTTTGGCTGGGCTGAAACCGTTGACGGTTACGCTGCCCTGGTCTGCTTTCATTAGCGTGGTCAGAATGTTAATGGTAGTCGTTTTGCCGGCGCCGTTACTGCCCAGAAGTGCGAATATTTCGCCGTCCTGTACTGTAAAATCCACGCCTTTAAGAACCGGGTTGTTTTTGAACGCTTTGGTCAACCCGTTGACTGTAATTGCCGCTTTCATGGCTTCTCCTTATTTTTTGAGCTTTTTGGTGATCGCTTCGTTTAGTTTGTCGCGCAAGCTATCTGCGTAGGTTTTCTCGTCGTGCACTAGGCCGTCTACGAATGCCGCTACGTCTTTGCCAGTGATGTCCAATACGTCCTTGCCGTGCTCTGCGCCTTCTTCAAAGCGCTCTACAACCTGCTTGAACATTTTGCTTGGGTCCATCACGCCAGTGCCGCCCTGCCATACGTAGTGCTTGATTTCGTCGTACACTGCTTTGTAGTCGTCGGGCAATGCCTTGGCGCGGGCTTCTAGGGCCTTCCACTCTTTTTTGCCTTCTAGGTCGCCAATGATTTTAGTTAAAAAGTCGTTCATATGTACTCCTTATTTTTTAGATGCTTTAGATTTTTTGTAATGCGCTTCCCATTCCTGGTACAACTTTGGCAGACGCTCCGCCAAAAAGTCGCCCAGTGATTCGGTAGCTTCGAGTGATGCTCGGCGCTCCGGAGAGGCATGTTTGAGCAATTCCAACCCTTCACGAGCCAAATCTGCGAGCTCTTTGTACTCTCCTGCGTCAAAGCCACTTTCCATACTAATGTTGTTCAGGCTGATCAGGTCGGCACGAGTACCCGCGGGGCGCGTACGTTTAATGAGTTTTTGCGTTTCCAACAATTTGAGCGCGTTGTTGACAGCGCTGCGGCTAGTGAGCAATGCGTCGGCAATGTCGTTAATCGACTGCTCCATTGGCTCACAAACCGACAAGTACCCCACTACCCTGCCCATTACAGGCGGAAGGCCGTGGCGCTGGGCGTTGTAACGGCCCATGCGATCTGCGTATTGTAATATCTTTTCTTCGACCATACCTCTAGTATACACAAATAATTGAAATGACACAATTTTGTGTCATTTGGTGCATGTGAATGGGCTCTTCCGATCTGTTAAAACCCATGTTGTAATTTTTATTTATAGCTTGCATGGTGCCCGATCTGGTTATAAATACCGTATTCTTATGTAAAGTATCTTACTGATTTATGGCGCTACCCTGCCATACTGAGCCAAAGATATCAGCAAGGAGGGATCATGAATCAAGAAGAACATGAACATCAAACGCCTCAACCACTGCGTGACGAATTGAGTCTACACGGAGGCGAGCCATATGGGGAGGCTCGGGAGCCCCGCTACGAACAAGCCGAAGTTGGTCAGGAGTACGACCCCGCAAAAAAAGGATGAGCGGAGACCGCAGACCTACCATGGGTAGAACGCGGCCTCCAACAAACTTAGACTACATGTACGGAGAATGACGCGCGCTAGGCTTTGAGCGTTTCTAGCTTGGAAAAAATCCTTAACAAAGAGAGTAATAGCACTAGGGTCACAAACAGTTGCAGCACGACCCACACCCAAGGATATACCGGGTGTTGATTAAAACGGGCCAAAAATACGAGCTCAAGTATGCATGTACCTATCTGTAAGAAGGCGGCAGCGCCCAGTACTTTGTCGCGTAGTTTTCGTGCCAACCACGCCAGGCCCCCGGCAGCAAACACTACAAAGAGTAGCGCGGCAAGGTTATGGACGGCTATTTGCGTCTCGCTACCTTTATACGGTATAAGCACTACCAGTCCAATGCACAGCGCACTAGTGTACAGGGCGATACCCGCTTTATGCAGCTCCTGTGCCCGCAGCTTTCTTCCTGTGTGTAGCAGTAAAAATATAGTGGTTCCCATTGCCAGCAAAAAGAATGGCAATGTATACGCTTGTAGCGCAAGATGACTGAATGTAACCCAGTGTGGGTAGAGTATATAGGCCACGCCAATATTGAGCACAAAGAAGCCAATACTTCCCTGAAGGATTTTTTTGTCATTGGAGAGAGCATGTCTTAAGTTGTTCATTTACCGCTTAAGTATAGCAGAGCCAGAGTGATTTAAAGGCCACAGCTACCCTGCTATTTGCTATACTGCAATAATATGATTTACAAAGCTGTATTATTTGACATGGACGGAGTGATTGTTGATAGCGAGCCTCTCCACGTAGCTGCATTTCAGGCGACAATAAAAGAATATGGCCGAGACCTGAGCGCAGACGAGTATAAAGATTTTTTTGCTGGCCGGACCGACCAGGCTGGATTTGAAAAGTATTTTGATTTTATTGGCGAGACGGTGGATATGCCGGTCATTATGGACAAAAAGGCCAAAAAGTATCTGCAAATTGCTGCCGATCAGCTTACGCCCTACCCGCACATCGTGGAATTTATACGTGAACTTGGTGAGCGCAACGTTCCTCTGGCGTTGGTAACGGGCTCGCTCCGTGCCGAGGCCGAGGTTGTGCTGAACACCTTTGATCTGGCTCAATATTTTACCGCAGTCATTGCCGCCGAAGACATTTCTGAAAGCAAGCCCAACCCCGAGGGTTACCTAAAAGGCGCGACTGCCTTGCAGACTTCACCAGAGGACTGTGTAATTATTGAAGACGCCCCCAGCGGCGTGCTGGCAGCAAAGAACGCTGGAATCCGCTGTGTGGCCATAACCAACACGCACACTAGCGATGAGCTCAAAGAGGCAACCATAATTGTAGACAGCTTACAGCCGGGAGCTCTAGAGAATCTGTAGTTGAGGTTATGACAATTTTCTGGTTGCGTGTTTGACAATCCACTGCGTATTTGGGTCCGCTGATGCGCCCCACTCTTTGATAAGCAAGCGAACTGGTGCAGGATTAATCTTTAAATAGTCCGTAAGATGATTGGCGACGGATTTTTGTACAAACCGGACTGGATCCTCCTTGAGAATTTCTAGGATTTCAAATGCTGGCGTTGGATTATTTACAAAGGTGTCTAACTTTGGAGCCCACGGTAGTTTGGGGCGCAGACCCTCACTCGCCAGTCGGCGCAGATGAAAGTTATCGGATTGTGCCCACTGCTTTAGGTACCCCAGGGCTTTCTGGGGATTTTGCCGGACGTAAGGACGAACGGCATATTCACCTGTATTGCGCTTCGTCACTTCGGCAATTGCTTGCATAGAGATGTCAAAATTATTAAGTCCGTGCCTTTCGATAAACTTACCTACGGGCATAAGCCAATAAAAGTGAGTGAACATGCCAGTTTGATTAGGATTTTCTGGCCCCAGAATACTCATCAGGATAGCCAACGCTTTGGCATAATCTTGCGGCAAAAATTCGTGCAGCGTGTCAGCAATGGCTTCAATACGCTGAGTGTAGGTCTTGCCAATCGTACGCGTCTTAACAGCTTGCACAAAGCCCCTATCGTCAAACATAGGATATACTGGCTTGATTTTTCCCGCCAAGATTTCTGCCAAATTAGCGCCAAATAACTCGGTAATTTTTATAGTCGTTGCCATTTATATAGATTGTACTATATCGATTAGTATTTCGTTGGGTCTATGGCGCGAAGCCATTCTTCCTGTCCGAGATAATGTATTTTTGTTATTATTAACCTATGGGTAAACGATTACTGACAGCTGCAGCTGTTCTTGGCTTTATAGTTCCGTATTCTGTAGTCGGTATGTTCATTCTCCATAATGGCTTGGACATTTCTCTTTTGTTAAGTCAGGTATTCGCCTCGTATGGCTCAGTATTTTTTGCGCTAGATGTTATATTATGCGCCTTCTTTGTCATTGGCTTGTGTATTACAGATAAATCCTTGGGCAACAAGAGCTACCTTATCGTTGCAGTGACCCTTCTTGTTGGGCCAAGCTGCTCGATACCTCTATATTATCGGCTCAAACGGTAGTTAGCTCTAATTTTACTCGGGATTGCAGGTGAACAGACATGTCTCATGTGTTTTCGTGCTAAAGGAAACCAAGAAAAAACGCCCATCTTACGATGAGCGCCTTTTCTTGGTGACCTCACGGAGAATCGAACTCCGGTTGCTGGGATGAGAACCCAGTGTCCTAGCCGCTAGACGATGAGGCCAAATTTGCAGGAAAGCTGCCAAAATGTGTTTACATATTTTGGAGGTTTCCGAAAGTTTGGGTTCATATGCTGCAAGGCATATGAGAATTGCTGCTCGGCCGCAGGCCAAAACAACTCACATATAATAGCACAACAGAGGCGATCTTTCAATAATAATGGTGGTGCTGGCATGGGGTGGGGTTCGGGGATTCGCGAAGAACGCGAAGCTTGTTCCCCGGAACGCCACCCCATGACCTGGCGGTGTCGTCACAGACGACGGTGCTCAGGATTTACAGCGAGTGTGCAGCAGAGCTGAGCTCAGCCGCAGGCGATCTCGCTGCTGACGGTGATCACGTGCGTGGCCGCGCCGACCGGCACGATGGTGTCCGGCGTGATGGCCCGACCGTCGAGGTACACCACGTCGCTGTCACCCACGGTGACGCCGGCCTGGTCCAGGTAGAACTGGACGGTGCGGTCGGTCTCCTCGGGGATGTCGACGGAGCGGCCCTCGGGGTCGAAGACCTTCACCGGCGCGGCCAGCTGGGTCTCCTCGGCGGTGGTACCACCAGCGGTGGGGCTGAGCGTTGCTGCGGGCATGATGTTCTCCTCTTGCTCTTCAGAGCGTGTCAGAAGTTGTGCGGTGCATGGTGTCCAGATCCTCGGCTATGACTGCCTTGGGCATCGCTCCTTCCGGGGTTTCGATGCGGGTGACCCACAACCGGTACTGGCCAACGGCCAGCGAGGCCACGGTTTGGGCCGGGTCGATGACCGCGCGCTCAGCGCACGGAAGCGGTTGGACCTGGGAGTCGGGCCGCAGGTACAGCGGGCTGGTGTAGCGCTCCGCAGCTTCGGTGTCCGCGGGGCTCAGCCGCACGATCTTGATTCGCGTGCGTCCCACCCGAAGGTCGAAGAACTGCGGCACGGCGGCCATGCTGGCCTGCGCGGCGGTGAAGACCTCCCGACGCGACTCCAGCGAGTCCGTACAGGCGAACACCACACCGCTCAGCGGGGAGTTGGCCGTGACGAACTCACGATGCAGCGTCAGCTCGGTGGCCAACTGCTGTCGCCTCAGGAACGCTTGGGCGGCGTCCACCTTGAAGGTGCCCACGTCGTCCTGACGGTAGACGTTGTTCAGCGTCGGGAGGTTGTGGGCCTCAACGCGGTCACCGTCCCAGATGTCCATGCTGCGAACGCCCATGCTCGCCAGCGTGGCGATGACGTGACTGCCGATGCTGCCGGCGCCCACCACGGTGACGTGTTGGTATCCGGCGATATCGGGGTCGAACAGTCCGCGCTGGTTGGCATACCGATCGTTCCTCATACGTTCTCCTCTGCAATCTGCACGAAGGCTCGTGGAACCCTATGCACATGCTCCGAATTGACAGTGTGAAGTCCCTGCACTGCGAGTGCGGCTGCCTCCAGAACCTGTCCTTGGACAAGGTGGGTGTTGATGAGCGTTTCGTGCTGCCCAAAGCAGAACTTTTTGCCCATCCGATAGACCGGCGCGCCACCACTCCAGCTTGCGAGCACGCCTGAGCGGAGCTCGATTGCCTTGACCGTTCCGGTCAAGTCCAGGTGAAGGTCCCAACTTCCCAGGTCGTAGCGGTTTCCTTGGTGTTCAAAGGTGGCCGCCACCATGAGGGCGATGGTGGTGTCACTCACCGGTCGCACACCCTGTACCCCAGGAAGTTGCTGAAGCCGATCGAACTCCTTTTCCAGCAGATCATCCGCGGGCGGACCCGGCTCGGCGATATCGTGGATCCGGGCCGACTCGGCCTTCAGTCGCAATTGCTTGTGCTGCGCCTCCTGGAGCTCCTTGGCCAGTTGGCCACAGAGTTCACGAACATCCTCCAGGTCACCGTTTACTTTTTCTTTGTAGAACTGGTGACCGGTAGCTGTTCCCCGCTGCCGCATCTGCCAATAGGTTACCTTGGCACCGGCAGCATCAGGTATGAAGCTTCGCTGCCGCTTGGTCCTGGGCTGTGTGGTGCGTTGTTGCGGCGGCTTTATGAGCATTCGCACGCCACTGACGGCGAACGGGAGCCATAGCACCGGTATCCACAGCGCGAACCACCAGACCCACGGCCTGCTCCACGGTAGATCAGCCAGGTAGTGGTGCCGGTCCTTGCAGTCCCAGTAGTACACCACGCCGAGCATCAGGCTGCAGGCGACCGCCGTACATGCGATCCAGGCCAGAATCCAGTCGTATATGAAAGGACTCCAGGACAAAGGGTCGGTCGTAGTCCAGCCGCCGCTGCCCGTTCGCTCCACGGCATTGAGCATCCACCGGAAAGTCGAGTCGTCGAGGGCGTCGGGCGCGAGCCCTTGGCTGTGTAGCCACAAGAGGTTGGTGGCTACTGCCTGGCGCTCATCGGGGCTCTGGGCGGCGAGCGTGTCAACCACATGAAGCTGGGCGTTATAACGCTCCACGCTATTGAACCATATGTAGGTGTATCGCACGGTGATGCCGATCAGGCCTAGCCCGCTCAGTGCAGCTACCAGACGATAGGCATTGGAATAGGAGTCCATGCGATCCCAGTGCTTACTCGAGGTGTAGTTGGTCCGCTTTATGGGCATAACGCTCCCTGCGCGAGGATATATCGGGCCAAAAACTCAGAATATTTCTGAGCTCATAGCCCGATATAACACGTGATCAGAATGTTAAAAAACAAAGGTCAGAATTACTCTGGCCCGGGTGAATTTATATCATAAGTACGTCCACGGGGCAATAAAAAACACAGCTTTCGCTGCGTGTCGTTCTAATGTGTGGTGTCTTCGGAAAGGAGGCTGCAGCTGATGCTTGGTGTCGCGATTGCGACGCATCGAACTGCAGCGCTCCCCTCCTTCAGGTGGTCACCTCAGTGGTGGCCGGGGGTGTGTAGTGAGTGGATCACTCCTTGTGGTTGTCGTAGTGGTAGGGGTCGGCCTGGGGCTCGACGGAGCCGTTGCGGCGCGGGCCGAAGCCGAAGCTGCCGAGCCCGCCGGAGCTGGGCTGCGAAGGGCCGCCGAACGGGTGGACGGCGACGTAGTCGAAGCCGGCCGACGGGTCGTCGCCCAGGCCCAGGAAGGCGTTGAAGAAGTCCTTGCACTCCGGGCAGTTCTCCCCGCCGGTGTGGCTGGGTTCTTCGCCGAAGCGCAGGAGGTCCGTGAGGCTCAGGCCACCCGTGGCCTTGCGCGTCAGCTTCTCGGAGTACTGCACGGCTGCCTCGGGCTCCGCGTAGATCCGGGCCAGCTCCTCGGTGGTGAGGTGCGGGACGCCGGTGCGGAACCAGTTGTTGGTCGTCCGACGCAGCACGCCCTCCAGCGTCTCGCGGCCGTGCTGGCTGAGTCCGGGCACGCGGGAGTTGGGTCGGGTCTCCAGGACCACCGGGACCAGTCGCGGCAGGTCGGAGTCGTTGGCCGACTCGAGCATGACGTGGTCCCGCATCATGCCGATGGTGTCGGGCGCCTGGGCGCGGACGGTGAACTTGAAGCCCGAGAGCTCGAACGACGTGGTGACGGTGTCGCCCAGCACGTGGAGCTCGCCCGGGTGCAGACCCGATCGCACGTTCTTGGCGCCGGCGGCGAGGAGCTGGATGAAGCTGTTGACGATGCCGTGGACGTCGCGGCGGTAGGTGTCCACCCGCTGCATCATGCCGATGATGTCGTTGAGGCTGGCGATGCGCGTGTTCTTGCCGTCGAGCTCGCGACCGTGCCGCTCGGCGATCTCCTGCTGGTCGGCCATGAAGTCCTCGCCGAGCTTCGCCAGGGCGGCGTCTTTCTCGGCGTTGAGCTCCGCGCGGAGCGTGTCGAGCATGGCCTGGGCACCCTGTCGGGCGTTGTTGCTGGCCTCCTCCAGGCGCTGGTCGATCAGCTGCTGGATGCCCTTGGCGGCGTTCTGGATGGCCGACGGCTTGTCGGTGACGTTGTCGCCCTGCAGCAGCCACGCGATGACCTCGGGGTCCCACAGGAGCGCGCTGGCGTCGACCAGGTCGTTGTGTCGGGCGATGAGCTCCTTCATGGCGGTGCCGTAGTTGCCACGCGGTGACGGTACGAACTTGCCGCTCTCGTCGAAGTTGCCCTTCGGCTTCTGCTCTTCGGGGGTGCTGGATTTGCTGCTCACGGATGTACCTTTCGGTCTCATGCGGTGCGCACTTCCCTGTCCCTAAATCAGACAGTTGCGTATGGACGCAAAAAGTTTCCACTTGTACACATTGTGAAAGCTCGTGGAACTTCAGAAGGCTGCTAAAGGTTTTTTACAAAACCGCTAGCAGCCGCCCAAAGCTCGACACGAGCTTGCTTTCAGTTTGGCTAAGCCAAAAAAGCTGAACAGACATACTTTACACTATTTTTGCACTTTATTCAATATGTGCCGTACAGGTGTACGTAAAATGATCCAAATTAACAGCGGTTGCCGTTAAAAAGTCCTTTTCTTTTTAACGAACTTATGGTAACTTTTACAAGTCAAAGCGCTAATGGTGGGTTCGTTGGAGCGCTTTGGAGTAAAGCGCTCCTTTTAAGATAAAAGTTTTGTTACATTTTGTTTTTACGCTGGCCCAATGGTCGAGCGCTTATTTTTTATTGTCAAAAAAATAATGGGAGGATACATGGCACGATTACCGCAGCCCGGAAAAGATGCTGGAAACTGGGGTGGCATACTGAACCAGTTCCTGATGCGTTCTCATAACGTTGACGGTACATTGCGACCACTCACCTACACTTCTCAAGCCGATCGCTCAGGTCAGATTACTCTTCACGCTGTTAATGATCCCCAGGGCTATGTGGCCAAGAATGTCATCTTTGCGGCAGACGGTGAGCTCTCTAGGGGCGGACCGGTGTGGTTTGATAATCATGGAAGATTGCAAACCTGGATCGGCTGGCACGATAAAATTCCATCCGGCTCTTCGCATCACGGCTTTGAAGTTAAAACTGCGGCAGACCCTAACGGACCGGGCCCCGATGTTCTTGCAACGCGTTTTCGACTTAGGTCTGACGCGGATAGAACCCAGGCGGCATTTTACAGCCTAGAAAACCTATACCTTGACCATGGCATTTTTGAACCTGATCAGAAGTTTGGCATTATTTTTGACGAACCACAATCAGGGGATGTGGTAGCCGGCACATCAAGTGGCCGATATCGATTGGGAAAAGTTGTAGCTACCACTGATGCTGCGGGCGCCGCCACTATAGACATCGCCGCCGGACTAGATAACTGCACAGGCGGAAAGATCCACTTCTTTCGCGATTCTAATGTTGCAGATGCGCATCTTGCCGTCTACGCAGCGGACGATTCTACTACCCAGGTATTTTACATTGACGCCAAAACTGGAAATACCTTTCTGACCGGCCGTATTCAAATGCGCACCACAGACGGTACTACCCTTACCGAGAGTCGAGCTACGCTAGACGCGGGCTCGAATACACTGGTCGACAACGATGTGTTTACAACAGATACGACCAAGAATGCTTCGTATAGGTTCTTCCGAAACACGAACACGACCGCGACCAAAAAAATACGTGTCCTTAAAGGAGACGGTACTAATACTGACAGCGTTGTTATTGACGCTGGAGCAAGCACAGTATCTGCACTTGGCCAAGATGGCGTGACGTTGCAGCCGGCTGTTCTTAATGATGATCCGCGCATATCGGGTGCAATTTCGACGCAACGTTCAAGTGACGTGTCCACTATGGACCGCCTTTTCGCTGCATCTAACTTGAACCTGACTTCGGGGACAATATATGTCGTGCGGGCTGTTACGCGCAAAGCTGGCACTTTCACAAAAATAAGATTTGCTACTGGGTCAACTGCGCCGTCAGGTATAACTGATATTCGTGCTGGCGTTTTTAACGCCACAACCCTCGTGCCTGTTGCGCAAACGGCCAACATTGCAGCAAGTGTGACTGCAGCAAGTGCTGTCGTTGAGGCGCCGCTGGGAGTACCTGTAACACTTACAACTGCCGGTGAAGTATTTTTGGGCCTCTCTTATGTGGGCACTTCCCTGCAAGTTAAGGGCTCGTCCGTCCCTGCCGCTATGGCGGCATTGAGCCCCGTTATGTCGCGTACTGGTAGTTGGACTGGCGGCACCGTGCTTGGGTCGGCCGGAGGCACCGCAACCGGAAATATTATTTGGGCAGAGCTAGTTCCCTAGTGTTGCGCCAACGCAGACGACTAAATATGTAGTCAGCTAGGGTGGTGCAACAGGTGGGGCGGCTCGCGAATACGCGATGTGTGCCGCCCCACCTGGGTGCCCGATGGGCATGTAGTTACTTATGTTGCAGGATGTGCTTTACTTGATGGGCTTGTCCAGCCGCAGGATGGTGATGTCCTCCTTGAAACCGCGGAAGGTCTTGAGCTTCGTGGCCGAGGCCAGGAGCTCGTTGACGGTGTGCGTCCGCGGCGGCTGCTGGGTGTGGGAGTTGTAGGTGATCATGTACGTGGCCCCGTGGCAGGCGCCCGCGTGGGCGATCTTGCAGTAGGGCTGCGTGATGACGCTTCCGATGGACTCCTCGGTGACGACCTGGGCTTCCCTGGGGAGGTGGTTCTCGGTCCAGATGGCCGTGGCCTTGAGGGCGTTGTCCGTACTGCCGGCGATCCTCACGGCGAAGGCCGTGGTGTTGGCTGCGATGAAGCAGACCATGGCCGCGACCGCGATCAGGGTCAGGCGCCGCTGGGAGCGGTGCCTGCCGGTCTCGCGCTCCTCACGGCTCGTTGCTCGCTGCTGCAGCTCGCTGGCGAGGTAGCAGACCACGGGCACGATGACCATGATGAAGTAGTGCGGCAGCCAGAGCTGCATGAGGCCGAAGCACAGCAGCCCCGCCGCCGCGAACGAGAACAGGATGGGGTTGGAGCCGAAGGGCTTGACGTTCCGGCCGCGGATGGCCTGGATGACGCGCACGATCACCACCACGAGCCCGATGGCGACCAGCAGCACGGTGATCACGAAGATCTTGTACTGCATGACCAGCGGGTCGATGATGTCGCTGAAGCTGTTGATCGCCCCGCGTGACTCGCGCATCCCGAGGATGCGCTGCACCTGGACGGTCGATTCGCTCCAGTAGCTGGTGCCGTAGATCACGGACATCAGCCCGACGTACAGCGCCAGGAGGGCGCCGATGGTCGCGATCAGAGCCGTGTGCAGGCCGTGCTTGACTCGGATGATGAGCCAGTTGATCAGCACGGCCACGACGAAGTAGATCCCGACGTGCTTGTAGACCGCGACCAGGCCGAGAACGGCGCCCGCCGCGACGAACTTGCCGAGGCTGGGGCTTTTGAGCGCCCGGGTGTACAGCCAGAGGCCGACGATTCCCAGGGGCATCATGGTGTTCTCGATCCAGCCTACTCTGGCCGTGAATACGACCCAGCCGTCGATGGCCAGGATCGCGGTTGCCACCAGGGCCCACTTGTCGCCGATCAGGCGCCGCAGCCAGAAGGCGACGACGACCAGCATCAGCAGTGAGCCACCGGCCGCCAGCACTCGTGCCGAGGGGATTCCGGTGCCGAACAGGCGGAACCAGAGCCCCAGGAGCATGAAGTACAACGGGGGGTGGTAGAGATAGGCCTCGGACGTGAAACCGGCTTCGGTCTTGGCCTGCAGCAGGTCGTGCTGGGCCATGTTCGAGCCGATGACCTGGTACACCGACTCATCCCAGTCGTAGCCGGGGCGAGTGGCGATGTTCCAGAACCGCAGGAGCCCGGCGATGACCAGGACGATCGAGAGCGCGGGTATGAACCGGCGCTCGATGGTGCTTCTCATGGGTGTGCCTCTCTGAGAGTTGAATGCCCTTGCCTACGCGAAGCGCGGCGTGGGGATGGCGGTTGCGATGGTCGGGCTGTCGGGCTGCACGAAGTGCAGCTTGTGCAGCGTGGGCTTGATGAGCTCCTTGTTGGCCAGGAGGCGTCCGGTGAAGCCGATGATGAACATCGACCCCAGCAGAAGCGAGATGAACGGGTAGCTCATCGCCTCCAGACGCCGGACCTTGATCGCCACGGCCGAAGCCAGCGCGATGCTTGCTCCCAGGCCGCCGAGAACCGTGTAGACGGGAGCGGCCACCAGCAGCACGAACATGGCGAGCATCAGACCGTAGAAGGTCAGGAGCTGCCGGACGCGCTTCTGAGCGAAGACGCACTGCCCGTAGCGGGTGTTCACGAGGTCGCCACAGCCCTTGCCCGATCGCTTGTACTCACGGATGAGTGGCCGGAGCCCCTCGCGGTGGTACCGCTCACAGGCGAGTGCCTTGTCGCAGAGGATGTTGTAGCCCCCCTGGACCATGACCGACATCCAGCTGTAGTCCTCGTACGAGTTGGTGAACGCGGGGTCGGGACCGCCCACCGCCTCGTATAGCTCGCGAGTGATCGCGAAGTTGGCGGTGACAGGCGGCTTCCGACGCTTGAGCGTCTGCCTGTTGAGAACGTAGCCGGCGGAGATCCGGGGCATCTTGCTGGCGGCCGGGTTGCGGTCGATGTAGCGGGTCCAGAACGAATCGCCCAGACCACTGACCGGACCGGCCACTGCGTGGATGTTTCCCTGGAGCCGACTTGCCACTTCGAGCGCCCAGGTGGGGCTCGGGATGACGTCGTCGTCCATGGCAGCCAGGATGTTGGACCCGATCGACGCATGACGCAGTCCGATGGACCGCTTCATGTTGGAGTCGCGACCCGGCGACGAGATCTGAGCGGCGTACCGCTTGATCAGGGGGCCGAACCGTTCGAGGTGTCGCCATGCGCCGTCACCGATGTCACCGACGACGATGATCTCCAGGCGGTGCGGGTACTGCTGTGCGAGCAGGGCCTCGACGGTCTTGACGATCCGTACGTCCTCGTTGACGCCGTCCTGCACGTTCTTGGTGGGAAGTACCACAGAGAACGGCGGGGCGCAGTCGGCGGTGGGCGACATGGGTGTCTCCTTGTTGTCGGGGGCGGTTTCGGTGCCCGTGGTGGTTTCTTTGTCGGCGGTCTTGCTGCGGAACACGAACCGGTCGCTCAGCACATAGTTGACGATCGTCGTGGCGACGATGCACAGTGCGTTGGCGAACAGGTAGTGGACGCCCGCCCAAACCAGGCCGTTAAAAAGCGCTTGGTTGAGCGGAATGGTGATGACCAGGCGAACGGAGTGGAACCGTCGCCAAGCACCAGGAGCGCGTCGGTCGCCAAACGTGAACCAGTAGTTGAGCACAAAGTTGAGCTCAATCGAGATCACGGTCTGGACGACGTAGGCCACGCTGGTGTTCCAGTGCCAGATGTCGACAGCGATGAACATCACCGCGTAGCCGACCAGCGTCACGAAGACACCGACACACCCAAAAACAATCTTACGGGTATGCCTCTGTAGAAACTGGATGGCCTTGGGGCTAGAGCGCACCGTCTTGCGACGATGTTTTGCCTCCGCCATGCGGCTAAACCCTTCTTGTATCCTGTGGGTATTAAAGAACAAGCCCCGAATGATTTACCATTCGTGGCCGTAAAGCGTGCAAGCGAACTTACGAATAAAACAATAACATATTTTTAGTATTTACGCAACAAAAAACATATGCCACAAGCTGTTTTTGTAAAGATGTCAGGCAGTACCCTTGCAAAAATAGCTTGTGTGCGTGGGCAGTCGATTTCTGGTGGCTGGATTGCCAAAGAAAAAGACTGCCCCATCGGTGGCCCGATGTAGCACATTCACGCTGTAGCTAGCTGATGCGAATCGGCAGTGTGCGGAGTCGGTGTTCCAGCAGCTGGCTCAGGAAGGTAAGACCTTCCTTGAGGTTTCCCTTGCTTTCGCCGCCGCCGCGCTCACCGAAGATGAACGGGATTTCTGAGCGGCTGAGTCCGGGGTGAGAGAGCAGCGTCTCCACGAGGATCTTGAAGCCTTTGGGCCGCAGGAGGTCCAGCTTGAGCGCACTGCTTCGGAATCCGTAGAACCCGGTCATGGGGTCGCTGATGCCGCGCAGGCGCTGCGGGAACAGCCCCTTGGCCAGTCCGGTGGACCCGCGAGAGGCAAAGACTCGCCAGGTGTCGGCAAGGCCTTCGTTGCTGCCGCCCTTGGTGTAACGGGTTGTTGCCACGAGGTCGACCGCGTCCATCTCCTTGAACAGAGGCGGGATGTAGGCGGGGTTGTGCTGCAGGTCACCATCCATGACGATGATCCTCAGGCTCTTTACATGCCTCTTCGCCATGGCGCGTGCCTCTTCGATCCCGTGCTTGACAGCACCGGACAGTCGGCCAGGCCGCTGGTTTGCAGGACGAACGATGTGCACCACGCGCAGGTATGCGCAGTTACCGCCGCAGAAGTCACGGGTGGTTTCCTTGGAGGCGATGGCACCCTTTTCGTGGTCGCTGTCGTCAACGAAGATGACCAGGAGCGGGACGGTGAGCTGGTGCGCGATGTCGTGGAGTCCGGGCTGTGAAGTCAGGCGGGGGTGATCCGCGGTGCCCTTGAGCATATACGGAACGTTTTCCTCCTCGTTGCGGATCGGCACGATCACCGCGTGAGTGTACGCGGTGGCGTCTGCCAGTGTCTCGTTGGCCAGCTGGGCAAAGGTCACGATTCTCTCCGAGTCTCGGGGTGTTACAGATGAATGTGCTGAGAGTGAATGTTCGACGTCCCTGTAGAGGATAGTCGCGCAAGATTATATCATAAAATTGACCAAAAGTAAATTCACCGAAGGATAGTTGGAAATGGACACAAAAAAACACAACCGTTGTGGTTGTGCGATATTCGGTGGTTCGGGACGGAGTCTGCAGTAGTGTTGTTGATGCGGTCGCAGAAGCGACAGCGAACACGTACCACAGACTCACGTCCGTCACCGTTCAGTTGTTACAGATGGATCACTCCTGGGGGTCGGTGGAGCCGGGCTCCTGGGTGGTTTCGACGTAGGGGTCGAGCAGCTCATCGGCGCGGCGACGGCCGTGGACGAAGGCGCGAGCCAAGTTGGCGGCGTGCGTGGCTTCGGGGTCGGCGTCGGGTGCCAGGTCGGTGTTGCCCAGGGCGGTGAGCTGGCCGAGCAGCATGCTGCGGCGGACCATGCCGTGGGCGAAGGAGGCGTCGAGCGGGTTGAAGACGGTGTTGGGGTGCGGCGTGTGCCGGAAGAGCTCGCCGGTGGCCATCTGGTCGAACTGCGCGCGGCGGCGCTGGGTGCGGCGTGCGGCCAGCTCGTCGAACATGCCCCGTGAGCGGTCGGTGACGGTGTTGGTGACGTCGTTGACCGAGCCGTAGTCGGTGTCGCCGGTGTGCGCGTCCATGTCGTCGATGATGATGAGGGCGATGGGCGGCAGGACCGGCATGGCGATGATGCTGAACAGCTCCTGCATGTCCGCGAGGGTCATGAGCAGCTGCAGCGGGGTCATACCGAGGATCTCGGCCATGGCCAGCAGTTCGTCGGTCGTGCTCATGGCGCGAGCCAGCCCGATCAGGTAGCCGAGGCTGTCCTCGTCGTTGACCGAGCCGTAGGACACGTACGGGTCGATGTCCATGACGCGGTCCAGCTCTTCCAGATCCCGCAGAAAGCGCGAGATGTTGCCGGTGTTCTGCTCGTCGTACGGGTTGCTTCCGGACATAGTCCGTCTCCTTTTTGGGAGTGGTGTGCTGTGAATGAACGGTGGATTGTTCCCTGAAGGGTAACCTACCTATTATAACATAAAAATAATGATTTTACTAGCACTTTCTAGGCTTTGTGGTACGGGTGTCCGGCGGCAATAGTACTGGCGCGGTACAGGGCTTCAGCCAAGACAACCATGGCTAAATCGTGCGGAAATGTTAGATCAGAAAAACTCCAAGCCAGGTTCACGCTCGTGCGCACTTGGGGTGGCAATCCCTCGGGACCGCCAATTATAAAGCAGACCTCCCTGCCTCCTTGTGCGCGTTGCTCCAAAAATATTGCCAGATCAGGACTGGAAAGCTGCTTGCCTTCAATTACGAGCCCTACACTGTAGGCATTGCCTACGGCTTGCATTATCCGGCTAGCATCGTTGGCCCACTTGTCTGCTAGATGCGTTACCCTTACCTGGTGGTAGCGTTGTAAACGGCGCAGATATTCCTCCCACCCCGTTTTGGCGTACGCAAGTTTGGGCTCGCCGATAGTCACAATGTGGATCTTCATACCTTTAGTATACGTTACGCTTTATGTAGATGGATGATTGCAATGTTGTGTTCGCCCTGAATTGAGCGAATCGATTTGCCCTGAAAGAAGTCGGTAATGGCCCGCTCTACGCCGGGCAGCGTTTCGCGTTTGTAATCGTCAATCAAAATTGTGCCACCGGCTGCCATGCGTGGCCACACCAAGCGCAGCGAATCAATAATAGATTGATAAAAGTCGCCGTCCAAAAACGCAAACGCAATTGCATCGGGCACGTCATGCTCGGTTAGTTGGTTGAACCACCCTTTGTGAATCACGGGTAATTGTAGATTTGCCGCCCGGAACACCTTGGTAAAATCGGCTTTACTAACGTATAGTTTGCCGGCTTCAAAATCCACGCCTGCGGCATTGTGGTCCTGGGTGGTTTTGGGCGGCAGACCTTCAAATGAGTCGTATACATGAAACGCACGCTGACTAGACTGATCGTACGTATCCAGAAGTCGGCGAATAAACAGGCTGGTAGTACCAGCGTAGCAGCCAAATTCCACTACGGCGCCTGGTATGCCAGCCTGCACTATTCGTTCTAGCTCGCGCCACACTACACCCACGCCTTCTTTGGTAACTTGGTCAGAAATAAGCGGATATCCCTGGAAGGTATGCTGGGCGTCGGCTTTAACAAGGTGGTCTTTGAGCGAGTCTTTCACGCAGCTATTGTACGAAGAAGACGGCGCTCACACAAGGGTTAGTCAGCGAGTTGCTGTAATTGCTCGAGTCGCTGCGTCATAGCAACTTCGCCCTCGATGCCAAAGTCGTGGTCTACTAAACCGTTACCTCCCTGCAGAGCGCGAATATCCAGACGTACCTCGCCTGCAAATTCCTGTGCGCTTGTTGTAACCACGGTGGCGTGATTTTCTTGTGGTAAGTCGACACGGTGCGTGTAAAGAACTTGGTCTTTGCACGATAGTTCGGCCAAGGTCTTAGGATTTCCTTGCAGATCGTACCAGCTGGGCGCTTGGGCGCTATCGCGTTCAGTATCGAGCGTCACGCCCGTGCTGGAAATATTTTCGGTGAACAGTGGTTGCTTGGTGGCTGGATCAAGAATTGGGTTAGCAACGGTTCGGAAACCTTCGGGAACCCGCAGTACCACGAGCCCGCGGCATACCAGGGCGCTTCCCTTGCCGGATAAAACATCACGTGGCAGCGCAGTAGGCGAAGCCTCGGGCACTGGTTTGCTGGTACCAGGCGCATCACTGTGGCTCACCGAAGGCGGTGTGACATCATCGGGGGCATTGCCGGCACTTTCTGTTCCGCAACCGGTCAAAACGGCTAATCCGAGCGCGCCCGCTGCAACACGTCGCGGTAAAGTATATTTCTCTGACACAATCCCTCCTATAGTTATATCCGTACTAGTTTAAAGGTTGGGTGTAATGCGTGCAACTGGTAATTCGCTCCATTGGGATACGTATCGGGGTGAGCGAATACCTCCCTTGGGGCGCCACGTTTTGCTTAGATCTTCGGCGGCGTAATACACATGGCCTTTGCCATACTTTTTATTAATGGCGTCCACTGCCTGCATGCGGGCGGTAGATTTGGTGTGCCCCGGAAGGTCGGTGGTGCCAAACACGTCGGTTTGCAGGGCTTCCTCGGGAATTAGATCGTACAAAAAGACGCCCAAGCGGTGATATTTGTGTGCTGGATTATAAAATTCGGTTAGTTTTTGGGTGAGCAGTTGAATGATCTGGCCGGTGTCGTTTAGGGGTGTATCAACAGTGATTTCGCGGCTCCACTTGCGGTAACCAGGTTTGTGGCGGTTAGTATTTACAAATACACCGACCCGCTTTGCTAATAAATGGTGATGTCGTAGCTGCCACGCCGCACTGGCGCCTAGCGAAGCGATGGCCGCCTCGAGCACGTACGCCTGATTGGTGTCTTCACCGAAGGTGCGCGATCGCAAAATGCTTTGAGCTACTTTGCCTTGTTGTTCCAGCGGATGGCAGGCTTCGCCATTGAGCTCGTTAACCAACTGCCTGCCACGCACGCCCATAAGTTGTTGGGCATATTGCGGCCGCATCTGCGCAATATGCAGCGCAGTACTAAAGCCCTCGGCCCTCATTTTGGGCGCTAATTGCCTGCCAATGCCCCAGATATCTTTGATTGGTGTTTGGTGAAGTGCTTCGTCCCATTTTTGGGAGGGCAGCCCTACAAAACTAAAGACACCGTGATGCTCCGGATGTTTTTTGGCTAGCTCGGTGCCCAGTTTGGCCAGTGTTTTGCTGGGCGCAATGCCTATAGACACGGGCACGCCAATTTCTTTCCAGATACGCTCCCGCACCGCCGTTCCCCACGCTGCATAGTCTGATATGTGCAGTTCACTGAGGTCCAAAAATGATTCGTCCACCGAATATACTTCGATGCGCGGTGTGACTTGGCGCAGAATTTCGGTAATCCGTTTGCTAATGTTGCCGTACAGCTCAAAATTAGCCGAAAACTGCTGGATATTATGCTGCCGGAACAGGTAGCGATATTTAAATGCGGGTGCACCCATGGGCACGCCGACTTGCTTGGCCTCGTTACTACGCGCCACAACACACCCGTCATTACTAGAGAGCACCACGGTAGGTCGGCCTTCCAGTTCTGGGCGAAAAAGCCGTTCGCAACTCACAAAGAAGTTGTTGCAGTCAATAAGGGCAAAAATTGGTTTCATAATAGTGTGGCGATACTGAACGTGTCATTGTATAGTATACAAGTCTCAACCGAGGCACAACACTCCTCCGGAGGTTTGGAACTATGGCATCTGATGCCACTTTGCCGGAAATGGCGCCCGTTGGCGACCCGGTGGTAGTAGACCCCCACGCAACACCGAGCACTGAGCTGGTGGCTGTGCGCCCCAGTCGGCGCAAGCCCCGCCAGCGCATGTCCCTGTTCCAGATGATCCACGCCGAGCTCTCGATCATGCTCTTCATGCTCGGCCTGGGGCTGTGGATCGCGATGATCGTGCTGTCCGTGATCTTTCCGTTCAGCGGAGCGGTGGACGACATGAACCGTGCCGGCATGTACATCACGGCGCTCGCCGGCCTGACGGTGATCCTGATCGCCCCCTCTGTGGTGACCTTCTGGAAAGAAGGCTCGCGCTTCAGCGTCCTGCTGTCACTGGTGCTGATGCTGGCGATGGTCGGTAACTGGCTGGGCTGGCTGTATCACTTCAGCCTGCCGTCCTACATCGCGCAGCTCTTCAGCTGATCGCTGCCCCGTGCCCGCCGCCACGTACCCAAACCAACTGAAGGAGCTGATACACCAAGGAGTGCGCAGGCGACCACATGGTCGTTCTTTTATGGCCCTGGCCGCGCACTCCTTACTCAACTTGCACTATTAGGAACGTAGCTGGTGAATTACCGCTGTTACCACGCCCCACATGCTAGCTTCGGCTGGCACGCGTTTAAAATGTGACAGTGCAAATTCGCCCACTGATTCGTTCCACCAGACCACAATATCCCCGTTGCGAGCAGTTAGCGCTCGGTCGATAACCGCGACATCACCCTCAAAAATACCCAGGTCTTGCCAGTCGTTGCCGGCAATGCGAAACAAAAACGTACTAGCTGGTCGCGGTACCAGTAATTGATGCAGGTCTAAATTATCCAGCGACCGATCGGCCGCAGGGTTTGGAAAACCAGCGTGTACCGACACGCCATGAGGCACCTGCTCTTCTTGCATGGTTATAGTATACGCGTTTTTATAACTTGAGCGTATCCAAAAACTCTACTAGTTCGTGAGGTGTAATTTCGGCTTTTACAATGTAGCCGTCGGCTTGCTTTTCGATATCGGCGCGAATATCATCACGTTGCTCCAGGTTGGTCGTAATGATAATTTTGGCCTTCAACTGCGGTGCACCGGCGCCGCGCAAGTGGCGCAGCACTTCGATGCCGGTGATGGTTGGGATCATTAAATCGAGCAAAATAATATCATATTGATCAGTTAATGCTAAATCCAAGCCCTTCTGACCGTCAATTTCCACCGTAACATCGTAGCCAGCACGTGTCAGTGCACGAACATACAGCTCGCTAATAAAGTGCTCGTCTTCGATACATAGAATTTTTTTACCAATAGGATGATCTGCATTTACGGTGTGGGGGTCCATGATTTATCTCCGATACATTGAATGGTTTTTGATCCAGCCGTGAGCGCTGCGAACAATGCTTTCGGCTTCATTATCGCTGGTTTTTTGTGTCTCGGCAACTGTTCTATATGGTTGAACGGTAAAACCAAAGGTAGTGCCCTGGCCTTCGTGTGAGCGTACCCAAATGTGGCCGCCGTGGGCGCCGACGATTACTTTTGCCAGGTATAAGCCTAGACCGGTGCCGCCAATCTGTGCCCGGTTGCGGTGGTTGCGATAGAATTTTTCAAACAAATGGGGCACGCCGCTCTCGGGAATGCCTACACCAAAGTCCTGAACAGTGGTCTCCACCTGACCTTCGTTGTTAGTGTGGGTGCGAATTACAATTTTATCGCTGGTGCCGCTGTACTTAATGGCATTGTCGATAAGGTTGTTCACGACTTCGGTAATGGCTACTCTGTCCACGCCCACATCAGGCAGATTACTGTCGCCCATAAACTCCAGGTGGATGCCGCGAATCTCGGCTCGCGCCGCCATGGTGTCAACCGAACTTTGCACAATGTCATTCCAGCTTTCTTTATGTAGCTGCAGCTCAAGCTGATTACTCTCAATACGAGAGACATTCAAAATAGTGTTCACAAATGACGACAACTGCCCTGCCGCAACAGACATTTTCTTCATAAAGCCTTCTAGCTCAGGGTCAACTTTGCCAGCCAAATCTTCCTGGAAGGCCTCAATATATCCGCGTAGCAGCGTGAGTGGTGTGCGCAGCTCGTGAACTGCCAGTGCTACAAAACTCATGGCTTGGTCGTCTTGGGCGTACTGATGCGTGTGATCAAAGAAGATAATCATTGTTTCGTAGCCCTGCGGATTATTTTTGTTGTAGTAAGCCGCTAAATCCAGTTGAGGCTGCGCCGAGACTTCCCGATCTGGTAAGTTAAGCCGTACGCGCTCCCATGTTTGCGTGGCTACTGCTTTGTTTGCCTTGGCGTCCTGTAGCCAAACATCAAAGGTGCGATCATTGGTAAAGCTCAGGTCAGCTACAGAGTAGATACTCTTGCCGGTTAGTTCCTGGCGGTCCTGCTCTATATAGGTGGCCATGGCTTGGTTTACGAATACAATTTCGTCATTTTTATTAAGGATGGCGAGCGGTAATGGCAGACTGGCGGCTACAAAATCGTGGCTCGCATCGGTGCGTTCTTTGGTGGCAGTGGCTTCTACGTCGCTTACTACGCTGGCCAGTTGGTAAATATGGGTGACCATGCTGGCTACCAGATCATGACCTAACTGTACGTGGTTGATGTTGGGCTTGGGCGATTCTGCCGTATCCGGCGCTATGTACAAAATAGCTCGCCAGACAGCTTTCATTGGCGACGACAAATAGCTGGCGCTGAGCGTTGCGAATCCTAGGGTAAGAATCGCCGCACAGGCAATCAGCAGCCACAAGGTGCTAACATCGGGCAAATTGCCGTAGGTATGTGTCCACCACCAGGCTCCAATAAGAAAAGCGTTGTTCGCCAACAAAATGACAAATAAATGAGTGCGGACTTGAGTAAGGTATTTTTGCAGGTGATCCATTGTTATTTGTACAGAATTGAGCTTGCCGAGCCAAGGGCGGTGAGCCAAGTCTGCCCCGCGTTAAGTTTTACTGGTGCTCCAGCTTGATCCGTAAAGGTAAAGTTAGTGCTGGCGTCGGCTTTGTGCCACGTGCCCACTGTTACGGTGCCATCCTGAAAGATGTAAGCCTGGCCGGTGCCCAGTGTTTGATAGCTGGTGTGCAAGTCGTCGGCCTCAATACCTTTAGGCATGACCAACCCAATTACTACTTTTGGTGTGTTTTGCGTTTGAACACCTGCGCCGTTAACCGACATGTGTGCTGCCCCGCCCTCGAAGCGCTTGTAGGCGTTGGTGGTTTTGTCGTAATCATAGTGAACATTGTACAAAGCGCTGGAAATGGTAAAGTCGATGCTGCTGGCGTTTGGCGCAGCGCTTGGTGTTGCTGCTTTGCGCGCAAATCCGGTGTAGTTTGGCTTGCCAAACCCTTTTTTGGCTTCCAGTGCGTTCAGGTTTGCCATGCTGGTGTATACGTTGTGCGGCGCGGCGCGGCTGGATATACGGCGGTATGTACCTCCATTATAGAATTGGTCCAGGTCTTTAACGCCCCAATTTTTGATATCTTGTAGCGCCTGAGGGCTACCGCCAACATGAGCTACGGCGGCATCAAAGCCCATCAGCCATTGCAGATAATATGGCCGTACCGATCGCACCGGGCCAATGTAATCGGGCGCCGTATCCTGGAAGAGGGCTACAAATCGGGTAATACCGCCTTCGGCTACGGCCTCAAACACCACACCGGCCTGGTCAAGGCTTGATTGTGGCCGGGCGGACGGGCTGTTCTCGATCATGACTGCTGTAACGGGGCGGTCATTTATGGTGCTATCGCTAATGGGTAAACCGGTAAGGGTGGATGTAATAACCTGTGGTGCGGGCTTGGGGGCTGGCTTTTTAACCTGCTTGGTAGTTGTTTTGGGCTTGTCCTTGTGTAGTACCTTGTAAGCTACAACTCCACCACCGCCCAACAGCAATACCAGTACGATAATAGTGATGATCCACTGTTTTTTGGTGTGCGGCATACGGGGCGGCCACCATTTGTGCTTGCGGTGATGGCTCACCACGGCCGACCCGGCGCCGTGTTCCCACTTACTAATAGGAGAGCTTGCTGGAGGTTTTTGGTGCACATCTTTGTTTTGGGACGTTTGCTGATCGTCATTCATATGTAGTATTGTAGCAGCGCTTACGCTTAGCTGAAAGGCCAAAAGAAAACCACCCTACGCGGGTGGTACATTATGCTGTTCGTGCCAAGGCTGTACTGGTGGTGTCACCGTGAGGGCGACGAGTACAGCCTTGGGCTTACCGAAGGGGTGGTGCTAGACCTTGGCCTCGATCACCTCGGGCTCACGGTGGAGCGGCGTGCGGACCGGCTCGGGGATCGGATCGATCAGGAACAGGCCCATCCACTTGGCGACGTAGCCGGCGGTCTGTACCGGGTCGTAGATGGAGTCGTGCACGTCCGGCGTCACCCGCACCATGAAGGTGTAGGTGCCGTTCGGTTCCTTGGTGACCTCCAGGTCGTCGCTGTTGCGCAGAGCGCTGAAGTCCGGGTCATCGACCTCGCCTTCGGTGATCGCGAGCGTGACCTCTGTGGCGATGTGCTTGCCTTCCAGGGTGAGCTCCTCGATGGAGGCGCCACCGGCAGCCACCATGCTGACCTGGGCGATCTGCTGCAGTACGTACTGGCTGACTCGCTCAGAGAAGGCCGTGGTGTTGTCGGGCTGGTTGTCGGTCAGGCAGAGGACGAACTTGACGCACGGGCCCATGCCGGAGTCGTGGATGGTGCGCTCGACTTCCTCGTCGACGGTGAATCCCCAGTGCTCCGCCTGGCGGGTGAGCTCGGCGATGGCCGCCTGGTCGGTGTGGTTGAAGCAGCACGCCGGCCGGTATAGGTCGATGTAGGCGTCGTGTTCTGCCGTTGCCCGGAATGAAGCCGATGGCCGGTGCGCTCGTACGTACAAGCTGCGCTCGTCCTCGCTGACATTGATGGGAGTTCCCATCTTGCACTTCCCTTCGGTGTATGGCTAAAAGCCAAGCCTCTTCGGTGAGACCTGAAAATAATATCATAATTATAAGAAAAAGCAATGTGATGTGCTGACTGCGCTCTTCCCTATGGAAGGTCTGTGAAGACACGGTAGCGCAGCCAACATACCGACTAACTCGTGGAAATATCTACCCGTGGCAGCTGGGTTACCTTTACCAGGACTGCATCCTGTTCCCATGCCGCCAACTCGGCTTCGTCTTCGGGACGAATGCCACGGCAGTCCGTTCCCTTGAAGAATGGATTGCGGAGAGCAAAGCGGTGTGGGGCGAACGGCTCAGTGTCCTCGTAGGGCTTAATTGTGACCACGCTGTTTACATACAGGCCGTGGTAGTACACAGGCTCCACAGTGGCCTCTGCGCGCCTTTTCAGCCCGGCGAGCGTGACGCTACGCAGTTTGCTGACGACGTCTTCGGTTAGTGCCTCACTTAGGCTCATGACCGTGTCGATGGTCACAAGATTTCCCCTGATTTCGATGAGGTCGCGGAGCGGCTCGTGGCGTGCAATTCGCTTGTCAACGAGGTCACGAACTTCGAGTCCAAAGTGGGCGAAGAACGCCTCCAATGCCTCAACGGCCAGGTACGATACAGCGTGATTGTCGCGTTGCATCGTCAGGTCAATTGGGGTGGCAACGAACTCGCCCGTGACCATATTGACCTCAAGAAGCGAAAGTCCCAATTCCCGGTTGGCGAACAGGTCGTCCCAGCGCTCCACCATGATTCCTCCACGAGTGTCGGTGTCTCTGTTTGGACCAGATTATAATAGCACGAGTGTATGCCTATAGCGCTGCAAGCGTCTGATCAATACGGCGCAAGATTGTTTCGCGACCTAACACGTGCATGGTGTCGGCGAGCCCGGGGCTTGCTGGTGCTTGGGTGGTGGCAATTCGGATCAGACTGAACAGTATGCCGGGTTTTTGGCCAGTTGTTTCAAGTAGACCGTTCAGGCGGTCAGTAAGGTCTTGGACTGTGAAATCGCTGGCTGCAATCTGTTCCCTTGCTTGCTCCAGTAGGCTCTTTAGATCGGCATGGTCAAACTTTTTAAGCTGTTTGTTGCCGTCAATCAGATCCATGTTTACGGGCAGATCGGTAAAGAAAAATGCTGTCAGTTCAGGAATCTCGGCCAGGAACTTCAAGCGCTCCTGGATCAGACCAAGCACCTGCTTTTTATAATCATCGGTGGCGCTCGTGGTGTTCTTTGGCCAGAATTCGCGACTGCGTTCAAACAGCTCGTCTACTGAAAGTTCGCGAATGTAGTGGCCGTTCATCCAGAGCAACCGTTGTTCGTCAAAGCGCGCGCCACTGCGTTGTACGCGGTCCAAGCTAAATTTGTCGATCAGCTCTTGCCGGCTAAAAATTTCCTGTTCGGTTCCGTCGTTCCAACCGAGCGAAGCCAAAAAGTTTAACATTGCTTCTGGCAAAAAGCCCTGTGCTTTGTAGTCCAAAATAGATTTTGCCCCATCGCGCTTGCCGAGCTTCTTTTTGCCGTCGGCAGCCATAATATGCGGCGCATGCGCTAAAACCGGCACAGGAATTTCTAGTGCCTCATATAATGCTAGATATTTTGGCTGTGAGGCAATGTACTCCAGGCCGCGAATGACGTGCGTGATGCCCATCTCGTAGTCGTCGACCACATGAGCAAAGTTATATGTCGGCAAACCGTCAGACTTGATGATAATAAAGTCATCCAGCGCCTCGGGTCCGGCTGATAAGTCGCCCATAATCTCGTCATGCCAGTGGTAGGATTTAATTTCGGGAATTTTAAAGCGTAGCGGTTGTGAACCGTCCCATGCTGGTGGATTTTGGGGCCGGTGGTCGCGATACAAGAATGCTCGCTTCTCTGCCTTGGCTTGGTCGCGAAATGCCTGCACTTCCTCGGGAGTGTAAGGGTCGGCGTAGGCCAGGCCTTTGTCGATCAATTTTTGCGCCCACGCTTTATAAATTTCGGTGCGCTCTGTTTGCAAGTACGGACCGTACGGACCGCCCACGTCGGGGCCTTCGTCCCACGTCATGCCCATCCAGTTCAGCGTTTCTTTCATGACGTCAATGGCGCCTTCTACTTCACGGGCGCGGTCGGTGTCCTCGATACGTAACACAAATGTGCCGTTATTGTGGCGCGCTACCAGCCATGGAAAAAGAGCTGCGCGAACGTTGCCCACATGCAAAAAGCCAGTGGGACTTGGCGCAAAACGTGTTCGGATAGGTTTCATAAGAAGTAATTATAAAAGAAAACGCCTGCTAGTGCTAGATGCTACTGGCGATAGACAGAATTTCTTTGCTGCTGATGTTACCATCGGTTTTCAGGCTGTATAAGACACCGCCGTTCACCCAGGCAGCATTGTCACCGTAGATGTAAATAGTCTGGCCGCTGGCGCTGAGCTTTTCGTGTTGCTTGCTCGAAATAGCAACGACATTGTCGTACAGAGTTTGGCTGTCCCAGTCGGAAGTTTGCTGGCGCAAGGTGTAACTACTGTCGCCAGAACGGTACGTAGCGGTCGCCACGCTGCTCTTAGCTTGTACGCCGCCAGTTAAGGCGTAGCCGGTTGGGGCGTAGTTGGGGAGTTGCACGCTGAATCCAACTCGTACTGACGCTAGCTTAACTTCTATGTTGGACATGTTGGTGTAGGCGATAAAGCCGCTCAGTACCAAAAATGCGGCAACGCCGGCAGTGATGCCGACGAACTTTTGGCGACCAGTGCGCTTGGCTTTAACTTTGGGCTGTTCGTGACTGCTTGCATTGGCGATAGCTGCTTCAAACAGATCTGCGGCTTTGGAATTCTCTGATTTTTGAGACTGTGCAGCAACGGGAGCAGCTTGCATCTGTGCGGGGCGTGCCGCTACCGCTACTGATGCAGTTGCTGCGCGGGCATGTGAAACAGGATAATTTTGTTGCAAGGTGCTAAATCGGCGTACGTACGTGCTGCGACCAGTCTGTCGGGCGCGACTTAAACGTTTATCGTCTACAATATGGGCGGCTTTTTTGAGTTGTGGCGTTAGTTCGGACACAGGAGCGGCAGCAAGTTCGCTTGGCTTTTGCGTTTTGATGGCTTTTTTCATAGCCACTTCGGGTTTGTGCACTACTGAGCGCATCAGTGTTTTGGCTTTTTCGGGTTGGCGAACTGCAGTAGTTTTGGCAGGTGTGCGCTTAACGTTAGGCTTCTTTTTGACTGGTTCCATCATTTTGGGCGCAGCACCCTTGGGGATCACTGCCTTGCTGTTGGGGACTACCAACGTGCCAGATTTTACCGTAGGAGCTGCGGTTTTGGCGGCGGCGTGTGCGGGCTTTTTCTTTACAAAACCATCAATAACGCGGCCTTGGTGCGTTGCATGTCGACGCGCGGCTACGATTGAACCAACTGGACTGTCACCAAGCAATGCACCAGTTCGTGCATCATAACGCTTGCCGTTTATATCTATAGTATTGCCCACGCGTTGCTACCCTTTTGTGTCTTTTTTACGTGTACTGTTATAGTACCGCTCTCGCTTACATCTTGCAACCCAGAAATACTGTCCGAAAAGCCTCTAGCCAAATCCGCAGAGCGTTATATAATAGGTACAGCATATGGATTTCCTAGATCCCAAAAAACAGAAAGCGCACGCTGTTCGAATCATTGTTGGATACGTGCTGATCGCCATCGCCTTATTGTTGGCAGCGATTATTTTGCTATACCAAGCCTACGGGTTTGGCTTGAACGGCAACGGTAAAGTTATTCAGAACGGATTAGTATTTGTGTCGTCATCGCCAGCAGGTGCGGACATTTATGTTAATGGCAAAAAAGAAGACAACCAGACCAACACTCGCCTGCTGTTGTCATCTGGCCAGTACACCATGCAACTAAAGCGCACGGGCTACTCTGACTGGCGCCGAGCCATTACGGTTGAGGGCGGCAGTGTGGAGCGCTTTGACTATCCGTTCCTCTTTCCTTCGTCACTTACTGCTACCGACGTTAAACAGTACAGCGGCGTGCAGTTGGCTACGCAAAGCCCTGATCGCCGTTGGCTGGTGTTGCACACCGCGGTAACAAGTGGCACGTTTGACGTGTACGACCTCAAGGATCCAAAAGCATTGGCCAAGAATATGCAAACGGTCACCTTGCCTGCGGCTGCATTTACTACTCCCGCGGACACTACTGGTCAGACATGGGCTCTGGAGCAGTGGTCAACCGACAACCGCCACGTGCTGCTCAAGCACAGCTTCAAAAAAGATGGCCAACCAACTTATGAATATGTGCTGCTGGATCGTCAGGACGCTACAAAGTCGGTCAACCTCACAGCCACGTTAGGCGTAAACCCTACTCGTATCGAATTGCGGGACCAAGATTACGATCGCTATTACCTGTATGACGCTACGGCTCGCACAGTTACCACCGCCGACCTAAAAACCCCCACACCACAAGCCTTTCTAACCAACGTCTTGGCGTTTAAGTCATATGGTTCAGACCTAATAACCTACATTGCTCCCGACGAAAAAGATGCCACCAAGGTATCTGTAATCTGGCAGCAAGACGCCAAGAAATACACCATTCGCTCTTTGCCCGCCAACACTACGTACACGCTGAACTTTACCAAGTACAGCGGTGATTGGTATGTGGCTGCTGGCAACGCTGCCGAGGGCAAGGTTTATGTATACAAAAACCCGCTCGACATGCTAAAAGAACAAAATGTCACGGTGCCAGTGCGAATTTTGAAAGTGCCAGGTGTGGATTATGCCGCCTTCTCTACTAGCGACCGCTTTATTATGGCTGAGCACGGCAACCGCTTTGCGGTGTATGACGCCGAGAATGACAAAAGCTATGCCTACACGCTTGATGCTCCCGTTGACGCCCCGCAAGCGCATGCCACTTGGATGGACGAAGCTCGCATTATGCTCGTCAGCAATGGCAAAGTTACGGTATTTGACTTTGATGATGCCAACAAGCGTACGCTGTTGAGTGCTAACGCCAGCTTCCTGCCTTTCTTGAGTAGTAACTACGCCTACATGTACACGCTGAGCCCCACTACGCCTGCCGGCCAATCTACCTTGCAGCAAATTCCACTGCGCACCACCGCCGACTTGTAATCCAGTAAGTAACTGCAGTAACTAACTCCTTAGGGCGCACTCTACGGGGAGCCTTTCTAGGCTCTCCCGTGGCGTTCGGCTGGCTTCGCCACAGGCCCTTCGAAGGTTAGTTGCTGCAGTACTTCCCTTTAATTATTGTCAGAGTTGCCGGTCACCCAGTTGGTGAAGCGCTTCCACATAGATGGGCCGTTGCCGTTGATTTCGGTTGGGGTGTTTGTGGTTGGCGCGGTCACAGGAGCCGTGGCGCCACTTGGATCAGGGCTGACTTGCTCGCCCCAAACAACTAAACGGTTCAGCGATGTGCCGGGCGGATCACAGGTGATCAGCGTAGCGGTGGCCGTTTTGTCGGCAACATTGTTGAGTACTTCCACTTGCGATGGTTTTACAATCTGTTTTGCGTAGACTTTGTAGGTGTAAACCTTGCCGTTGTAGGTGAGGTAAAAGAGGTCGCCGGGTACCAATTGGTGCAACAAAACAAAGGCGAACTTATACTTACCCGGGTTAAAAATGTTGTTACTGGAGTGTCCAAAAATGGCGGTGTTGCCCTGCTCCCCTGGTTTAACGGTGTTGGGGTAATGCACGGTGCCGTTCTCGAGCGAACTTTGAATGGCGTCTTCGGCGTTAGTGGTCAGACTGTAGTCAACCGGAATCTCCACGTTAATTTTGGGAATAATAACTTCTGGCGTGGAAGTAGGCGCAACGCTGTCTGAACTGAGGATAATTGGCGTAGAGCTGGCTGCGCTGCTGGGCTGGATAAAGGGCGCGATGACCATTTCGTTGAATAGACCAAACAAGACAATCAGCAACACCAACAGGCCGCTACCAATGCCAAAGAGCACTGACTTGGCGTGCTGCACGGCCTTGGTCTGTGACGCTGAGGCTTGGGCAATCTTGTGCACGATTTTTTTGTGCAATGCTTTGGCGGACTTGCCCTTGGGTGCACGGCCGAAAGCAGGCTGAGTTGCAGGCGCTTCCTCGGCCTCGTTCAGTTTAATCATGGAGGAAATTGGATTTACCGGAACTGCCTTTTCGCCCGGAGCAGCTGGAGCTGGCGTGGCGGGCGCTACGGGCTGAGCTGGAGCTGTAGGCTGCTGAGGTTGCGCCACGGGCTGCCCAAAAGCGGCCACGTTTTTGCCGTTATTGGCGTAAAATTCTTGCCATACCTGGTGTTTTTCGGTGTCTGGCAAAGCCACGTAGTAGTTGTGCCATTCGGTTTGAATCTGCGCGAGCGACTTGCCTGATCGGCTCAGCTCGTACATAAATTGCTGGTGCTTGCTACGTTGTGGAGCCGGCTGCACTGTGCTGATTTCGGCCTCAGCCTGACTGCTTGGCTCGGCCGCGTACATGGTCTCTAACTTGTTGCGAATCAGTGCTACGGCGGGATTTACCTTGGGCTGATGCTCGTGCTGGGTGGTGGTGTGCTCTGTCTGACTTTTGTGATGCACCTGGTGATGTGCGTGGTGTGGCTCGGCGCGTTCTGGCTGTAGATCGGTATGCAACGGTTGGATTTTGCGGCCATGACGATTCGGCAAGACGTAACCCCCGTCCTGTTTCTTGGGTTTCTTGTGTTTATCATCGTCGGCTGCAAATAACGGATTCATACAAATATTTACGATTATGCTCGCATTATCTCTATAAGTATAGTACAATAACCCTGTTCAACCTACCATTTACGATCATTTGATTGTGTGGACCACCTGGGCGGGTGGCGGAATTGGTAGACGCGCTGGACTCAAAATCCTGTGAACGCAAGTTCGTGAGGGTTCGATTCCCTCCTCGCCCACCAAATGAAAACAACCAACCTCGCCGTTGGTTGTTTTCATTTGTACTTCCCTAGTTGATCGTGCGGATCGCGGCGGTCATGGCTTCTAGCGGCTTGCTGGGGTTTTGCAGCCACCAGACGCTGGTGTGTGCAGCGGCGCGCAGTCGCCAGATGCGCCACTTGGTTTCGGGACCGGTTAGTTTGGTGGTGCTCACCTGCCCGTTGGCGGCCACAAAAATATTGTCCAGATGCTTTACGATCAGGTGAGGTGCGTGTTGTAGCGTGAATTCGTGCAGCCAATCCACCAATCGCAGCATGTCCATGCTAAATGCAATGGGCTGCGCAAACTGGGCTGCGGTGCCAAGGCGTTGCAGCTGCGACAAGCTCAGCACCAAGCAGGTATTTTCGCGCGCAAGCACACTGTGCGGAGCCGACACGCAGTAATCTACGGCGTCTTTGGTGAGCGTGGCGGCCAAGGTGGTTTTTTGTAAAAATTTCTCTAGTAAAATAGCGGTTTCTGAGTTGCGGCCTAGGTCGCCGGCCACCAAAACGCCATCGGCCCACAGGCTCTCGCTGAGCAGCTCAGCCAATGCTTTGTGCGCAAAGCTGCCACTGGGCGTGCTGGGCACGAATTGTGTCTGGTCAATAATAATGCCCACTAGTTTTTGAATAGCATCGGGTAGCACGGCACGAGCGGTGCCAATCCCGGCGCGCTGAGCTTCGGCATAGGCCTCGGCGGGTGCGGCAAAGCCGTGCGCGCTACCGCCCACGATCAGTAATTTGCCGGCGTAGGCGCGATTTTCGGGCCGACTCCAATCTAACTTCGTAAAAAGTGGGTTGTCGGGTGTTTGCTTGAGCCAGTAATCGCGCTGCATGCTTATATTGTACACGCTGCAGTCGGTGTAGTTCCGAGCTTTATCAAAAGCCTGTGGCCGCAGGCCAGCCGAACGCCACGGGCGAGCCTAAAGGGCGCCCCGTAGAGTGCGCTTTTGAAAAGTCGGAGCAAGCAAGACTAGAGCTCTGTAACAATGTCGAATTCGGCATGCTGCATGCGATCGGTATGGTCAAAACTGAACGCACCGCGCAACTTTTTGCCTTTTAGCACCTGTGGCAGCCAAATTTCGTCGTCCTGCCACATGTCATCGTAGGGAATGCTGGCCAAGTTGTACCACCGAGGCGCCATTTCTTCGGACTCGGTGGGATCGCCTTTCCACTTGGTGCACATATACACATGCACTTCTTGCTGCCACGGCTTAGTGTCGGCATCAATAGTAAAGTCCAGATACGCTACCTGTTCATATTCCACGGGCGTAACGCTGATTTCTTCTTGCGTTTCACGGATCATGGCTTGTTCGATGGTTTCGCCAGCATCAACTTTGCCGCCCACGCCGTTCCAGCGACCTTCGCCAAAGCCTCGTTTTTTCATAGCCAGCAAAATCTGATCATCTTGACGCAAAAATAACAGCGTACAGTCGGCCACTACAACGTCTCCTCTTTTTTGTGATTGGTTTTGGCGTTCATCCAAGCCTCATGCATCTCGGCCGCGTTCTTGTTTTTGAATGCTTCGGCCGGGTACTTTTTCTTGGTCTTTTCGAGCTTCTTGAGAATAGCGTCGGCAATGTCTATCTGATTAGACTGTGCAAATTGAAAGGCGTAAATAAGCACATCAGCGAGCTCCGCGGCCAGCTCGTCGCGACTGCCCACCGGCTTGTCCGACCACTGATAGTGCTCCATGAGCTCCGCAGCCTCTAACGCAATTGACATTGCAATGCTCCGCGACGGATTGTCTAACCAATCCCGTTCCAGTAAGTATGTACTTATTGTATCGCCGATCTCGGCAAATGTTTTGTCACTCTGTTGGTACGCCATAACCCTCTCCTTTGGCGGCAACTATAACACAGTGCGAGCGGTCTTGCTAGATATCGAGGGTAACGCTGACTGGACAGTGGTCAGAGCCCATAACATCGGCATGAATTTCGGCTTTTTTGACATGTTTACGTAGACTGTTGCTGACCAAAAAGTAGTCAATGCGCCAGCCAACGTTGCGTTCGCGTGATTTGGCAAAGTGACTCCACCAACTGTAGTAGCCGTTACCCTTTTTAAACATGCGCAACGTGTCCACAAAACCGTGGTCCAAGAAGTTTTGGAAGCCTTGGCGTTCTTGGTCGGTAAAACCTTTTTTGCCGCGATTTGGCTTGGGGTTGGCCAGATCATCTTCGGTGTGTGCTACGTTGAGGTCGCCACAGAACACGACGGGCTTGGATTTTTCCAGCTGTTGGCAGTATTCCAAGAAGGCTGGATCCCAGTGTTTTTCACGCAGCGGCAGGCGGCTGAGGTCGTCTTTGGCGTTGGGTGTATACACGGTGACCACATAAAACTTATCGAATTCGGCGGTGGTGACGCGGCCTTCGGTGTTCGGGTCGCCGTACGAATCGTCTGTCATATCGTACTTTTTGCGGATATCTTCGGGCAACCCGTTTATAACAGCGATTGGCTTAATTTTGGTAAAAATTGCGGTGCCGCTGTAGCCAGCCTTGTCGGCTGAGTTCCAGTATTCTTCGTACCCTTTCATCTCGATTTCAGCCTGCCCTTGCTTGGCTTTGGTCTCTTGCAAACACAAAATGTCGGGGTTTTCTTTGGTAATAAACGGCACAAATAATTCTTTACGTACCACGGCGCGGATGCCGTTTACGTTCCATGAGTAAATCGTAATCATATATTGATAGTAGCGTGCAAACGCATTAAATGCGAGCATATGGTAAGATGAAAAAATGCGAGTAGCAATTGGAACCACTAACCCTAGCAAACTAACAGCAGTCGAGAACGCCTTTAGGCAGTTCTTCCCTGCCACCGAGATTGAATTTGTCCCTGTCAAAGCAGAGTCCGGTATTAGCGATCAGCCCATGAGCGATGAAGAAACGTTTCAAGGTGCTCAGAACAGAGCAACAAACGCACTTCAGATGGTGAATGGTGCTGATTATGGTGTTGGTATTGAGGGCGGATTGCAACAAATTGGCGAACACTGGGTGGTTGGCAATATTGCCGCTGTAGCCAAAAGCACTGGAGTTACGAGCGCTGGCGCGAGTGCACGGGTAACCGTACCTGAAAAAATCATGGCTCAAGTGCACAACGGTGCCGAGCTCAATGACGCAGTGCACCAAATTACTAGTCTTGAAGACAACGGCAAAAAAGGTGGTGTTCTTGGATTGTTATCAAAAGGAGCAGTAACGCGCTCAAGCGCATGCCACGACGCGGTACTGCTCGCCCTTTCGGGTGCTGAATCGACTATCTAAAGTCGGACGTGTTGGCTTAAAAAGACGGCATCATCAAGATTGGCTGCTGACGTAGACAAACATAAACCACGGACACAAACGCTTACTTCATCCTCAACAGAAATGTCGGGGATGAGCTCGTTTGCCTTGCGTTCTCGTACGCCATCTAAGTAGGCATCAAGAGGCACCCAGCTTAAGCTTCGGTACGATTCTGATGTTTGAATAACGTCCTGGCTTTCTACCGATACTACTGTTCCAAGCATGAGTAATGGCTCATAGACGGGCACGCTTTCGCCACTTGGAAGCTCCCGGTCGGCGGCGTAACTGAAACCGCCAAGGATGGTGGCAAGTGATGCGTGAGCAAGCGGCCTGTCACTGCTTGCTAGCTCAAGCGATTGGGCGCAACCTAGCTTGCCTGCCATTAGAGCCCCAACAACGTAGGCTAGCGGCTGCTCTCTGTTGGGCACGACTTCGATGTTTGCTGAAAGTCGTTCTGCAATGCTTGGCTTTTGTGGATCAAGCGTGCTAATGCTCCAGTTTTCTAGGTGTGGTCGAGCGTCTGCTTTGGCGTCAAAAATAGCGGATGCGATTGATCTGGGTAGGCGCCCTGTTGGTGTACTGACCACATTTGGGTGGGTAGGGTTGGAATCAGCCTTTCGTATGCCGTCAAGCACCTGTAGACCGTCCTCTGTTTCGGTTACGATAGTTAAGGATAGAACCGTTTGCCAGTCGGTATCATGTGCAAGGCTTTCGTCAAGGCTGGCTGGCTCGCCAAAGCCGGGTAAATTTGCCTGTTCAATCTCTTGTGCTGTGTATAATTCTGCCATAATTAATCTACGATAACACATGTTGCTTATGTTTTTGCAAACAAAATAAGAAATACGCCTGACATACATAAAAAGGTGCTTGCGCTAAGCGGCATGCTCTGCTACTTTTAGGGCAATGTATAAACGCGTCTTACTCAAATTTTCGGGCGAACAACTTTCTGGTAAACATGAATTTGGCATTGATCCGGCGGTGGCGCGATCGCTTGCCGCGGAATGTAAAAAAATTGTCGAAGCCGGCTGTGAGCTGGCTTTAGTTATAGGTGGGGGCAATTTGGTGCGCGGTGCCGAGACCGCCGGCAACGGCATTAAGCGCGTTACTGCCGACCAAATGGGCATGCTGTCTACCCTGCTGAATGCCATGGCACTGACCGACATCTTTGAGAGTGAAGGCCTGCCCACGCGCTGCATGAGTAATGTGTTTGTCACGCAAGTTGCCGAGTCATACAGTTTTCGACTGGCCGAAAAGCACCTGGAGCGTGGCCGCGTCATTATTATCGCAGGTGGTACGGGCCGACCTTACTTTACTACCGATACATCGGCGGTAAATCTGGGCTTGGAACTATGCTGCGATGTTGTTATGAAAGCCACCAAAGTGGATGGCGTGTACGATAAAGACCCGGTTAAATTCCCTGACGCCGTAAAGTTCGACAAGCTCGATTATCAGCATGCGTTAGAATCAGGCGCCATTAAAGTAATGGACAAAGCGGCGCTGGGCCTGGCCATGGAACAGCACATGCCGGTGATTGTTCTAAACGCCTTCAAAGACAGCAACGCCCTGCGAGCAATTCAGGGCGAGCCAATTGGCACTTACATTTCCTAGATTTCGATAGATTCACCTGGTTTAAGCGAGTGATATGTGGTGCCTACTTCTTGGCATACGCCGCCAACCAAACGGTCAATTAAGCCTTCGCCAACCTCGGAAAGAATGGCATTATGCGTTGGAAAACAGGCTTGCGGTTGTACGGCAGTCAAAAAGTCAGCCGCCTCGCTAAACTTGAGCCACGGCGCACTCACAGGCAAAGCCAACATACGGACCGGTACATTTGGCGTCGTAAATGAATCCCCAGGGTAGTAGAAAGCGCTATTTACCAAGAGGCCGATGTTCTGATCGGCGGGCATCGATGGTCTGATTGTGGCGTGCTGACCTCCGTAAAAGGCTATGGCAAAGGGGCCGACCTGTACCGTCTGTCCCGGTTGAGCAACGGCGGTGTTTTGGCCTGCCAGGGCGTCTGCGACTTGTTGGGTGCCAAAAATCTGCACGCCTGGATTAGTCGCCACGAGTTGCGCAATATTATTCGCATCGCAGTGATCAGCGTGAACATGGGTGATTACAATGCCGACAACCCCTGTAAGCGCATCAAGTTGCGTCCATCCACCAGGGTCAATGACTAATCGTTTTCCCTGTTCTTCGAGCACGACGCAGGCATGCTGATATTTTGTAAGTTTCATGCTGTCCCTATCTTGTTAGTAACCTTACTAGGTATTGTACTGCTTTGTTGACTTTTTTGGCATTTTGTTGTAAAATAACGTAGTATTTGTCACCCATGGGAGGCAAGCACATTTACAGAAGTATGCATTGTATATGAGAGACCGGATGCGGCGCTATAAAATGTAGCCCCACACCCGGTCTCGCAGCCAACGAGAATACGTGGAAATCCACCGTCAAGCAATACCTCTTCGAGGAGTTTTTCGTGGAAACCATCACCAACGAGCCGCAGCAGAACCGCCCGCAGCCCGAGATCAGCCGCCGTATGGCCATCCTGATCCTCGCGCTCCTCCTGGCAACCGTCGGCGGCACCTACGCCCTCACCAGCTGGGGCCGTTCCGCGGAGTCCTACCCGGTCTCCAACGCCACCAAGGTCGTGAAGCAGGACTGCACCAAGCCCGGCACCAAGGTCGGCGAGCTCTGCTCCTCGGTCAAGGTCGAGCACGGCGTCACCGTCACCCGCACGTACGTCACGCTGAAGTACGACGTCCCCGCCGACAAGTTCTACAACTACCTGCAGGGCACCACCGTCCAGCTGAACTACGGCAACACCGCCACCATCAGCAACCTCTGCACCGCCGCGGCCGTCGCCACCACCAACTCGGACCGTCCCTACGACTACGAGTACGCCACCACCAAGAAGGAGTACTGCAACCCGGCCCAGAAGGCCAAGGACGCCGGCAACTTCAAGAAGTGCGCCAGCATCCTGGACGGTCTCGCCTACGCGGCACCGGCAGCCTTCACCTGGGCCAACGTCGACGACGCCTGCGCCGTCCCCGTCCAGCCCAAGGCCAAGGAGGCCCTGGTGGACACGTCCCAGTTCCTGAACGACACGCCGTTCTACACCGACCCGTCGGCCACTCCGACCCACTGATCCTTCCACTACGCCTGACGGCGGCCGGTCTCGGAGCATTCGCTCCCTGCCCGGCCGCCTCGGCCCGCCCCTCTTTGACTGCCCCATCCCTACAACTGCATACTTCTGTTCCACCCCAATTTGTACGCCCGAGCTTGTTGCTCGGTTTTTTTGTGCATAAAAAAATAAGGGATTCGGTTCTGTTTGCCAATTGATGTATGGGGATTCAAAAGATGGGGATTTCGAGAGATGGGGATTCGATTCTGTTCGAAGGAACATGCCCCCGGCATGTTCCGGCTATTCATTCGAACCCCCTACCTTTCCAAGAAACTAAAAAGACCAGCTTAATGCTGATCTTTTTAGTTTGGCGGAGAGATGGGGATTCGAACCCCAGATACGGTTGCCCGCATACACACTTTCCAGGCGTGCTCCTTCAACCACTCGGACACCTCTCCATCAGGGGCGCATGATGTAAAAATCTGGCTTGTCACCATTATAAACTAAAAGTTACGTAAATTACTACGAAAAACACCTTGCCCTTAGAGCAAAATCGAGGTTACACTAAGGTAAATGGCGATTATTGAATTACAGGACGTAAGTAAGCTTTTTGGCTTCGGCGACGCAACAAATGTTGCGCTCGATGAGGTTTCCCTTAATATTGACGAAGGCGAGTTCGTGGCGGTAATGGGCCCCAGCGGCTGTGGCAAGTCTACCTTGATGAATGTGATCGGCTTGCTGGATCGCCCTACGCACGGACTATACAGTCTGCACAACCGCCCCGTTGCTCGCTTGCGGGCTACGCAGCGTGCTCGTGTTCGCCGCGACACCGTTGGTTTTGTCTTTCAGTCGTTCAACTTGTTGCCTCGCCTGACGGTGTTGGAAAACGTTGCGCTGCCACTTGCCTACAACGGCATTGGTGCTACCACCCGTGCCAAACGAGCGCTTGATATGTTGGAGCGCGTTGGCTTACGCGATCGTGCCTACTACTACCCTAACCAGTTGAGCGGCGGCCAGGCCCAGTGCGTGGCAATTGCCCGCGCGCTCATTAACGACCCTCGTATTATTATTGCCGACGAACCTACCGGAAACCTCGACAGCGTCAGCAGCCGGTTGGTCATGGAACTGCTCAGCGAAATTCACCGCTCTGGCAACACCATTTTATTCGTAACGCACAACCCTGAGCTTACTCGATATGCAACTCGCACCGTGTACATGCACGATGGCGGCATTGTACATGATGAACAAACCGAAATCGGTGAGGTTGCCCCAACCGCCCGTAAGGCGCTGTACAGCCTGTTCCGCAAAACGGTCGACGATGACCTTGCCGGTGTTTCGGCTCTTATGAAAGCGGTACCGCACCCTAGCGACAGCCCCAAAAAGAAGCCCACCAAGTCGGCAAAAAAGACCACCACCAAGTCAAAGTCAAAGGCCAAAACCACCGCTAAAGGGAGCAAAAAATGACCATTTCGCACGGCCACCTCAAGATGGCATTTATGAGCGTCCGCAAAAATAAATGGCGCAGCTTTTTAACAATGCTGGGTATTATTATCGGCATTGTGTCGGTGGTAACTATCGTGAGTGTCGGCAATGGTATGAAACAGCAAGTCACCGGCCAGATCGACCAATTCGGCAAGAATTTAATCATGGTTCGTCCCGGCCAAGTCACCAAAACAAATACCAAAGAAGCTCTGGGCAATAGTGATATTTTATTTGGACGTACGGCCCTAAGCGGCCTGTCGAATCAGGACTATCAAACTGTTAAGCAGTCCAAGGGTGTGCAGCAGGTTGCGCCACTGGGCTTGATCTCGGGCCAGGTAAAATCTGCCGATAACGTAACCCTCAGTAGCGGCATGATTATTGCCACTACGCCAGACCTGCCGGCGACGCTCAATCAAAAAATCCACTATGGCAGCTTTTTTGACGACGATTCCGAGCTAAGCAGCGCAGTGATTGGGCAGCAAGTTGCCTACGATCTTTTTGGTCAACGCGCCCCCTTAGGCAAGGTATTTACCCTGCGTGGGCAAAGCTTTACGGTGCGTGGGGTAATGTCGGAGTTCAATGCTCCACCGCTGTCGCCAACGGCCAATTTTGACGACGCTATCTTTATTTCTTATAAGGCTGCTAATCAAATTACGGCTAGCACCACCCAGTATTACGCTATTCTGGCTAAGCCAAACGAGAACACCAAGGTGCAGTCCGCCATCAGTACTATTACCGGCAACCTTAAAAAGAGCCATGGTGGCGAGCAAGATTTTTCGGTGCTCGACGAAAAGCAAAGTGTTGCGGCTGCCAGCGATGTCATTGGCCTTTTGACCTCATTTGTCACAGCAGTGGCAGCAATTTCGCTGTTTGTGGGCGGTATTGGCATTATGAACATCATGCTGGTTTCGGTTACCGAGCGCATGCATGAAATTGGCGTCCGCAAGGCGGTTGGCGCTACTAGTCATCAGATCATGCTGCAATTTTTGATGGAAAGTACCGTGCTAAGCACATTGGGTGGTATCGTAGGTGTCTTATTCTCTATCCTCACGAGCTTTTTGCTGCATACGTACACCTCCTACAAGCCCATTATGTCCTGGAGCGCAGTTGCCGTAGCCACCCTTGTTTCTATGGCAATCGGTATTATTTTTGGCACCATCCCAGCCGCTAAAGCAGCGCGCAAGAACCCCATCGAAGCATTGCGACACGAATAAAACTACAGATATATCGACACGATGGTTGCTGCGCCGGCAGCGGTCATCAGCAAGAATGTGATCCAGCCAATAATGGTTACCGGTTTGCGGTTGACCCAGCGGCCCATGATCTTTTTGTTGCTACTGATAAGGATAATGAGTAACAGGATTAACGGTGCTACCAGGCCGTTCGCCACAGCAGAATACAGCAGCGCTTTAATGGGGTCGATGCCAATAAAGTTAATGCCGAGCCCCACAAGCATCGAGATAATAATTGTGCCGTAAAAAGCGTAGGCCTGTTGCAGGTTCTGGTACAGGCCTTCTTTCCAGCGGAAGCTTTCGGCTAGTGCGTAAGAAGACGATCCAGCCAATACAGGAATAGCTAGCAAGCCGGTGCCGATCAGGCCAATCGCAAACAAAAAGTACGTAGCGTCGCCGGCAAACGGTCGCAGCGCCTCGGCGGCTTGAGCGGCGGTTTCGATGTTAGTAATTCCCTGTTTGTACAAAATCCCACCACAGGCGGCAATAATAAAGAACATCACAATGTTGGACAGAAACATACCCGACCAGACGTCGATGCGCATGCCCCGAATGTCACTTTTGTCGGTATGACGACGCGATCGAACAGTGGTTTTACCCTGCAAAATCTGCTCTTCAACTTCTTGCGACGTTTGCCAAAAGAAAAGATAGGGCGAAATAGTAGTACCAAGCACCGCACAGACTAAAAAGATCTCGTCTTTGGTGAAGTTGAACTGCGGGATGTAGGCGTTGTGCAAAACCTCACTCCAGTTTAAGTGCGCCAAAATAGACGACGCCACATAAGAAAGCAAAATGAGGGCCAGCCATTTTAGATAGCGTGCGTACTTGCCGTAAGGAGTAAAAATCTGCAAAAGCACGCAAAATACAGCAAACCCAACTACCAAAAAGGCAAAATTGGCCTGTGGGTACAGCAGCTGAACACCTTTGGCCATAGCGCCTAGGTCGGCCCCGATATTAATAGCGTTGGCTATAAATAGTAAGAATGTACAGATGTACAAGATTTTTTTAGGAAAGAAAACCCGAATGTTGCCGGCTAGTCCCCTGCCGGTGACGATGCCAATGCGGGCACACATTTCTTGCACCACTGACATGAGTGGAAAGGTCCACACCGATAGCCATAAAAAGTGAAAGCCGAATTGAGCACCAGTTTGCGAGTAGGTGGCGATGCCCGACGGGTCATCATCGGATGCACCAGTAGTTAAACCCGGGCCTAGTCTGTCCCAGAAACGTTTGGTTCCCCGAGCTACGCGCCCATTACGCAGCCGTGCGCCAACCTCTTCGGTAATTAATACTGTTTTAGCAAGCGTTACGGCAGGCGCTTCGGCAGTACGGGTAAGAATATCTTTTTGTTTTTTGGCCATTTTTGTTGTTTAGCGTTAGCTTAATTATATACTATTTTTACAAAAGGTTCCCGTAATAATACCAAAAGTGTTTTAAGATAAAGGCGGCAATCAGCAGGAGCCAGAAAATAAAGATGTCCAGGTGGTGCTTGCGCACAAACACCGCAACGGGCTCCCATTTTTCGGGAATTTTGTGGAAGTTGAGCTGCACAATATAGAGCGTGGTATACCAAAAGATGCCAATAGTCATCACCCACACCACCATGCAGTATGGGCAGAGGGCGTTGATCCGATACACGCTTTGGAACATCAGCCAGTGTACAAAAGCCACACCAAAGAGCGCACCCAGTTCTAGTCCCATCCAGTACCAGCGGCGCAGTGTTTGAGCACCAGCGAATAAGGCCATGCCCGTGGCTATAACAACCGGAAACGCCACCAGGCCAATAATCGGATTAGGGAATCCAAAGGCGTGCGCTTGATCTGATGCCATTACCGATCCGCAGCTAATTACAGGGTTGAGGTCGCATGATGGCGTGTAGCTTGCGTTCTGCAGCAGCTCCAACTTTTCGTACATAATAATAAAGGAACAAATCAGCGCAATAGTTCCCGCGATCACGTAGAGCCACGGCAAAAAACGGATCAGAGTCACTTTGGTTGTAGGGCGTTTGGTAGGTTTTTTGGTTGCCAGGGCTGCTTTCATGGGTCTAAGTATACTCGTTTCTGTGCGGTCTGTCTTTATTGGGCGCAGTTTCCCGTCCCTACTGATGCAGTGTCGCCTTTGACGCTGTTGAGCTCTTGAATCACCTGCGACATAGTCAGCGCATAGCCCACGTTTTCATAGGTAACCGATCGAGCAAAGACAACGCCAATAACTGCCCCGTCTTTATTGATGAGCGGCCCGCCAGAATTACCCGAAATAACATCTGCTTTGAGCGAGTAAATCTCGCGCGTCGCAGATTCTTGCCCGTAAATGTTGCGACCGGTTGCCGTAAAGGCATCAATGGTGGCCGCTGGATCGGCGTGGAAGGTGCCACCGCCGGGATATCCCAAGACCGCTGCTTGTGTACCATCGGGAACTGTTTGTTCCACGAGCGGCAACGGCAAGCCAGCTAAATTAGTGGTGCGCAAAATAGCCAGGTCCAGATCGGGGTTGAACCAAATAACTGTTGTGCTGTGGCGTCCATTGGCGTCAATCACCTTGGGTTTGGCTACGCCGGCTACGACGTGCGCATTAGTGATAACGACGTTGGTGTCGGCTACAAAACCCGTACCTTCTACGATACCGCCGCAGCCTTCACCTTCTACTTTGACCACCGATGCCTGGTCGTTGCGCACAGCTGCCGTTAACTCGCCCATGTCGGGGATTTGTACGGCTGTTTGGTTAGGCTCGGGTTCCTCGCCACTAAATACCTGCGGAAATCCGTTAGGAGTAATCAAGTTACCGAGCTTGGCAATTACCCGGGGCGCTTGAGGGAGCGCTTTATTTATGTGCGAAATAATGGCTGACTGCTGAATTTCCTGCTGGAGCGCTGGAAACGTGCCGGTAGAGAGTGCGCTTGAGCCCAGCCATACGGCGGCTAAAATAGCAGCGCCGCCAAATATCGCGCCCAGCGCTTTATCTGCTTTGTTGGCACCCGAAAATTCGAGCCGTGATTTAAGTTTTACGGCAATATATTCTCCGATCGCCAAGCAAACAAACGCACATCCTAACAGAATACTAATAGATAGCGCTGCCCGTGAGGTGGCTGTTTGAGTGCTGGGCAAGAAGGTGCTTTGCAAAGATGCTCCCAAGAATAAGCCGCCAAAAAAGCCACCCGCTGGCAACAATTGCCGGGCAAATCCTTTGTCGATGCCGCGCACAATGCCAGCAATCAGCACAATGATAATGACAATATCGAGCCAGTCCACTGCCGTACCTACTCCTTGGTCTCACTTTCCTGCTGCAGCTGACGCAGCTTGAGTCGTCGATTAGCGTGCAGCCCAAATACCAGGATAAACAACAGGCCTAAGAATACGATGTAGGCGGCTCGGTCAATAATATTAGCGGTCACAATTGTGGTATTGCTGATGTGGTGCAAGTTTTGCGTGAACACCAAAAACGCTTCGCGGATACCAATGGCGCCAGGGGTAAGCGCGGCAAAAAGCGCAAAGTTAGCCGCGCCGGTGTAGCTGATCATCTGGCCTAATGAGGCATGGCTGCCAGTGGCCTGGAGCTCCATGCTGTAAATAACTACCTGTACCAGTAGTTGTACGGCAGTTGCCACAAACATCCAGCCGCCAAATTTTAAAATAGCTGCACGGGATTCAGTCAGCTTTGACCGGCGCATATACCAGCGAATTACCAGTGTACTGGCCACACCTGCGGCGACCACAAAGCCGGCCGTTTGCCACCAGGGGCGCACGCCTCCTAACATCAAACAGGCACTAATTACGGCATAACATGCGTAATACAACAGCGTTGCAAAAATGTAATCCTTGATGCGCATACCCACACGTTTTTTCAGATACAAGCCGCGTACTCCCGGACCGCTCTGCCCCGGTCCAAAAAAGTTTGCCAGCGATGAATAGGCACTGAGCAGGAAGTTATCGCGAATGCCCATGTGCTTTTTGTACATCAGAACTGAGATTTGCAGTTGCGCAACAACTGCCGTGAATGTCACGCAGTACAGGAGTACTAACACAATCAAAAGCGCAGGATTGATGCGTTTTAGCTGGTCGACAATCTCTGGATGACCGTGTAAATACCACGCAAACACCGCAACGGTGGCGATAAGAATAATCGGCGCCAAAATGGCTTTGATGTGTTTTTTCATGTGCTCTTATTATACGCCATCTGACGTCGCGTAGCATTCTTTCTTTGTTATGGTAATCCTCAGGCTCTTTTGTATAATTGTGGTAATGACCGCACACCAGCTCTCTAAACGTTGTACTGCTTTCTTGGGTTCGCGCATCTTTTTTGCTGGCATACTGACGGTGTTCGTTTTGCAAGCGCTATGGTTCGCGTTGTCGGCGCTCTACCCCATGGCTTTTGACGAAGAAGTGCATTTTGGCATCATCAATATTTATGCGCACCAGTGGTCGCCATTTTTGGCGGGCCAGCCCGCCGGTGCTGATTCGTTTGGAGCAATTGCCCGCGACCCGTCGTACCTGTTTCATTACCTCATGAGCTTTCCTTATCGCTTGCTGGAACAGATTACCAGCAATGTGTCAGCGCAAATTATTGTGCTGCGTTGTATGAATATCGTAATTTTTGCTGCGGGCCTATTGGTGTTCCGTCGAGTTCTATTGCGATTAACGCACTCCAACGCGTTTACCAATCTGGCGCTGGCAGTGTTTACGCTGATCCCTATTGTGCCGCAACTGGCTGCACATATTAACTACGACAACCTGTTGTTCTTGCTGGTGGGTTGGTGCGTACTGTTGACCACTGATATTCACCGGCAGTTTGCTGCTGGTCGCGTGGAGCTGCGCAGCATTGGAACGCTTGCCATTCTGAGCTTACTCACTAGTATCGTAAAGTATTCATTCTTGCCTATTTTGTTGGCAATTGTAGTGTTTATAGCCTATGACGCATGGCGCAGTTTTCGTGGCCAGTCAGCTGGGCTGGTTACGGCGACCACCAAAAACTGGAAAACTATTGGCTGGCGCACACGAGTAGGATTTGTGGTTTTGTTTGTGCTGGCCGGTGGCTTGTTCTTTCAGCGCTTTGGCGTAAATATGTTGCGCTATCACACGCCAGTGCCCACCTGCGATCAAGTATTGACGTTTGAACATTGCAGCTCATATGGGCCGTGGATTCGTGACTATCATTACGCAATGGAGCAACCTCAAACGAATCCAAACCCGTTGAGGTATACAGCGTCATGGTTTTACGGTTTGTGGTACCGTATGTTCTTTGCCGTTAATAGCAAGGATCGCGACTACCAAAACTTTGCGCCGCTCCCCTTGCCGGCGGGTGCTATGGCACTGGCGGCCATCTCATCCTTTGTGCTGATTCTTATTTTTGCGCGGCGTATTTTTAGGCAACCGCTGTTTGTATTCTGCGGGCTGGTGCTTATTTTTTACTGTGGCTCGCTGTGGCTTAGCAACTATCAGGCGTATATGCACACTGGCCATGAAGTCGCCGTTAATGGCCGTTATTTACTGGTGGTGCTGCCGCTGGCGATGGCGCTTGCCTGGCGTGCCTGGACATACGCGCTAACATACGCTGATTCTTGGGCAAAACCAGCGCTTTCAGCGGCGATACTGCTGCTCTTTTTGCAAGGCGGTGGCGTGATGACCTTTATTCTGCGTAGCGATGCTAATTGGGATTGGTCCAATGCAACCGTGGTGCAAATAAACGATGCAGCCCGAAAAATAATTGCCCCCGTAGTTGTCGAGGGCAATAAAGACAAATACGGCTTATAATTAGCGTTTAAAGCGGTCGCGCTTGAGTTGCTCAAGTGCTTCTTCGTTAAGCGCGCGGTTAATACGGGTCAAGTCGGCCACAATACCCACGGTGGCAACGATCACAGCTGCGATAATGAGCACACTACCTACCAACAGTGATTGCAAGTGGGCACCGGCGTGGCGCTCAATCGACCATAAGATCAGATAGCGCACAAAAGGAATCAGGCCTAACACAAAGAGGCTAATTGCGGCGGTGTTAAAGATTACGTAAGGGCGGTACATAATAAATGCCCGCGTAATGGCGGTGCCGGATTTAAAAATATGTTCCCAGGATGATTTAAACAAGCGGGATTCGCGTGTTTTAGGGTTGGTGGCAATGGGTACGCTGGCAATAACCAGGCCTTTATTGCCAGCTTGAATCAGTGTTTCCATGGCGTAGCTAAACCGAGTAACTACGTTGAGCTGCAAGGCCGCCTCACGGGAGTATGCGCGGAAGCCGCTTGGCGCGTCGGGCACGGTGGTGCCAGCTGCCGCGTTCAGGATTTTAGTACCCACCGCCTGCATGATTTTTTTGCCTTTAGAGAAGTGGTCAATTGATTGCACCAAGCGATCAGCCAAAACAATGTCGGCCTTGCCGTCCAGAATTGGCTGAACTAAATCGCCGATTCGCTCCTGTTTATACTGGTTGTCGCCATCGGTATTTACGATAATATCGGCTCCCATTTCCAGTGACTTCATGAGGCCGTCATGGAACGAACGCGCCAAACCACGATGTGGGCGAATGACAAAGTGTTTTACACCGTGCTTTTTGGCCACTTCTACCGTTTTGTCGGTACAGCCGTCATCAATAATAAGGACATCGATCTGATCTATACCTTTAATTTTCTTGGGAATGCTCTGTAGTACGAGCGGAAGAGTTTGCTCCTCGTTATAGCACGGAATTTGAACAACTAATTTCACAAGATGAACCTCATATCTCTATTTGTAATTCTAGTATACTCTGTTTTGCATGAGGGTCACCTTAAAAGTTGCGTTTGCCTGCCCAAACCGGGTACTATTACGGTAATGAGACGTGCGAGCCAGACCGGATTTACCCTTCCAGAATTGTTAGTTACAGCAGTGTTGCTGATTGTGCTTGGGGCTGGAGCGGTCTTTTTACTGCGAGAATCCCCCCAAACAATTGCCCGCAATGACGCGCAGCGTCAAACTGATACAGCGCTATTGGTACAGGCTGTGAGCAACTACCGTGCCAAAAATAACGGCTCATTGCCTGCCGGCATAGGCACGACGTATAAAACTATCGGTTCCCAAGATGGCGAGCTGGATTTATGCGCTATTTTAGTGCCAAAATACCTCACCGATGTCCCTTATGACCCTACTACCGGCGCCCTTTCTGCTGTTGATGATCGCTGTGATGCCGCAGACCAGGAATATACCACGGGGTATCAAATTAAAAAGAATGATGATGGTTCGCAAATAATGGTGCAGGCACCGAGTGCACAAGGAAACAAGCTAATTATCATCACCAAAAAATTCTGACGTTAACCGCTTTTTGGCCGCCAAAAAAGCAAAACATAAGAATTTTGCGTGTAATTATTACAATTTATGTTAAATCTTTGTTAACTAACAGGGGTAGTGCATATCTATAAAATGTATAGTAAGGGTGGTATTTACTAAAATAATGTGCTATAATAAGTTTATTGTTTCGATGAATCTTGGGCGTTAGTGTGTTTTGCTCGGTTCTAGGTTCTAATCTCGACAATCAGCAAAAACATTACCGAAAAGGATCATCCCTCGAATGAATTATCAAAAAACATATTCTTCAAAGTCGTCAAATTATCGTACGCGCCGCCCTGTTAACAGGGGCAATAGCCGTCGTAAACCACAAAAGCAAACGATTGACCCACGCCGTTTTGTGCGTGCCGCCAAGCCACGCGAAGAAGTGGTATACACGCCAAAGCATACATTTGAAGACTTTGCCGTTGAAGAACTTATCAAGAACAACCTGACTATTAAGGGTTTTGTACAACCTTCACCTATCCAGGATCAGGCAATCCCAGTTGGTCTGGGTGGCCAGGACATCGTTGGTATTGCCAACACTGGTACCGGTAAAACCGCTGCCTTCGCTATTCCTGTTTTGCACAAACTGATGACCGACAAAGAATCTCACGCTCTGATTGTGGCTCCAACTCGCGAGTTGGCACAGCAGATCGAAGACGAATGTCGCGCTATTGGTAAGCGCAGTGGCATTTTTGGTGCCTTGCTTATCGGCGGCAGCCCAATGGGCCGTCAGCTGGCTGACTTGCGCGCTAAACCACAGATCGTTATTGGTACGCCTGGTCGTATCAAGGATCACCTGGAGCGTGGTTCGCTGCAGCTGGCAAACTTTAACCTCGTTGTTTTGGACGAAGTTGACCGCATGCTGGACATGGGCTTCATTCCTGACATGCGCTTTATCTTGGACAACTTGGCTCCACAGCGCCAGTCATTCTTCTTCTCGGCAACTATGAGTCGTGAAATTGAGACCCTGATTCGCACCTTCTTGCAAGACCCTGTAACTATCTCGGTAAAAACCGGTGATACGAGCGAAAACGTTGAGCAAGATGTCGTTAACTACTCTGGCCGCGCCGACAAGATCGAGAAGCTGCACAGCGTCTTGAATCAAGACGACGTTGAAAAGGTTTTGGTATTTGCCGAGACGCAACGTAATGTTGAATCACTGAGCAACGAGTTGCAGGACCGCGGTTTTGCTGCCGATGCTATTCACGGCGGTAAGTCACAAGGTCAGCGTGAACGCGCTTTGCGCCGCTTTAAGAATAACGATATTCGCATTTTGGTAGCTACTGACGTTGCTGCTCGCGGTATCGACATCTCTGACATCACGCACGTGATTAACTACTCTATTCCACAGGCGTACGAAGACTACGTGCACCGCATTGGCCGCGCCGGTCGTGCTGGCCGCACTGGTAACGCATTGACGTTTGTAGAGCAGCGCTACTAGGGTAGCGCACACCAACTAAAAAATCCCGGGAATAAATCCCGGGATTTTTTATGCGTTACGCTATTTTAGTAGCGACGACCGCCGTCGTTGCGTGGTGCGCGATCGCGTGGACCGTTACCGCCGCTACGAGGTGGACGAGCTTCCTTTGGATGAGCTTCGTTTACCGCAATTTTACGGCCACCGAAGTCGCTGTCATGCAGTTGCTTGATAGCTTCTTGAGCTTCATCTGCGTTATCCATTTCAACAAAACCAAAGCCCTTTGAGCGATTAGTTTCGCGGTCAAAGATGACCTTAGCCGAAGATACGGCACCAAATGACGCGAACAAGTCACGCAGTTCATCATCGGTTGTACTGTATGGCAGGCCGCCTACAAAAAGATTAGTTGCCACGTCGTGGTTCTCCCCTTATTTTTTGATAAACCCGAGGTAACTTGCAACGAAAAAGAAACAGTTAGCTACACTTCCCCAAGCAATAATTGTTAACACTGTTAGAGCCTGTAACCGTGCAGCTTAAACTACTAACAGATGTCAGTATAACACAAACTTTGCTTTATACAGTTAAATCTTTAAACAAACTTACATAATCTTGAGAAAAAATCTTTAATAACTGGGGTGATACTGCTGTCAATTTGACGATACCAAAAACTTGAAGCAATACCAATACCAGGCCTATAATCATAACCAGCAATGTGTGTGCTGGCCCTTAAGGGGCTTTCTTACATACAGGCTGAAGATGCATTTGGGAGGCACACTCACCAGCCGCTTAGGCTAGGCGTCACTGCATTCCCTCCAACAATTCAAGCAAGTTTTCCGTTAGATGCAAAAGATCATGTCGAGACGGCGCATTAGTCTTTGGCGGAATACTTCTCCTCACAGCCGTTCACTGCTGCAAAGCAGTTTCTCTTTTATCAAAAGTTTTGTAGGAGGCTTGAAACTATGGCTCAACGTGTATCTGTTAACAAAGAAGTAGCGGTAACTGCGGTGTATTTCCGCAATGACGCGCAACTTAAGAGCTTTCCAAAGCGCATGGAATACGAAGGTCAGGAATACACTTTTGTAGAGTCAGGTATTCGTTACCTGGTCGAAAAAGGTCAAAACCTGATTCAGCTGTTCGATATGACAGACGGTTCCATGGATTATCGCTTAAAGTTTGACACCAAACAGTCAACCTGGACGCTCGTAACAATGAGTGAAGCTCAGCGCGCTCTCGCCTGAGCCCATCACACGGCCAAAACATCCGCCATCGTCTTGTACGGTGGCGGTTTTGTTATATAAGGTGTTTGCCCGGCCGGCTCCAACCGGTATACTGAGGCTATGAATGCAAATATCTCGGACTATTACTTGGCACTGCTCCAAGTGCAAATGGCTGTATTGGGTGTGGTGATTGCGGGCATCGTGGCGCTTATTCAAATTTTGAACGATGCAAAACCAAAGCGTCAGACGAACTTACTGGTGCCGCCGATGGTACTGGGCGGATATATTGGATTTCTTTCGATGCTCCTGGTAACCATTGCCTTTGCTAGCTGGGTTACTACCACGCCAGGCGATGCGGAGCGTATGTTCGGCCAGTGGACGACAACGGTGTTTGGTGATGGCGCTACGCTGCTGGGCATGTTGGTATTGTCCGTTGTGGGACTTTTGGCTTTTGCCGGATTGATTTACCGTTCACGTCATCTGCTGGATCCTCGCCTGTATCTTATAAAATACGTGTCAGTGGTGCCCGCCGGCCAAGTGCGAGCGTATTTGACCGAAGCCTATCGCACAGATGTTGCTGAGCAACCCAAAAAGATGAAGCGCGTTCGTGCAAGCCGCGATGTGCGAGCGTTTCGCCGCTATTTTGAACGCGAGCAAGCCATGTACGACCCGTTTCAGCCGGTCAACGAGTATATTAAGGACAATGCGTTCAAATTGTACGATTACGGCACAGGTGCTGGTCTACACTTGTTTGGTGAGCTGTTTGACGCTTCGCTGGCGGCAATTCACAAGAACCCGAAGCCAAATGAGTATTATTACCTGGCCAAGTACCTGAGCGACAGCGCGCTGGAATTCTTTGCCATCTTTCACAAGACGTCCTCTGAAAAGCGCAAAATGGATGTCATACGGTTGGTGTATGAAAAAGGCAGCAAGCTAACAGAAGTCTCTGATGCCGAAGGACTGCTGACAGTTGTTCGCTGTCTGGAGAATATCGCTCAGATGACTGACGATGACGATGAGATCATCGCGGCCGTTGGCTACATGCACGCCCTGACTGACTCTTACCTGGAGCGCCACAAAAAAGCGCCATGGACGGACATTGCCAGCACCTTTGAGGAAATCTGCTTGTCGGTGACTCGTTTGAGCGAAACCTACTACCTGCAAAAAAATAATCCGCTAAAGACAGTGCCTATTATTGGTCATTACACCGGCGAACACCATACGGTAACAGCTGCGCTGGTGGACTTTTTCCGGTCGTATCAGGATTTGGCCGATCGGTACACCGACGCCTATCCTATCAATTACTTTGCGGCTATCGAGGCTGTCATTGAGGCGCTGTTTGCTCGCTTGGGTGACATTGTGCGTGATGGCCAGCAAATGGTGGGCTTGAACGCTACGTACCACGACCTTACGTACTCGCTGTACTCGTTGTATGTGACCTTCGGATTGGACGCCGTAGAGCACCACAAGCCTGAATTGCTGTCCCTCTGCATGAGCAATATTCGCCGCATCATAAAGCCAGCCAAAAATATGAAACTGGAAAGTGAACGCCGTATTTTGACCCGTATGCTGCTGGAGCTGGCTTTGCGTGGCGGGCTGGAATTAGGTAACGTGCAGATCAAAGACGATGGCCGCACTATTGCCGACTACACCAAAGTTACGTTGCACAAGCATGCCCTGCAAGCAGATGTGGAGGCTGCGCTCAAAGAACTACAGGCACAAGGCATTGATATCAAGGATGCCAAACTTAAGCCAATTATGGCTGCTGTTCACGCTGCTAAATAAAAAGCGTCCGACTACGATAATCGGACGCTTGATTGCAGCGGACGGCTTACTCCTGGGTAAGCACCCCGTCGTTTAATTTGAATGTTTTATCGGTTTTACCCGCAATGGACAGGTCGTGCGTGACGGCCAAAATCGTGGTGTTCTCGGTTTTGGCCAGGCCATGCAGTAGGTCAAAGATCATCTTACCCGTCTGACTGTCCAAGTTACCCGTGGGCTCGTCGGCCAAAATTAATTTTGGCTTATTGGCGAGTGCTCGAGCAATCGCCACGCGCTGTTGTTGCCCGCCGCTGAGCCGGCCAGGTTTACGTTGCTGCTGATCTGCTTCCAGGCCTACCTGGCTGAGCAGTTTTTTAGCGCGGTCCAGGCGCTCCTTTTTGGGAACTTTAGCGTACTCCATGGGCAGCATGACGTTTTCGATTGCTGTCAGGTTGGGCACTAAATTGTAGTTCTGAAAAATGAAACCAATCTTTTGTCCGCGATATTTGATAAGCGCGTGGTCGTGCATTTTTGCCACATCTTTGTCGTCTACGATAATGCTGCCGCTGGTGGGTTTTTCGAGTGCTCCCAAGATGCTGAGCAGTGTCGATTTACCTGAACCACTGCGGCCAATGATCGACGCAAATTGGCCTTCCGGCACGGTAAAGGTCACATCCTTCACCGCCGTTACTTTGGTGTCTCCCGAGGCAAAAACCTTGGTAATTTTATCTACTTGTAACATTATTCTGCCCTCATTACTTCTGCAGGTCGGACTTTGGCAATAAAGAACGATGCGATGCTACTGCCGATGACTGCGATTATGATTGCTGCGCCCAGGCCGTACAGGATGATATCCCAGCCAACGCTGGCGGTAATATTGCCCACGCCACGCCCAATTTCGTTAAACGCGCGTCCGGCGCCACGGCCCATTTGCATGCCGCTGTCGCCGCTGCTTGTACTGTTGTCTACCAACAATTTGGTAATTGGATTGCCGGCGATCACTCCTGCAGCAATGCCAATTACAGAGCCAAGCACGGTAAGAGTAACGGCCTCGATCATAAATTGGATCATGATACTGATGTTGGACGCGCCAATGGCTTTGACAACACCAATCTCACGGCGTCGCTCGCGAACGATCATAATCATGGTGAGCAAAATGATAACCGAACCGGCAATGACCGAACCAATCAAGCTGTACATAGAAATGGTTTGAATGTTTTGCAGCGGCTTGATGGTGTTTTCGGCCTCTTCTTGAGCGCTTTGCACATCGGCGTCGCTGCCCAAAGCGGATTTTACGGCGCTGGTTGCGCTGGAAAGGTTGTCGGCAGAGTCCACGGTAGCTGTGGCGCCGCTCACTACACCACTTTGGTCACTCAGTCGCTGCAGCGTTGCTAGCGATACGACAACAATGTCGTTGCCGGCTTGCGTGCCGCTGTCAAAAATGCCCGCAACCGTTAGTGTTTCGCCGTAGGCAGTAAAGGTTGAACCTACTTTGAGGTTGTTTTTGCTCGCCATAGCGGTGCTGACCATCGCTTGATTGGCATCTTTGGTGCCATCGATAGTTTTACCGCTCTTGAGGGTAACATCGTTTCCGTTTGGATGTGCCGGGTCGGTGGTACCCAGTATTGATACGGGCAAACTAAAGTTGCTTGGTAGCGACGAACTGCCGTTGATCATGATCTTTGGGCCACTACTGCCCTCTTTATTAACGGAGTTAAGATCAACCGCTGACTTTAGACTGGTAGTAGCATTGGAGTCCGACCGACCGCCTGGCCCCACCATGGCTGTGGCCCCCTCGGTTGTTAAGCGGCCCGTCAGATTTTCGGTTACTGACGAAACGTGGTCAATAGTTTTGACCTTAGCCAAATCGCTCGTGGTGAGCGCATTATTGGCATCACTCATAGCATTATAGCCGGCTGGCGATATGCTAATTGTGTTGCCCACAGAGCTTTTAACCGAATCAATTTTGTCGCCTACGGCTTGCCGCGCAATGAGCATAGATAATGCCAGCGCAATGCTTAGCCCCAGGATGACAACGATTGAAAAAGTTCGGATGGTATTGCGGAAGGCGTTCCGAATACCCCTAGTTACTACATTCATAGAAATCCTTATTATTTAGTAATATCCCCAGTGTAGTTACAGATAATTAAAGCCACCTTAAATAACAAAAGCACCCCGTTTCAGAGGTGTTTACAAAAAATAATGCTGGTACAGGAGGCGGCGATGGAGTTCTGAGGTCGGCGCAGTGCCGCCAGAATCCATCGCCGCCCAGGCGGAGTGTAGAGCTGCAGGAGCTCACTCAGCCTTGGTGTACCTTACATGCAGAGCCAGTTCCACTGACCAGCGCCGGTGCTCCAGCCGCCCTGCGGCTGGCCGAAGCCCGCCGAGGTCGACGGCAGCAGTGCGCCACCGGTGTTGGAGCCGCCGTAGTTGTAGAACGTGAAGAGGCTGGGGCCGGAACCGAAGTCGCCCGCGACCATCTTGGTGGCCGAGAGGTTCCACTGACCGGTACCGGTTGTCCAGAGCAGCTGGTTGACGTCCACGCCGTTCCCGTTGCCGGGGAAGATGAACGCCCCCAGGTTGGAGTTGGTCAGGTCGTACAGGGCGACGATGTCGTCCTTTCCGTCGTGGTTGTAGTCGCCCACACCGTACTCGCCGCTCTTGACGTTCCAGGCGTTGTTGCCGGTGGTCCACTGACCCTGCGGCTGGCCGAGGTTGCCCGAACTGCCCTGGAATAGGAACATGCCGAGGTTGCCGCTGCCGTAGTCGTACATCGCCATGACGTCGGTGTACCCGTCGTTCCCGGCGAAGTCTCCGGCGAGGAACTCAGCGCTCTTGACGTTCCAGGCGTTCGGTCCGGTGGTCCACTGACCGACGTTCTGGGCCACGCCGTTCCCGTTGCCGGGGAAGACGAAGACACTCATGTTGTTGCCGGAGTAGCCGTAGAACGCCAGGATGTCGTCCTGGTTGTCGTTGCCGGAGAAGTTCCCCACGACGTACTTGGCGCTTCCCATGCCCCACGCGTTGTCGGTGGTGGTCCAGAGGTGGACGGCCTGACTCACGCCGTTGCCGTTGCCCTGGAACAGGAACGCTCCGAGCTTGGAATTGCCGTAGTCGTAGAACCCGATGACGTCCGTCCAGCTGTCGTTGCCCGCGAAGTTGCCGGCCACGAAGTAGCTGCTGCCCCAGTTCCACTGACCGGTACCGGTTGTCCAGAGGATCGACGGCTTGCTCAGCCCGGCAGAACTTCCCGTTTCCAGGAATGCCCCCAAGTTGCTGCTGCCGTAGTCGTAGAACGTGACCGCATCGGTCTTGTTGTCGCCGGTGAAGTTGCCCTTGACGGTGTGACCGTCCATGCGGCATCCGCGGTTGGAGGTCGCGCCGGGCATCAAGGTGCAGGCATCACTGGCGTTGACCACACCGTCACCGTCGGAGTCCGTCACCGGACATCCGTTGTTGGAAGCCGGTCCAGCCTGTGAGGGACACTGGTCACTGCCGTTGGAAACACCGTCACCGTCGGTGTCGGTGTTCTGGTCGAGCAGCTGGGAGTACGTTCCCGGTGTTGCGCTGCCCTGGTTGACCGTGGCGCTGGATGTGTCGGCTCCGTTCCAGATCGTGCAGGTGCCCGAGCCGGTGTACCACGGCGTTGCGCACGTACCGATGGCGAAGTGCGTGTGTCCGCCGGTGGTGCTGCCCGACAGCGCGATCACGCCTAGCTTGGTGCCGAACGAGACGCCCTGGCCGGTGCTCACCGACAGGTTGCTGTTGAGGTGGGCGTACAGGGTGTACAGCGGGTTGGCCACACCGTCACGGTGGTGCCGGATGACGACGTAGTTGCCGAACCCGTGCCCACAGCCCCAGCTGTTGCTGTTGGCGCAGCCTGTGCTGGCGGTGACGACGACGCCCGATTGTGCGGCGTACACCGAGGTGCCCACCGGGGCCTGGATGTCGACGGCCTGGGCACCGCGTTCGTTTGCTTGGTGCCACGCGATCTCGCCGGCGTCGGTGTGTCCGGTGGCCGGCCAGCCGAACTGGTTGTTGTTGACGGCCGCTGCTGGGCTGGCGGTGCTGAGCGCGAGGGCCGGAATGCCGAAGATCATCACCACGGCGGCAACGATCGGCGCCAACCTGCGCTTCAGGCGCGTTACGGTTCGAGACAAGGTCTCTACCCTTCTTTTTTGGGTGCATGAAGGTACGAGTGGCTGTCACAATGTGGCAGTCTTATGAAAAAAACCTCCGTTTCGGGGGTTGCACTCTACATAAAATTATACCATAGCGAACGAAGCTTTAAAAGCTCTATAAAATGTTTCTGCCGTAAGTCAAATAAGGGACGATTGGGGCACATGGGACGGATAACGGGTGGCGGAGTGGCGAGTGCAGCCAGCATGATGAGCCGGCTGCACTCGCCTGAATGAGCGTGGAGGGTGATCAGTCGGTGTCTGGGGTAGCCTTGAGAGCCAAGCCCTGGCTGGCCAGGAATGCCTTGAGTTCGCCGATGGTTTTGGCGCCCAGGTTGCGGATGTCGAACAGGTCTTCTTCGGTCCGATCGATCAGTTCGCCGACGGTGTGGATGCCCTCGCGGCGCAGACAGTTGAAGGCTCGCACGCTGATCTCGTCGTCCGCCCGGCAGCCCTGCAGTGTCTTGCCCAGGTCGGCCTTTACCGGCGGCTCGTAGTTGACGCCCGTTACTTCGGGAACCGATCCGGCGACGGTAATGCCGGTGTCTTTCAGAGCCCGCCTGTAGCCGGCCTTCCATCCAGCGGCAACTCCCTGATAAAAACCTTCGCGGTGTCCTTGCAGGAATGATCCGTTGGTGACCATTTGTTCCCCAATCGTGTGTGAGCTTACCTGTGATGTGGCTGCAAAGAGTGCTGCCAGAGGTGGAGCTTGCGCCGATTCTATCCTATTTTAGGTTGCTACGCAAGCGGTAGCTTAATGGTGAATATGGAACCTTTGCCGGGCGCGCTGGTGACAGTGATGGTGCCGCCATGTTGTTGAATAATTTTGTACGCAATGGACAAGCCCAGACCGTAGCCGCTTTGATTTTGGCTAGAGCGTGAGCTGTCTGCCCGATAAAAGCGGTCAAAAATATGCGGTAGATCGCTGGGCGCAATGCCTTGCCCGTGGTCGGTCACACTCAATACAGCCTGCTTACCCTTTGCCTTGCCGGTAATAATCACATTTTGCCCTTCGGCGCTATATTTGATTGCGTTGTCCAGCAGCACCGACAAGATTTGCGTAAGGCTTGGCAGATCACCCAGTGCTTTAACCGGATCGACTTTGTCGGTAATGGTGATATTTTTGGCCTGCGCACTTTTGATTACGCGGTTCATAGCCTCGGTGGCTACGTCAGCCAGCGCAACGGGCTCAATGGTGAGTTCGTGCCGATCTTCGCGGGCCAATCGCAGCAGACCTTCGGCTAGTTCACGCAGTTTTTTAACTTCTTCAACGTTGCTGGAGAGCAGGTCGCGAGCGCGTTCCAGAGTTAGCGAATCTTTGCGCAACGCAACCTCATTTTCGGTCTGAATTGCCGCAAGAGGCGTGCGGAGTTCGTGGCTGGCATCAGAGGCAAAGCGAGCTTGAGCCTCCATGGCTTGTTCGATTGGCTCCAAAGTGCGTCGGGCAAGCATGTAGCTTAGCATGCTCCCCCCAGCTAATGTCAGCAAGTTCACTAGTGCTAAATTAAGCAGCAAATGCTGGCGAGCTTCACTGATGCGATTGTCCACGTAGCGTTCGTAGCCCTGCTGGTCGTTATCTGTTGCGCGGTAAAAAATGGTGGGCGGCGGCAGCTTGCGTTGCAGCTCGTGCGACGATGTGTTATAAAAAATCACACTAAAACCGACGCTCATCAGCATAATAATTGCCAAGTACGAAGCCGCCAAGCGAGCAGTTCGTGATTGCAAAAAATGCGTGATGTCGTCGAATTTCACGGTAGTTTACGCGTCCCCAATTTTATAGCCAAAGCCGCGGACGGTTTGCAGCAATGCTGGGCCGCCAAATGGTTTGTCGATTTTGGCCCGCAAGTAAGCAACGAATACTTCCACGGTGTTCGGCAAAATGTCAGCATCAAAGTCCCACACGTGTGTGATGATGTTGTGCTTGCTGAGCACCTTGTTTTTATTGCGCATCAAATATTCCAGCAGCGCGTATTCTTTGCTTGAAACTTGGATTGCTTTTTCGGCGCGGCGTACCTCGTGCGTGGTGGTATTGAGCGTAAGGTCGCCTACGCTTAACACTTCGCCGAGCGATTCATGCGGGCGACGCAACAGGGCTTTTACGCGGGCGAGTAATTCCTCAAACGAGAACGGCTTAACCACGTAATCGTCGGCGCCAGAGTTTAGACCTTGCACACGATCGCGCACTTGGTCGCGTGCCGTTAGCATAAGTACTGGTGTGTGGTTGCCTTCACGGCGCAATGTTTCACAGATTTCGGCGCCATCCATGCCACCTGGCAGCATACGGTCCAGAATTATTAAGTCATATTCTTCGTATCGAGCGGCATTTAAGCCTTCTTGCCCGTCAAATGATAAGTCAACCGCGTACGATTCTTCTTCAAGTCCCTCTTTGATGGCGCGGGCAATTTTGTGTTCGTCTTCTACTACTAAAATTCTCATACCTATAGCCTATCCTCCTTACTTTAAAACTTCCTGAGAGTAACCCTAAATGGACTGCATATAGGTGATGGCGGCCGATGTTATTTGATGAAATAACGCGGTACGACTGCTGTAATCACTCAGGGAATCATCAGAGCTTTTTGTGTAAATGGTTAAGGCAATACGATGTCCATTATATATGATAATGCCGGCATCGTGCAGTTCTCCGCCTAAATACCCATATTTATGGTATACGGTAGCGCCAGTAGGAAGTCCTGAAGGAATCAGGTCTTCGTTGCTGGTATTTTGCATGAACGACAGCAGCAAGTTGGTATGCTGAGTGGTAATAAGGTTGTGATTGTACAGTTTTTGCAGCAAGATGGCTTCGTCACTGGCGGTAATGACATTGATGTCACGCTGATACGAACTGAGCCCGATGCTTTGGGCGTAGGTTTGCAAATTATCTTCGCCCACTGCCTCCATAATGCTGTGCCAGGCCTCATTGTCGCTGACGTTGATCATGTTTTGTAGCAAAGTTTGCGCTGATTGGCCGTCAATTGTTTCGTCGAGGCTATGCGTGCCCTGCTCCACCTGGTGTAAATACGCTACTGCAGCCAAAACTTTGGTTGTGCTGGCTGCAGTAAAGGCGGCAGTCTCGCCTACGTTAGTCTGTGCACCGGTATCCAGGTCGATGAGCGAAACGCCAACCTCCACGTTTGCTGCCGAATAATTGGCGATTGCCGACGTAACCCTGCTGGCGAGTGCTGCTTGAGCGGTGGCCACTTTTTGCTGATCTTCCTGCACCTCGTTTGCTGAGGCTCCGGCCTTGCTTTTGGCTGAAATTTTGTGGTCAACCAGGGCCCCAGCGCCAGCAATTGACCCGGCAATGACGCTCAGTACAAGCAACGTTTGACTTATTCGCACGATAACACGCTTCATAATTACAGTATACGAAGTGTGTTTTAAAGCTTGCTGAACGTTTAACTGCGACGAGTTTCAGTTTGCAGAATGCGTACAAAGTACAGCAGCAACAACGCGATCAGTAAGGCGATAGTTGCGGTAAGTTGGTAGCTGAAGAATAAAAATACCTGGGTAATAAAAATGTTAATCAAGAGCGCGGTTTCAAAATTTCGGAGGGCTGCAGCGGTATTGCGAACCTGGATATGCCATGTGCCGCGCACGATGTACAGTGCTGTTACTACCGCGGAAAGCGTGGCGATGCTATTGGATTGCGTGGCCGAACTGCCTAGCAGGCTTTTGATGGGTTGGTGCGATATTCCTACCACCTCAAGGAGAAAAGTAATAACTAAGCCTAAACCATAGGCGTAAAAAGTGCCTAATAATATTTTGGAGAATAGCGGCTTGTGCACTAATCGCTGCACCGGCCGGTGGATAGCATCAACCACGCGGTTGATAATGAACGGCTCATATTCTTTGGTCGGCTTGGCGTTCTCTAGCAAATGTGCAACTGATGCGTACATTGGGTGCTTGGGGTCGGCTTGCGCGAGCAACTCTTTGGCACGGGCGTATTCGCGGGGGTCTAGCTCGCCAATCGTTCCCTCCATAATAATACTCGTGGCGTTCGCGAGGTAGTCTTCGGGATGATAGCTGCGCCGAGCCACATATCGCAGCACCAAATACAGCACAATAAATGACACATACAACAACCCAATGGTGGGCTGGTAAAAGTAGTTATTATCGTTGGTGATAAACTTTCCCAGCTCGTCCCAGAATAGGCCAAAGCCAAAGCCGCCCAAGTAGGCCGCCAGCTCACGCGACGATCGGTTAATACTGCCCAGCGTTATGAGCAGCGCAATCATCATAGCTATACCACCGGGCAGCAGGTGCGCAATATGCAATGTGCTGCCGCCTATTTGCGGGTAGCCCGCCAAATGGAGGTATAGCCGGGTGACCAAAACGGTTGCAATTGCCGACGCCAAAAATATATCAAATAATCGGCCGGTATCGATGTTGCGCACGAGGCGTACCGGACTACGCATCGGGGGTCACACCACGAATATTCATAGGTATAGTATAGCAAGCTTAGCGCTTTTGCGCGGGCTTGTGCTCCGTGATACGCTGGAATTACATAAAGGAGGGCATATGAACGACGATCAACAGCAAAAAGACGACGAATGGCAAAACGAGTCAACTGATCCGGGCGGTTTATTTATTCCGGAACGTGACCAGGAGAAGTTGGAAGAAGATGGCGATCGCCCAGCGGCCCCAGCCGAGACGGCTACTGATGAAAGCGAGCCAAAAGACTATCCAACAACAGATACCGACGTAGATGCTGGTGGTGCATACTACGCCGGTATGGCTGATGAAAGTGGCTATACGCCCGATCCCGAGGATGACGACGATAAGCCCTCGCCGCTAGCTCCCGGAGCTTAGTAGACGGCGTTCTTGATTAGCATCTGGGCATATGATTCAAACCATTGTCCAGCTGCTGGTCCACCGTTGCAGTTTCCGTCTGATTCACCTGCACGCTTGATCCACATGTATGCGTCAAGCTTATTAACACCCGTGCTGGTAGTTGGCTTCTTTCCCAAACCACGTCCAAGCGGGTTGCACCACTCGTTGGCCTTAGGGCCTTGTCCGTTGCGGCTGGTGTCGATCACAAATGGCTTGCCACCTACTTTGGCAGAGATTCGAGTGCCATAGGCAATTTCATTGGCATTTGTTTGGAAGTTGGAGACATTGGTGGAGAAGCCTCGTGCTTTAGCGATGTTCGCTTTATTTAGGCGGCTTGCCCATTCGTCGTCACTAATCCCGCCCCAGGCAGAGTGAGCTGCATCAAGGTATACGTATGCTTTTGTTTGACTTGTCAGGACATTTACGGCGTCGGTAAAGAGATCGTAGCGTTCGCCGTCCAAACATTTGGCTTGGGCTAACGCATCTGGTTCAAGGATAACGATTGCTTCGCGTTGGCCAATGCCGCTTGCAAACTGGCGAATCCAGGTTTTGTATTCGGCTGCGCTCTTGGCGCCCCCGGCCGAGTAGCCACCTTCACAGTCACGCTTGGTAATATTGTAGGCTACAAGCTGTGCAAGCTGGCCCTTGGCTGCTGCTCCATCAACAACTGATTTAACAGGGCCGGTTGGGTTTGGTGTCCAGTCCCCAAACCATTCGGCAATTGGCTGCGAGGCTAATGCGGTTGGTCGATTGGCCTTAGCATAGCTAGGGCTTACGTACAGGCCTTGACCCACTGGCGTGCGAGTAGTTGTGCCTGAGCCGCTACCGCCGCCCGTGCCTCCACCTGATCCGCCGCCCGAGCCACCACCGGTGCTTGTAGGTACGGGAACGGTCCATTTTTGAGCAGCGGTGCCGTTACAGGTATACATCCAGATAGTGTTGCCGTTGGCCGTTTTGCCATATTGGTCGTCCAAACAGAGGCCAGAGTTAGGATTGACTACTGTTCGGGTAGTAGTATTGACCTTCCACTGCTGTGCAACAGTGCCGTTACAGTGGTAGAGCTGCACAAGGGCTCCTACTTTTTTGCTGGCTGCCTTTACGTCCAGGCAGTAGCCCTGCACTCGTAAGGTGCCATCGCCAGGGTTGGTCCACTGTTGCGCTTTGGTTCCATTACAAGTGTACAGTTGAATTTTATTGCCGTCGGCCACACGGGCTGCGGCGTTATCTAAACATTTGCTGCCGATGCCGGTAATTGGCCCCGTAGCACTTGCAGCGCGCACTAATAATAAAGTGGCAGCGCCCAAGGTCATCACTGCCACTACTACTAACGCTTGCGCCCAACGCTTACCCGCCCACGGGCCGGTAGCTTTTGCATTGGTAACTACTTTTGCTCTACTTTGTGTTTTTGGTTTTTTTGAGCTCGTCTTTTTTGCCATTTTATTCAGCTCGCCTTTACTTTTTTAAGCTTATGCTCATAGTAGCATGAGCGTTATAAATACAGCAACAAAAACTCGTTTTACCGCGCGGCCCGTTGTATTATTATAGGTACAATGTCAGTGCAAACGCAGTCTTCATCTTTTTCTGTCAAACTTTTCTTTCGAGCGTTCTTGCCGTCAGCCACCAGCTTGGTTACCTGTATCTTCCTGGCAATGACAATTATGGGACTACACGCTGCACTTATTCTTATTAATGGGCAGGCACGATTGGGGATCTTGAGTAGTCAGTACCTGGACTCTTATAACACGACTTTTATCGATCCAGTCTTGCGGTTTATGAATAATCCCAACCTAAATAGCGGACTGGGCATTGTGCTGTGGGGTGCTATGGGCTGGATTTTGTACACGCTTATTGCGGTAATAGTCGATGCGGTGCATGAATGGCGCTTGGCTCGCTCGCAGGTGCGCATTGTGGCGGGTGCCATTGTGCGCAACCCAATGCAAAAACCACTGTTTACACGCTTGGCGTGGCGATTTACAGTGGCTTTGGCATTGGCCTTCTTTACGGTGGCGATTGTGCCGCTCGTGCAATATTGTCTGCGTAGCGATTACTATATGGTGACCTCGCTTGACCCGTTGGGCGGCCTTCCCTACTTTGTGCGATCTTTGGGCATATGGATAGCTATTTTACATGGCTACCTGGTGCTGCTGCGATTGTACTTGCAGCGCACTCGTGTATTTGGTGAAATTGTCGGCTAGGTATCGCGATTAGCTGTTAGGCTGGTGGCGCTACTAGCTCGATCTGCATTTCGTGCTTGGTTTTGCAGGTACCGTCGGGGTTAACTTCGTATTCCAAGATGTGCCCGAACGGCATTTCAATGTCGGCTACGCCCTCGTCGCTAATATTTTCCATGTACTTAATAAGTGCTCGAATAGCGTTACCGTGCGACACCACCAATACGGTCTGGCCCTCTAGTAGCTTTGGCAAAATATGTTCTTTATAAAACGGAATAGTGCGTTCGTAAACCATTTTGAGGGTTTCGCCCTGTGGTACAGGATAATCCCAGTCACGGCGGATGCGGTTAAAGGTTTCCTCGCCTACTTTGTCGCGCATTTCCCACTTGTTCATACCGGTGTAGTCGCCGTAGTCACGCTCGTTGAGCGCTTCGTTGCGCTCGTAGGGCACAGAAACTTGACCGGAGGCGTCCAAAATACCTTCCAGTGTTTCCAGGGTGCGGATTTGCTGAGACGCAAAGGCGTAGTCCAGTTTGATGTCTTTGAGCGCTTCGCCCAACTGTGCTGCCTGGTGAAAACCGTTTTTAGACAAATGAACGTCGGTAATGCCGGTCCATTTGCCCAACGCGTTCCATTCCGACTCGGTGTGTCGGCTGATAAGTAGTTTTCCTGCCATAATTATGCCTCGATTTTATTGGGGGTTTGGCCCTTAAAATAATCTGTAATATTTTGAATAGTTGTTTGCCGAATGCGATCCACAGCTTCACGAGTGTTAAACGCATTATGCGGCGTGAGTACCACTTGAGGCATGGATCGGAGCGACAAAATATCAAGCACAGCTTGTGCTTCGTCGTGATTAACGGTCCGCGCCGACGCGGCAACAGCATTGTCGCGCTGTAGTAACGTCTCGAATTCTAGTACATCCAGGGCAGCGCCTGCAAGTGTATTGTGCCCCAAAGCTTGTACGAGCGCTGTGGTATCAATTAGTTCACCCCGAGCAGTGTTGATCAGAACGGCTGTGGGCTTGGTTTGGGCCAGCATTTTGGCGTCAATAATATGATGGTTATCTTTGGTGAGCGGCGCATGCAGGCTAATGACATCGCTACGCTGCATTAATTCGGGCAAATCTACAAATGTGTAGCCGATCTGCTGTGCCTTGGCTTGATTTGGATACGGGTCGTAGGCTATGATTTCCATTCCAAAGCCTTTGGCGATTCGGGCGGCATGTTGTCCGATGTGTCCACAGCCCACAATGCCAAATGTCTTACCGTCCAGATCAAAGCCACATAATGCTTCGGTGTTGGGCTGGCCAGCAGCAACGGCCGCGGCTGATTCACGTATTTTTCGCGACAGGGTGAGCAGCAAGGCAAAAGCGTACTCAGCTACCGTTTCTTCACCGTAGGCCGGCACGTTGACGACGGTAATGCCCCGCTCGGCCGCGGCCTTGATGTCAATGTGGTCGTAGCCGGTGCTGCGCGTTGCGATGAGCTTAAGATTGGGCATAGTGTCCATAAGTTTTGCGGTCACTATATTATCAACAAATATTGAAATTACTACCGCATCGGGGTTACTATTCTGAAGGCTGAGCTCGTCTTGCACGAGTTCAAAAGTTTGATCCGTGTTCTGCAGAAGTTCAGTAAAACGTTGCTCCTCATTTGCGCGCACAGAATAGAATGTAATTGTAGTCATACATAAATTATAGGAGGCATCCGATGAAAATTAAACATGTTTTTGGCCGCCAGGTCTTTGACTCCCGTGGATTCCCAACTGTGGAATGTGATGTAGAGCTAGAAGATGGCAGTTTGGGCCGTGCTGCAGTTCCTTCTGGAGCCTCGACTGGTGCTGGTGAAGCGCTGGAGCTGCGCGACGGTGGCGATGCTTTTAACGGCAAAGGCGTAACCAAAGCAGTTGCTAACATCAACAATGTGTTGGCTCCAGAATTGGTCGGCAAAGACGCCTCGCAGCAGTTTGAATTGGACCAGCTGATGTGCACTCTGGACGGCACCGAAAACAAAGGCAAGTTGGGCGCTAACGCTATTTTGGCTGTGTCTTTGGCAGTGGCCAAGGCTGCCGCTATCAGCAAAAAACAGCCGTTATACGCCTACATTGCTGAGCTAACTGGCACGACTGACCTTACCCTACCCTTGCCTATGCTGAACATCTTAAACGGCGGCAAGCACGCCTCGGGTTCAACCGACATTCAAGAATTTATGATCATGCCAGTGGGTGCGCAAACCTTTGCGCAAGCTATGCAAATGGCCAGCGAAATCTACCATGCCTTGGGTAAGGTTTTGGCTGCAAACGGCTACGCCACCACAGTGGGCGACGAGGGCGGATTTGCACCAAGCGTCAGCGGCGGTTCTACCGAAGCACTGGAGCTGATTGAGGCTGCTGTAGAGCGCGCTGGCTACAAGCTGGGCCAAGACGTTACGCTGGCACTGGACGTTGCCTCAAGTGAACTAGTTGCTGGCGAGGGCTATGACTTTGCTCGCGAAGGCAAAACTTTTAGCACGCAAGACTTGATCGCCTTTTACGCCGACCTGGCCGCCAAGTTCCCGCTCGTTTCTGTAGAAGACGGCCTGGGCGAAAACGACTGGGACGGTTGGAAAGAGCTCACCCGTCAACTTGGCGACAAATTGCAGCTGGTAGGTGACGACCTGCTCGTGACCAACACCAAGCTGTTGCAAAAAGCCATTGACCAAAAAGCAGCCAATGCTATTTTGATCAAACCGAACCAAATTGGTACGTTGAGTGAGACGATTCAGGCCGTGCAAATGGCGCAGAAAGCTGGCTGGAACACCGTTATGAGCCACCGCTCTGGCGAGACTGAAGACGCCACCATTGCGCACTTGGCTGTGGGTCTGAACACCGGTCAGATCAAGACTGGCTCGTTCTCGCGCAGCGATCGCATTGCCAAATACAACGAATTACTTCGCATTGCCGAGACGCTGCCAGACGCTCGTTTGGCCAAGCCGTTCTAGCGATCGTGCACACATAAAACAGCCCGAACTTGCGGGCTGTTTTTGTTTCTTAGGAACGTGTGTTAAAATGCCGGCCAGTGGTCACCTACAAGGGGTTACCGCTTGAGTCTCCACAGATTGGACGAACGTGTATAAGCCCACGCGCCGTAGTGCGCTTGCCGCTGCTCCGCTGGCCCTCAGCCTCGTGATTGGAGCTTCCAGTGCCGTAGGCGCTGAAGACGGGCGCATTGCCCACATCACCAAGACAGAGATCGGCATCTACTTCCGGAACGATCCCAACAACTGGGAATCGCGCGGAGCACTGGCTGGCGTGGACGGTACCACCGTCACACTGCGCTGTGCCACCGAGGGCATGCCCGT
>CAMLRZ010000004.1 GCA_946482575.1 uncultured Candidatus Saccharibacteria bacterium
GCAGCGTGTGTGCCCAGATCTTTACGTCAATTGAACAGGCTGACATGCTTACTAGTATTCTTATTGATAGAAACGGCACCCTAGAAGGCTTTAACCGTGATGCGCTGTTCCTGAGCATTTACGATACCCTCAGGCACCGCGAAACCGCTTTACAGGATGCACAGGGGCTTACACGCACAATTGTAGCTCACGCCCTCAAGACGGCCACTGATAGCGTCATTGCCCGTTCGGCGCTCATAAAAGAAGCGCTCCAGGTGTTAGAGCGCTTCGATAAAGCTGCGGCCACAATGTACCGTGCGTATCACAAATCGTAACTAGCTTTTAGCAACCTTCTTGCCTGAGGCATCCGTAGACACTACGGCCTTTTCGGTGACATCAAATTTATCCATATAGCGCCCTAGCATAAGGCGTGTTTGTGAGTAAAAGGCTGCGAAGGAGTTATAAACAATGGTGGTAACCGGCAGGTAAACCCACTGCAGGACCATGAATAGGGTTCGATGACGCTTGTAGCGCGCTGGCTTTGGCGGTAAGGTCTTTAGACATATGAACAGTGTAGGAATGGCAAATAGCAGAGCAATAGTTTGCACGCGGCTCACGATAAGCGGCAATTCGTTAGCAGCGAGACTCTGGGGATGAAGCAACGAAGGTACAAAACCTGCCAACGAGACCAAAATTGGACCCGAAGCCCAGGTAACGTGGCCCTCTATTAAGCGAAAAGTGCGGGTCCACAAAGAAAAACGTGGAATCTTGTTTTTGGTAAAGTAACCCTTGTCTACCACATAGGCAATGTCCGATGCTCCGTAAGTCCAGCGGCGCAACTGAATAAACTGTGCTTTGAGGGTCTTGATGTATTTGTCAGCCAGCACAGCGTCTTGGTAGATTGGCACAAATACCGGGTACACACGGTAGTCACCATCAAATGCAAAGTATGAGCGCCAGTATTGGTGTCCGTCCTCCACAATGGTGCGCACGCTCCAGAAGTCAGTTTTAATAAGCGACGCCATACTCTGGGCATGCGCCGAGAAGTTACGCAGCATGTGTGGGCGCATAGAGGTAACGATATGGAAGAGCGAGTTACCTGTGGCCAACACACGCATAGGTGCCGGCGCGTCCCAAATATTGTTGGTGTACATAGAAACTGGCTGGAAGGAAGCACGCACTGGGTCGGGACACGACGAATACACGTAGGTAAGCGCAGCCAGGTACTTCTTGTCTGGGCGATTGTCGGCGTCTAAGGTCGTTACTACCACTCGCACAGGGTCGATGTTCTTCTTTTCGAGCCATTTCTGCAATTCACGACCGGCATAGGTGATGTTGCCGCCTTTTCCAATAAGCTCTCCGGGAATATCGCGAGGGTGCTTTACGGCAATAGCGTGGAAGAATTTATCTTTGTACTGTTTAATAAGTTCTTCGGATTGTTTCTCGACTCGTTCCCCACCTCGTTCTTCGTAGGCCAAGACAAGAATGACCTTTTTCATATCATAGTCAGATTCTAGAACGGACTTAATAGTGGGCTCCAGAACCTCGCGGCTCTCGTTATAGGTAGCGATAAAGACAGCATGATACACCTCGTGCGGAGGAACAACCATGGGCGTTGACTCCAAACGCAGCAAGTTATCGTAGTGCCATTTAGGACGAACTGCCTTAGCATCTATCACACCGGTGTCGAGTTCTTGGACTAACTGGCGCCAATCAAGCTTCATGTATTTGCGCAAATTAGCGTATCCGTGCGATGCTCGAGCAGCACCGCCAGCCGCTCTGGTACCATTGATTAGCAGGTAGAACAGCACAAAAAGTGCGCCCAACGCAGCATTAATAAGACTTAAAACTACCGGCAGCAAAAGCATGGTGTAACTTAGCAGTCCGGGCAAGATTTCAAAAAACCGGTAATGTGGTTGACGGTCTTTTTTATATGGGATTTCAAAATTTTTCATACACTAACGGAGTACAAGAAGCGCGTTGCTCACGATTATCGCCAAAATCAGTACCAAGATGCCCAAGCACAAAAACGTGCCAGCGAGTTGGCGGCGAATACTGTAAATACGGACACTTAAAATAACGTTGATGGCGGCGAAGACCAAGGCAAAAGCTGCAAAGCTTACAATGGTGCTAACGCTACCAGTCTTAAACGCACTAATGCCCAGGTTGGCACGGTACTGTACGATGTAGCCACTGCCTGAGCTCGAGTCAAGGCGCAGGAGCACCAGAACAGCGCATGCAAATGCCAAAAAGATAGTCACACTCACCAGTGACAGAATTGGTTTGTCGTGCAAATATTTTTTTGGAATCTGCATATATTGCCTATTGTATACCCCTGCGACATTTTGGGCTAGTGGTGCGGGTACTGGGAGTCGAACCCAGCGCTCAGCCTTGGGAAGGCTACATATTAGCCGCTATACGATACCCGCAGGACGCTTGCCAGCAGATTTGTTGGAGCCACCTGCCGGGATCGAACCGGCGACCTGCGCGTTACGAATGCGCTGCTCTACCAACTGAGCTAAGGTGGCACAAATTGCTGAAAAGCATTATATCAGATGACTCCTACCATACGCCAGTAAGAGAATTGAGTAAAAAATGTATACAAAATAAAGGGTTGTTTTTCTATTTCTACCCCTGATATTATGAACGTATGAGTGATTACGATACAACGCGTCAGCTTTACAGGCCCCAGCACATCCGATACCTGTTGATTGCTGAATCACAGCCACCTGCCGCAGGTGTTGAAAGTAGCCGACAATTCTACCGGACCGACCGCAGCTACTCTAACGACCGCCTCTTTATTAACACAGTTCGTGCGCTATATCCCGAAACAATGAATATGCCAACGGATGAGCTTGAAGAACAAAAGAAGCAATGGCTTGAGCGCCTGCAGGATGATGGGTTTTATATGATTGAGGCACTTGAAGTCTCACTCGCTCATGAAGTCACCAAAGAACAGCGGCAAGAATTTATTCGACAGGCGCTCCCCCGCTTACTCGAGCGTATCAGCGAATTGGCTGAGCCACATACCAAACTGATTCTTATTAAATCCAATGTGTTTACTGTGGCAGCTCAACCGCTAAAAGAAGCCGGCTTTACGGTGTTGAATACTGCGCTTTTGGACTATCCAGGGCAGTTCAACCAACGAGCCTACCGAGAAAAGCTAGCCGCCTTAGTTAAGGCCTAGAACGGCAACCACGGTGCTATAGAAATCAAGAACGAGTACGCCAGCAATACTACCAACGAGAAGTGGAACATCTTGCGGGCCCACGCCACGCTCTCGTCAGTCTGCAATCCTTTGATTGCCAACCACACCCAATACATTCCAAGAACGGCCATAATAGTGAAGTAAATATAGCCGGTACTGCCCTGCACGCTCAGCAGCAAAGTAGAGACGACAAAGGCAACGGTGTAATACGCTATTTCGCGCTTTGTTCGGTCGATCCCGCGAACCACTGATATAACTGGCACATGAGCTGCTTTGTATTCTTTTTGGCGAAAGATAGCAATAGAGTAAAATTCGGGCATCTGCCAGAAAAAAAGTGCCGCAAAGACCAAGATTGCGCCCAGATCAATTACACCAGCAGCCCCGACATAGCCAGCCAAGATGGGCATGGCACCCGAAATACTCCCTACCAGCGTGCCATGTACAGACATGCGTTTAGACAACATGCCGTACAGCACTACATAGTCAATAAAACCAATGACGCCAATCGCCACAACCAACCAGTTGGTATACGCAACCAGGATCATCATACCCAGTATCCCCAGAATGATGCCAAACACCAGGGCGCTTCGAGCCGGGACCTGCCCGCTTACAATGGCGCGCTTTTTTGTGCGCTCCATAAGGCTGTCAATGTCTTGGTCAAAATAATTATTGATAACGCAGGCGGAGCCGATTACCAATGTCGTACCTACCAACAATGCCAGAAACAACCACCAATCTATGTGGCGGCCACTTGCCAGAAAAAAACCGGCTGCAGCGGTAATAACATTGCCATACAACACGCCAGGCTTGGTCAGTGAATAGTAGGCGCGGATTTTCTCTTTGTACGACAACATACCATCATCATAGCAAATTATGCCCCAGACCCGAACAAATCTATGCGCCCGGTGTAGGAGTGGTTTCGGCAACGGGGTGGTTCCGGATGCCCAGCCACGAAACGATACCACCTGCGATTACCAAGGCGGCAGTAATCATGATGGTTCGTCGAAATCCTTGCAATGTAACATGATCACCCACAATAACCCCAGCAAAGGCTATGGTTATAAGACCAGCGATGCGCGCTACAGCGTTATTCACCGCCGAAGCAATCCCCGCACGCGTTGAAGCAATATCACCTAGCACTGCAGAGGTTAGTGGCGCCACAGTCATCGACATGCCCACACCAAACACTACGATGCCCGGAAAGAGCTGCGTCCAATATCGCACATCTTCTGATACGCCTAACATCATCAGAAAACCTGCGCCCACAAGCAACGGGCCGACTGTCATAAATAACCGGGGGCCATGCTTGCCCGCCAGGGTTCCAAAGCGTGACGACAAAAAGAACATGATAATAGTAATCGGTAGCAACGCTATGCCAGCCGCAAAAGCTGAATAGCCGCTAACCTGCTGCAAGTAAATGACAATTAAAAAGGTAGCTATGGAGAGCCCGCCGTAAATACCAATGGTGGCAACGTTGCCAACACTAAAATTACGGACCCGGAAGAGGGAGAGCGGCAACATGGCGCTTGCTGTTCGTGACTCATGCCACAAAAATAACGCCAATGACACCAGTCCACCAATAAGTGGAGTTAAGATGTGGGCGCTCGCCCAGCCGTAGCGAGGCTGCTCAATAAGTGCAAATACGGATCCTCCCAGACCTAAACTACACAGCGCCGCCCCTAGTAGATCCACTCGCGCAGCTTTGGGACGCTCGGACTTTTCCATAAAGCGCAGCAACCACAGACACAGTGCTACCGGCACCACATTGATAGCAAATACCAATCGCCAAGACACGCTGTCTACCAAAAACCCGCCCAGTAAAGGACCCACCACAAACGAAATCCCGGTCCACGCGGTCCAGCTTCCTATTGCCTTGCCCTGGGCACTACCACTGAACGACGACATAATGAGCGCCAGTGAACTTGGCACCAATAATGCGCCAGCCAGGCCCTGTAGACCTCGGGCTACGATCAATATGAACGCCGTGGGCGCAACGGCACAAAGTAAAGAGGCGGCCACAAACCCTATAAGCCCTGCCGTGAGAATGCGCCGCCGGCCAAATAGGTCAGATAGCGAGCCTGCCAGCAGAATCAACGATCCCAGGGTGATTAAATAGGCGTCAACAACCCACTGCTGGGTTATTAATCCCCCGCCCAACTCTTGAGTAATGGCCGGTAAGGCTACATTTACGATTGAACCATCCAGAAATGCCACAAACGAGGCCAAAATACTCACCAATAAAACCAGTCGCTGGGCTCGAGTCATATAGGTAGTATAGCGCAAACCACGAGTTACACTGGCAAAGAAAAAACGCCACTTTAGCGGTGACGTTCTTTCTTTGGCGGACCTTAACTTGCAGTATGGACCTATATCTCTTCATGGAACTAGTAGCGACTACAGAGAGTTTTGATTAATGAATTGATTAAACAACCTGTTGAACTCGACCAGCTCTTCTTTCTGAGAAGTTGTCAGTTCTTTGCTGGATAATGCTTCGTGGGTCAGGGCAGCAATATGCTCACGGTCCTCCTGGCGACTGTACTGCTTCATCTCATCAGCAATATGCCATTCACGTACGCCCGTACCCTGGTCTCCATCAGTTAAGAATTGTCCGTGTATAAACTTATAGATTAATTTAGGATTGCCTTTAAGCAGGTTGAAGACATAGTCGTTAACCATCTTTTGCCGCACCTGTGCGTCTTTGATTGCGCGATTAATCCCTTCTCTTCCTTGCGATATACTCAAGCTCCACTGGTACAATATAAACCTCCAGTGCCGAGAATCGCTATACTCACGAAACACATTACGCTTCTCGCCCATAAAGTATTTATCAACATAGCTCAAAACCGGCATATAAAGATCGGGCACGCCGTGGCGGTTGATATAGTCGGCGAAGAAAGAATTGCCCCGGGCTGGCAAGACAAATAGCAGTAAAAGCAAGGCTACGTATGCATCAGACAAATAGGCGGTAATATCTTCAAACAATATGCTAGCACCATCCACCCTTTGGCCTATGATGGTTGGCATGTCGGACGCTTCGGATATATTTAGTGGCAGGGTTCGCTGAATGGAGTCGTTTGCACCGGACAATATGCTAGCAAGTACCGCGTTGGCAGCCTCACTTGTACCGGACTCATATTTCAAAAGAGCGCGAAGCCAACAACGCCATACAGTGACAGGCACAGTCTGCTGTTGCTGAAGACGGAGTAGGTTGCGTGCCAAGAGGCGCGCCACATCCCCGCCCTTTTCTTGGCTGAGCGCATATCGGTTAAACTCCCTGAACTGTTTTGTTAGAGAATTTTCGTTATACCTACCTTTGGCTATGCGTTCTATGATCGGCGTAACGTGCTCCATGCGCTCCTTAAACGCTTGGTATGAAATTCCGTAGGAGAAGTACAGGTCTAGCAAGTCTCGATGTCCAATGCGATTAGCGGCACGCAGCTCATCGTCGCTAGTGTGACCCTTGCCCTGCCAATCGGGAAAGGTCTCGCTCAGAAGTGGGCGGAGCAGTCGCATATCACTCGTGCCATAGCCAAGTCTATTGAAAAGTTCGTTGAAGTGATTCTTGCGGTGTTCTTGCTCATCACTCGGATCAAACAACCAAAACGCACGTGGGTCCTCAAATCGCACCTGTGTATAGACATCACGGTTTACTTCTACATCCCTGTAAAGGCCCCAATATTTTGTCTTCAGGAATGCCATAGTTATAAGGTCCTTGGTTCGGATGTCTTTATCGGGATTATCGCCTCCATCCAGGTTTACTCTAAACGCAGCAAATTCATTGAATAATCTAATAATACCTCTGGGTGTGCCAACAGCGTTAAGCATATCCTCTGGTAAGTCATCATCGCTAAAGTCGAATCCCGGCTCGTCCCGGTACACCTCCATCAATGCAGTAAAATGTTTGCGCAATTCTGAGGGCTGCGGACTTGGCACGACGACCTCTCGTTCTACAAATTTTTCTAGGTACTCGGTGCCGTCGTGAGACAGCCCCCTAAGATGCTCCGGGATTGCCTTGAGCACTATTTCTTTATCATACAGGAACACGACCTGGATATTTTTCTTGTTTTTAACATAGTGTGCTAACTGAAGTGTTCTGAATATTGCTTCTTCACTATAAGAGCGTTCTACGTCATCAACCACTATTACAAGACGCTTGCGCTCGCGTTCAAGCAATTTCTGTATCTGTACATCTGGGCTTTCAACAGAGTATAAAATGGCTTTTACTGCATCCATCAAAGCTCCGAAGAGGCCAGTTCCATCTCTCTGGCGTATGAATTTATCAGCCGCCCCAGCTAATGGCTTAGTGATATTCTGTACGCCAGGTATCCCTTTTAAGGCTACTCCGATGCCTTGATAAAAGCCAAGCGTGATCGCTTCTTCTGACGTATACCGCCAAGGCTCAAAGTCCATCCAGATAATTGTTCTATCATTCAATAGCTCCTCCTTAGCACATCGAAGTACGTATGTTTTACCTACACCCCATCGCCCCGACACTGCAACGATTGAGGGGCGCCCATCCCCAATAAGAAACTTTATGTCAGCAATTACACGTTTCTGTGTTTCGTAGTCAATGCTATTAATAGGATGTTCTGGGTTATCCTCAATATACGAAGATTTCGGGGATATAAAACCCTTTGGAGGCACCTTGGCTATGGCTGCGAGAGTGGCAATATAAAAAATAACTATGCCTGCGTAGGCGCTCCTGTAGGCAATGTCTTTCTGAGGCAAATCGGCATGGGCCGCTACTATCAAGGCCCCACTAACCAACACCCAGATTCCTATCCAACCCCAGCTCTTAAATATCATGCGGAGTGTTGGTGATACATAGTTCCACGTAGTCAAAACCAGGAAAGATACTGCTCCGGTTATGATCACCCAGTGATAATCGAGCACGAGCCAGCCGTGAACACGATTAGTCTCATCCTTGAAGCCCACGAGCTGAGTAGCCCACAGTAACAGGAGGAGGAGAATGCCCACGAGCAGTAGTGCGCCCACGATCCTACTCCGCTCTTGATACAACAACTTGCCGACGCTAGTCCCTACTGCAACACCGCTCATTACGATAACTACGACCAAGGTTACTGTCCATTCTACACAGCGACCAGCAGTCTTAATAACATGCTTTGATACTGCACGCGCTCTTCCCGGTATTGTTCTAAGCTTTTGGCGAAAATGCATATCTGAAGTTTAGCATAATAAGGCCAGGTATTTAGCTTAAGCGCAAACACAACTCCATCGGGAACAATTACCGGGGCCGGCACTTATCTTTGAGACTGCGCGTCCGAAGGCTCAAGTGGAGTAGTAGAAATGTCCTAACACGCTATTGTACCTCATACTGAAACGCCAAAGAAAAAACGCCACTTTAGCGGTGACGTTCTTTCTTTGGCGGGCCCGACCGGATTCGAACCGGCGATCTCCTCCGTGACAGGGAGGCGTGATAGGCCAACTTCACTACGAGCCCTTATTCTCAAAAAGAGTGTTGTGGTGCAACAGAGGTAATAATAGCAGACTTTGCCCCTCTGTGCAATGCCTAAAGGCTAATATACTTCTTGGGTTGGTTTTTTTCTTCAAGGGGCTTAACGTAGGTGTTAATGTCCTTAAAATTGAAGGCGATGTGCGATGCTTTAATGGTGCTGCCGTCAACGGAATCAACTTTTACAATTTCGAGCGTAGTACCAGTATTGATAATGCCCGAGATCTGACCAGCCTTCATTTTGAACAATTCATTTACTACCTGCACCGGAATATCGCGGTTGGTGCGCGTAATAGCAATGCCGTAGGCGCCACCACTGGTAGCCGTGCTCTGGTCCTCAGAATATTTGGCGGCCATTGCCTTAAAGTCTTGCCCCTGCCCCAGCTGAGCCAGCACAGATTGCGCTTTAGAATGCGTAGCCGTGTCTAATTTGCTTACCACTTTTTGCGCCAGCAGTTGATTGCCAAGCTCGCGCTTAAAGTCGTCCAAAGACCAGCCCCAGAATTCGTTCAGCACGTCTTCAAATGCTTTTTGGTTGTCGCCCAAGCGGTTTTGCGCCTGGATTAAAGTTACGCGGTCGTTCACCTCTTGCTCGCTCACCGATACGCCGTTTTTTTCCGCCAGTTGTTTTACGTAGGCGTTCTTTACCACTTCGTCCAGGGCGCGAGCGCGGAACGCATCAAGCTGGCGCTTACCAGAGTCACTGGCAAAATCCACTTTCTGCTGCGTCTGGTAGTAATGAATGTAGTGCCGGAGTTCAAACAAATAATCGTCGTACGAGACGTAGCTGGAGCCAGCCTTGGCGACTGGGAATGGCACCACCTGGGTTACGCGGTACATGAAGGTAGAAGTGGCGTTAAATTTGTAGAGCGCCAAAATACTGTACGTAAAGAACGACACCAGGCCTACGGCAACCAAGATGGAGGAAATGAAAACCACTCGATGCGTTGAGTGTTGCAACGGGTAAATGTACTTGCGTGCACTCGACAGTACTTCCTCACGATGTTCGGCCACTGTTTCGTTCGTAATCCGCGGGATACCGCGAATAGCCTGTTCCAGAGTGCTCTCGGGAGCTTCCTTGCGGCGGCGTAAACTCACCTTCGACAACTTGAGGCTTTTTGCCGAAGGACGCTTGGCCAGTACTTGCTTAATTTTCTTCTTCATAGACTATCTCGTCTTGGTCGTCTTGCGCTTTATCCTGTTTAGCGGGAGCGGATTCAGGCAAATTACCATCGACTCGCAGCACCTCTAATAGTTTCTTTTGAATCGTTGCAGGGTGATGCACCTCGTGAATAACTAGGTCGCCAACAATTGTCTGCATAATAATTGTACCAAATCCAAAGAGCGTTTGGGACAATCCGGCAATTTCATAGTTCACCATCTGGATCTGACCCAAGGCCATATCAATAACACTTTTGTGGAAAAACCCTGTTTGATTGATCTGGATAAATCGCTGGTCAGTCACAATGTATACACTAAAGTACCAGCTAACCCATTTGGGCAGCATCAGGAGCAGGCCAACAATAAGGCCAGCCAGAATACTTAAGAAAAAGAATTCCAGCGACGGCACGCTCGTAGGATGAACATACGCCAGTATTAAGGTGTAGATAGGTCCTACCAGGCAGCCCAGTGCTGCAATAATGAAGCCTTTGCGCATAACGATCGGGTGCTTGCGGAATATGAATAATACTTCCTCGTCGTCAAACTGGTCGGCAAAATATTTGTGCGGCATGTATGCGCTTATTGTATCAGAAAAGCGGCCCGGGAGGGACTCGACCCTGTTTGACCGTTAAATCAGCACTGTTGATTTTCCATTATTATTCTCGTCCCTCCGGATGAAATAAAAATGCCTGTCAGATGACAGGCATTTTTATTTGGTACCCCGGGAGGGACTCGAACCCCCAACCTCTCCCTTAGGACGGGCTTGCTCTATCCAGTTGAGCTACCGGGGCATATCGGGCCATAACAGCCCGATGGGATACGTTATTTAGTTTTTGGCTGCGTAAAGTGCACGTGAGCTGGTTCGTAGTCGACCAGTTCACTCTGGCTGAACCATAACGCAAGCTCTTTTTGAGCTTCCTCTGGATCGGCTGAAGCGTGCAGTACGTTTGGCACGCCGCGTTCGGCTGCGCCAGCGTGGCCAAAAGTCATGTGAGCGTAATCGCCACGGATTGTACCCGGCGCAGCGCTCTTGGGCTCTGTGGGGCCAACCATTTTTCGTACTTGTTCAACGGCGTTAACGCCTTCCAAAACCATAGCAATTACTGGGCCCTGCTGCATTTCATTCAGCTGTGTCTCAAAAATTTCTTCACCTTTGCGAGTCTTAAGCGCACCGATGCCTTCGTAGTGTTCAAAATAGTGTTCACGATCCGGCTGGATCATTTTTGCACCTACGATTTTAAGGCCAACGCGCTCAAAGCGGGTCAAGATTTCACCCACGATACCGCGCATGACTGCATCTGGTTTAAATACAATTAGTGTTCGTTCCATGTATTCCCTTTTTAGCGTTTACGCCCGTATTGTAACAGATTAACGTCATGGGCTCCACTCCGCGTGATAAAATAACTATATGCGATTTGAAAAAGCAAAAACTGATTTTCTGGAATATCTAGAAATTGAACAAAACCGTTCACAAAAAACCATCGCCAACTACGACCATTACCTAACACGACTCGAGGACTATGCTGGTGATATTCAAGTGAGCCAGATTACCCCAGAACTGATTAGAAAATGGCGTTTGTGGCTGAATCGTCTGGGTACCAATACCAGTGACGAACTCCAAAAAAGCACCCAAAATTACCACTTAATCGCCCTGCGCGGCTTCTTAAAGTTTTGTGCCAAGCGTGATATTCCTGCTCTGCCGCCCGAAAAGATTGAATTGGCTCGCACCAAACGCAAACAGGTCACTTTTTTGAACGAAGACGAACTGTCGCGAATGTTTGCTCAACCCGACATAACTACCGAGACCGGCACTCGCGATCGCGCCATTTTAGAATTGCTATTCAGCAGCGGCTTACGTGTGTCGGAGCTTGTAGGACTGGATAAAGATCACGTGAATCTTAAGCGCCGCGAGTTTATGGTGCGCGGTAAGGGCCAAAAAGATCGGCCGATTTTTATTAGCCCTGCGGCAGCCCAATGGATTGAACAATATTTGGATATGCGCAGTGACAATACGCAGCCTTTATTTATCCGCTACAGTGGCCGCAAAGCCGTAGACAACAGTGGTGACTACCAGCGTTTAACGGTGCGTAGCGTGCAGCGTTTAGTGAGCCGCTATGCCCTGCTGGCGGGCATTACCAAGCAGGTGAGCCCACACACCTTGCGCCACTCTTTTGCCACCGATTTGCTTATGAACGGTGCTGACTTGCGTAGCGTGCAGGCCATGTTGGGCCACAGCAATATTGCTACAACCCAGATCTACACGCATGTTACCGACCCGCACCTCAAAAGTGTGCACGACCGGTTTCACAGCAACGATATTTCTAGCTAGCTCTTACTGACAGAGCTCGTTATCGCCGTCAACGGTGTTGGACAGGTTCAGGTAGTTGTCCATAGCCGAGAAACGCTTACAAATAGAGTCGGTGCTTTGCAGGGCGTTATCAGGCAGTTGGTTCTGACTACCAGTAGTGCTCAGCGGCAAACGCACCTGAATACGACGTAACACGTCTTGTGCTTTACCAGTAGAGTCAATTTTAATCTGTGCACCCTTGAGTCCTAATGAGCTCGTAACCGTCATGGAAGCATCTTGGTAGAGCGAAATAAGCCGCAAGTAATACTGACTGTCGGCAAGACCGGTTAATGTCAGCCTACAGCTCGTGTCAGTACAGGTGACGCCAATAACTTTGTTGCCCTCGCCGTAGCCATAGGTGGCAGTGCCGCCAGTTACTGGTACGGCAAATACTGTTCGGGCTGCAGCCTGGTAGCTATCGACGGTATTGTTACCACTGACTGGCACCAGGTCGATGCGCATTACGCCATAGCCACATGTCCAGCTAGTGGTGGGTGTAAATAATAGGCTTGTTTGCGTGTAGTTTGCTGGGCAGCCGGTGGTTGGCGTGCCGGAACCGGTCTTGGACTTCCACTCCAGGTTAACGGTAGAGAACGCCCCACCCGTGCCCGAGAACATCGGCACAACGGTACCAGTGGTACTTACACTATCGTAGCTCAACTCATTTGGCGAAGGGTCAATAAGGACACAGGTGTAGGAGACACCGCCAGCAGTACTTATACTATTGTTGTCCACCAATGAAGCGTACACGTTAGCGGTACCCTTGTCGCTACAGGTAGTTTTGTCGGAGAGTTGGGCGAGCGTTGCGTTCTTGATAACTTCAGCGGCATCGTTGACGCCGGATTCTGCAGCGTAAAAGGCTTGCGTGCTCAGTTGGCGATCCAGCGTAGAACGTTGGTTGCGGCGCGCTTGCTGTGCAAAACCCAATACAATCAAACTGATGACAATCATTAAGATCATGGTTGTCATAATCGAAATCATACCGCGCTGGTTGGCGACAAGTGATGTTTTTGATCGATTGCGTTGTGTTTGCATGTTAGTTACCTACTCTCTTGACCACTGTTGTTGTTAGCTCTGATACTGAACAAAATTGCTGACCCTTATCGCCCTTGCAGCTGGCATTTGTGCCGGTGGGGTTATTGAGCAAATCGTCATCACCATACACCACGCGGACACTCACCTTCCAGATGTTTGGGTCGCCATTTACCTGTGTAACGGTCAGGTTAGCTAAGCGCATTTTGGGGCTGAGTAATTCTATGCCCGAAGCTGCCGCCGCCGGATTACCGGTACACCCAGAGGCAGTTGATTGCCACAAGGCCTTGGTAGTTTGGTTGGTGCCAGGAGAATTCTCTACCAACTGGTAGCCTAATTTGTAGCTAAACTGCTGGTTGCCTACACAAAATGATGTCGAGGCCCCGGGTGCTGAAGCAACGGTTGGCGACACCGTAGAACCGCTAAATTGGATAGCTTGCGAAATGGTATCCATCACGCCACGAGCAGTATCCTGAGTGTTTGCCTCGTTAATACCTTTGTAGTAGACACGAGTAATCTGAATGATGCCTACGGTAACGGTAAGTAAAATCACCGAGAATACGAGCGTCGCAATAAGCAACTCCACAATGGTGAAGCCACGCGTGTTGCTGCTCGTACGGCGGTGGGTTTTAATCATTTTGGTACACCTTATATACCATTCGCAGCGTATCTTTGCCGCCGCTGTTCTCTATGGAGTCCCAGGTGTTAGTTACGGTGAAGGTATTAACGTTACGGGTAATACTGATGTAGTACACTGGTTGGTTTGTGTTGTTGTTACTGCCCGTAGCATTGAATTTGCAGGTATTGTTGGTAGTTACTGATGTGCTGATGGTATTACCGCCTGTAATACAAAACCCAGAAGTGTTAAATATAGCGGTATTACCGCTGTCCGCCAGATTTTTAAGGGCCTCTATCTGGCTTTCGGCTAACTTTGCAGCATCGGTACGCTCTTGAGCACCTCGCTCTGCACGCAAACTGTTGTTGGTGGTGACGTAGGCACCGCCCAAAATCATACTGATCACCGCAATAGAAATAAGCACCTCTACAATGGTGTCGCCCCGCTGATTACGCTGCAGTCGTTTAAATCCTAGCATCCTTTATTTTCCTTTATGCTTAGTGTAACCGAAAACTGCTGTCCATTGCCAGCGATTGTAACAAGCCCGGATTGGTTGGTGCCCGCACTGTCAAAACAGATCTGTACGCCATTGGTCAACGAAATTGCCGAACTGCTTACCAGGTTACTGTTGATAGTATTGGCAGCATTGGCAGGCGTGTCGTTCAAAGCGGTACCGGTTACTGGAACGACGGTAATTTTTTGGGCGCCCGACTGCAAATCAGTACCAGTGTACGATCCCAAAGTGGTCAGAAAAGCTACGGCACCTACATTGTTGGCGGTGTTGCCGTTGTAGTACATCTTGGACACGGTTAAGCCATATAGCAATTTACCAGTTGTGGCGCTGTTGGGCGAGTTAGGCTGCGCGGTACTGGGGTAAATAACCGCCGGCTTAGCATCGGTGTACGTAGTTACCTCGTTGCCAGCGGCATCTTTTTGTAGCCCCGCAACGGCAAACGTGGTGTATTGCTGCGGGTCGGTGTCTTTAACGCCAAACTGCATTACTTTGCCCAAAAATACACACCCGCTGTTACTTCCCTGTTCAGCGCTGCCACTGGTAATAGACATGGCATTGCTGATGTTCTGGCACTTAAAGTTCCCTAGATTGGCGTAGTAACCCGTAGAGACCTCGTTAAGTGTTTGGCGGATTTGCGCCGTAGTGTCGTTGATTGCCTGCTGGAATTGGGTTTTGTTGGTTCGCCCAGAGATAAGCGTTGCGGCACTTACGAATAGTAGCCCGGTAACCGCCAGCACAATCAGCACTTCCACGACGGTAAAGCCGCGACTTTTGCTCTGCTTTAAACGAGCGTCACCATTCTGGTACGCCTGCATTTTCCGCATAATCGCGGAACCCCGGGAGCGTGTGCGTAAGCCACCCTTCTTCATACGCATCAGTATACCATAAGCGTATTGGCAGTGAACACTTTTTTAGTAGCCAATAAGACCAGCGTACCAGCTAATAATGCTGGAGCCAAAGAGCTGGGTTAGTAGCAAGCCAGCTATCAGGAGCGGGCCAAACGGCACCATAGTTTTGGTACGCAAACCGTTCTTGATAAGCATTGGCAACGCTGCAAGAGTGCCAATAAGAGACGCAAAGAATAATAAGAGTGCCGCGCGCAAAGGATCGCCCGCCAGTAAGCCCAGCGCAATAGCCAGTTTTACATCGCCGCCGCCAATCCATTTGCCGTCTGACATCTGGAAAATCACGTAAAAGACGCCGCTGAGCGCCAATGCTCCCAGCGCCGCGCCAAACACAATGTGCCAGCTATAGTCGTACGCAAGTGGCAACACCAACACCTGCACCGCCGCAAGACCAATCAGTGGAAACACCATTTTGTTAGGCAGTAAAAACCAGCGCAAGTCATATATAAACAGCGCTACAAATACAATCCACAGGACTAACCAGGCGATGAACTGGAATAGCCCGGCTCCCTCCAGCTGAACTGGCCAAAAGATGTATGAGGCAATCCAAACTGCTGGCAGCAATAGCTCGGCCAGCGGCGTGTCGGGGATTGGTTTTTTGCAGTAGCGGCATTTGCCTTTTAGCCATACGTAGCTCAGCACCGGCACCAGATCTTTGGGCGCAAGCTGATGATGACAGTGGGGGCATTCTGAGCGCTCACTGACCCAGTTGCGTTTATTGTGCATGCGCCACACCAATGCGTTGATAAAGCTGCCGAAAATCAGTCCAAATCCGGCCAAGGCGGTAATCGTAAGCGCTGTATTCATTATGCTATGGTACCACAGGTTTTACGGTGCGCAGGTATTGTACGCATTCGCCACGTTCATAATAGTTTGCACCGCACCCAGGAGTTGCGTGGCAAAGCTTGCGGCTGACAGGATTGGAATCTCGCCTTCCTGTGACTGAATATAAGCAGAGGCGTTGTCCGCAAGCATTCCTCCCCATTGCGCCGGTTGGTCATAGGCGTTTCCATTAGGCAATGGAAACGATGAGGTTGATGCTGCTAAAGTTGTTGCGGCACTTAAGCACTGCTGAGCCGTTTGCATAGCCTGGCATGCATCCTGGAAGCCACCACTACAGTCTATTTCTTTGCTGCTCATTCTACTGGCGTAATTGGTAGCAGCTGTATTTAGTTGCACATCCGGCGTGGGAGTGGAACCATTACAGTTTGAACTAGCGAATAATCCACCATTAACCGTTGTGGAGCCGTTCTTCCATGGGGCTACTGTAACCTGCCCGCAAACCAGGCTTGTCGTTGGCCCCGCGCTTCCCCAGTCTGAGTATGAAGCATCTACTGAGCAATTTGTGCTGTTCCAATCGCACGCTTGAATCGCTTTGCCTGATACATTAGTAAACACTCCACGAAAAGTGACATAGCCGCCTGGAGTATACAAGCCGTTCCCAACACTATCTATATCAGTAGCTTCAAAGGTTGCTGATCCACCGTAGTTGGCCAACACCCCTCCTGCATACTCTACTTTTAAGCCCTCGGCCTTAATCGTGCCGCCCGTATTCAATTCAAGAGCAGTGCCATAGTCACCCGAGGCAGGAGTGCTTGCAGCGTCATTATTTGTATCTCCACCTAAAGAGTCATCTTTGTAGCTTGTAATTATTGCTTGGCCTGTTCCACCATTAATCTCCAGCACACCACCATCCTTAATGTTAAAGGCCGTACCATTTGATACTTTTGATATTACATCGCCGGTTAATTTTAGGGTGCCGTAGACCCTGACATCTGATGAAACTATAACCGCACCACTCGAACCGTCAATTTCCCAAGTCTTATCTGATGGAACATTCACATTAGTGACTATTACTGCTTTTCCGAAGCCATTGCCATTAAATATATTCTTGTCGCTTCCTGATAGAATCACACCACTTGGATCTGCGCTTCCCTGAATATCAAGACCAGCGCCATATACAGCACTTGTTCCAACACTGAACTGATTGCGCGCAAGATGCAAGTCATAGCGAGCCCGCACAGGAATCTGGAATACACTATCATTAACCGTCACCGTAGACGCATATTGTTGATCTATAGCCAGTCCGGCATTCATGAACTTGGCAAACGAGACATTCAGACTGCCCCCGCTCATGTTGAAAAAGGTTCCACCATCTTGGGGCGACCCAGTCGATGATCCATCATTATTAGAGTCACCACCAATAGAGTCGTCTTTATAGCCTGTAAAGATAACTGGATTGGTTGAACTGCCCGTAACGATCACGCTACCGCCATCGTAAACTGATACAGCATTACTATTAACATCTTTTAGGATTGCGCCATTCTGAAGAGTTAAGTCTCCGTAGACATTAATTCCTGTTGAGTACACTACCGCGTTGGTAGATCCGTCAATCACCCAGCCTTTCCCACTTTGCAAAGTTGCACCATAACCAGACAAAATCACTCTGCTCGCATTATTTCCCAAAAATATATTCTTATTGGGTCCGTCAAGGCTGATGAGATCTGGACTATTATTTCCACCTATCTCAAGAGCCACACTATACGCCCCCGGTGCTACATCAAAAGTGTTACGCTCAAGTGTTATAGGTGAGTGGGAACGCACTGCTGAGTTAAATATACTGTCGGTGATCTGTGCATCTCCATTGTATAGTTTATCTATAGCTAAGCTGCCGTATTGGAATTTCGCATGAGCTATACTTGTTGTGCCGCCATAAACTCCAATAGCATTCCCATAATCATTCGTAGAGCCACTCGAAGCGCCGTCTAGATTTGTGTCGCCCCCAAGTGTGTCGTCCTTGTAACTTGTGAAGATAACAGGCTCTGTAGTGGAACCAGCTACATTTAGTTGACCACCTTGTTCTGCTCTTAGACCCTCGCTACCCTGCGTTGTCTTAAATATAGTTCCTGATCCCATATTAAGGGTGCCGTACAGTGCTACGGATCCGCCAAGTAATACAGCATTGCTTGAAGCATCAACACTCCATGTGGTGCCAGCCGCAACCCATGCATTGCCTACATATACTGTTTTGTTGCCGGTAAAGTGATTGGCGTTCGCTCCTGACAATGAAATGGTTGACAGGTCACGGCTGCCGTAGGCATCAATTGCATAAGCGTAACCATGTGTGTCAAAAGTATTGTTCTGTAAAATGATCGGGTACATAGACCTTACTGATGAATTGAAGGTACTGTCTGTAACTGTCGCCGCGCCATCATGCAGCTTATCAATTGCAATATTGGCATATTGGAATCTTGCGTGACTAATGTTTATGTCGCCACCCTGGCAATTAAGCGCTATGCCATAGTCATTTGAAGCACCTACTGATGGGCCGTCGCCATTGCTGTCACCTCCAAGAGAGTCGTCTTTTAGACTCGTAAAGTTTATTGGGCTAGAGGTTGTTCCGTACACATTTACTGACCCGTCATCATAAACGTTAAAAGCAGTGTCAGCAGTTTTTACAATTGCACCGTTGCTCAAATTTATCATTCCATATACATTTGTACCGCTCGCGTAGATCACCGCACTACTGGATCCATCAATATTCCATGTGGACCCGCTTGCAATTGCCGCATTTCCCAAGTAAACAACTTTGTTAGCTCCAGTAAATGTGTTCGCGTTGCTCCCAGCAAGAGCAACTGTAGATGGATCACTGCTAGCATATAAATTTACGGCAAAGTTGCCGCCAGCAATGTCGACATTAATTTCGTTGCGTTGTAGCGTGATTGTTTGAAATTCCGCGCGCACTCTACTTTTAATAAGGCTGTCCTCAACTACCGCGCTTCCGCCAGATGCGGTGCGTTCGATCGACTCATTACCGTACTGCATAATCGCATGAGACACAGCCACATTGCCTCCTTGGGCGCTAATTGCATATGTATAATCATTTACTGACCCTACCGAAGCACCGTCAGCATTGCTGTCCCCTCCAACAGAGTCATCACGGTAGCTAGTGAATATGGCTGGATCCGATAATGATCCTTGAACGTTCAAGCTACCGCCAGGAGTGACTTGAATCGTTTGGGCGCTTGATTTAATAATTACACCCTGGTCAATAGTGAGCGTAATTCCATCAGGAATGATAATTGTATTGTCAATCATATAGACGTTGCCGGCGGTCCAGGTTTCGTTGGTGGTGAGAGTGCCAGATTTGTGGACTACCGGAAGAGTAGCAGTTTGGCTTGGGCTTGGCGTGAGCAAGGCTTGTGCTACTGGTGCCTGTGTCGACTGTTTCTTAGAAGGTTTTTGCTTGAATAATTTAGCTACGGACTTTGAAGCGTCTGGCGTGGCAGCTTGTTGGGCACTCGGCGAGAACAGTGTAATACCACCAAGAATGGCTAGAGCCAGTAGCGGAACAAGAAGATTTGGCCGCCTTAAAAGTTTGCGAATATTCATGTCCACCCTCCGAAACGTTAGCTTTAGCGGCATTGTACGAATAGTTCCCCGCAATTGCAAGACAAATTAAAAACAGGTCCCGGAGGACCTGTTTTTAATTTGCGTCTAGATCTAGCCTTCTTGGCATTGCCCCTTAGGCGTGCCGCTAGTTTCTACGTAGTACCAAGCTGCAACCTGTCGAGATGACCCTGCGGCAGGAGTCGTAATTGCGTCCGTACACTTGTAGCCCTTTACAATGTAGACCTTGCTTGTATCAGTGTTGGCGCCACCACTAGTGACATACACTACGTCTGCCGCTGTGTAATAGCCCAGCTTTGTGTTGCCAGTAAAGTCCCCTGCTACAGTAGGTAGCGTGCCACCGTTGTTGTTGGTGAACTCGTTAACTGCACCAAGTAGGTTAGCAACATCGTTCTTACGCTCTGTGTTACGGGAGTTGCGCTGCAACGCAGGAACAGCCAGGAAAACGATCAGCATGATCAAACCAGCGATAGCCAGTACGATCAAAACTTCGATGATGGTAAAGCCACCTTCACTGCGTTTTTTGATATTAGACATTTGCAAATGCCCCCTTTGCCTTATTTTATGCTTATGCTTGTAATATTACTGTCTTGTCTCTGAAAAGGCAAGCAGTTTTTCACAACAACTACTGAACGAACGATTGGCCAGCAAGGCCGTAAATTGGCAACAGCACTGCAGCCACAATCACAAATGCGGCCACACCCAGCAGCACCATAAGTACTGGTTCGATAATAGTAGAGATGTTCTTAACTTCATCATCTACTTCTTTTTCGTAGTACTCCGCTGTTTTAGCCAACATAGCCTCCAGCGAACCAGACTGCTCACCAATGCGAATCATGTTTGGCACCAGCGGCAAGAAGTTAGGGTCGTTACCGATGGCGTCAGACAGTGATTTACCGCCCTTTACCTTGTCGGCAGCTCGGGTAATTGACTCTTCAATATGGATGTTATTGATTGCGTCACTGGTAATCTGTAGCACTTGCAGCAATGGCACACCACTAGCTACCAAGGTAGTGCCGGTGCGTGCAAATCGAGCCATGTACATCTTCATAAACAAACCACCAATAGGCCATGCGTGCATCTTCCATTTGTCAATCACACGCTTACCGCCCAGTGTTCGGGCCCATCGGGTGGTAAAGAACACGCCTAGCGCAACCACGATCAGCACAATCCACCACTGGTGAATAATGAAGTTAGAAATCGCCAGCAAGATAGTGGTAATCAACGGCAAGTTTGCACCTGGCAAACCCTCGTATAATGTTTGTACCTGCGGTAACACCTTTACGAGCATAAAGCCCAACACAGCGGCCATAACCAGCAGCACGATAATTGGATACACCATGGCGCCGCGAATCTTGCTAATCAAGTCAGCGTCTTTCTCTTGCTGAATAGCCAAGCGCTCCAGAGCTTTGTCCAAGGTACCGGATGCTTCACCGGCAGCAATCAAGCTCACATAAATTTGGTTGAACACTTGTGGGTGCTTAGACATAGCGTCGGACAGCGTCGAGCCGGCTTCTACGTCCGCAATAATCTTGCCCAAAACAATCTTGAGCGGCTTACTGGTAGTTTGGTTGCTGACGCTACGCAAGCTCTGTACCAGGGGCAAACCAGCGTTAATCAGCGTGGAAAGCTGGCGCGAGAACAGTACTTTGTCTTTGGTCTTTACGCGGTTGAACCGACCGCCAGGACTCTTAGCACCCTTCTCTGCCAACTGAATGTCGATTGCCACTAAACCTTCCTTGCGGATTAGTTTAGCGGCTGCCAATTCGCTTTCGGCCTCAACATTTGCTTTTACGTACTCACCAGTTGCGGGGTCGCGTGCCGTATATTTGTAGGAAAGCATTATGTTCGCCTAGCCTCTCATTAACCTGTCGAGTTCTTCAATATCTACTGCAAACTGACGGGCGTCGTCATAGCTGATGGAGCCGTTGTGCACCAGTTGTACCAATGTTTTGTCCATAGACTGCATGCCAAATTCTGAACCGGTCTGAATAACTGCTTCTAGCTGATGCGTCTTGCCTTCACGAATAATGTTGCGAACGGCTGGCGTGGCAATCAGGATTTCTGCAGCGGCAATACGGCCACCGCCGATAGCTGGGATCAGGCGTTGGGAAACAATCGCCATCAAGATGTTAGATAGCTGCGAACGAATCTGCGGCTGCTGGTGCGGTGGGAACACGTCGATCATACGGTCGATAGACTGTGCAGCGCTGTTGGTGTGCAAGGTGGCGAACACCAAGTGTCCGGTTTCGGCAATGGTAATGGCCGAGGCAATCGTTTCCAGGTCGCGCATCTCGCCGATCAGAACTACGTCAGGGTCTTCGCGCAAGGCTGAGCGTAGGGCTGCCGAGAATGAATACGTGTCATAGTGCACTTCGCGCTGTACAATTACCGATCGCTTAGAGCGGTGCGTGTACTCGATTGGGTCTTCGATGGTAATAATGTGCTCAGCCCGCTCCATGTTGATCTTGTGGATCATGGCGGCCAGCGTTGTAGACTTACCTGAACCAGTTGGGCCGGTTACCAGCACTAAGCCGCGTGGGTAGTCGGCAAACTTGCTAACGATTGGTGGCAAGCCTAGCTGTTCAATGCTTAGGATTTCGTTTGGAATAAGACGCAGTGCTGCGGCCAAGTTGCCGCGCTCGTGAAAGGCGTTTACACGGAAACGACCCAGGTCGCCAAAGGCAAAGCTAAAGTCAAACTCTTTGTCCTTGAGCAGAATTTGCTTTTGGTCTTCGTCTAAAATAGCGAAAATAAGTGTTTCAACTGCTTCGTCGCTGAGCAAATCTGCACCCGAAACAGGCACAAGCTTACCGTCAACACGCAACATCGGTGGCAATCCCACCTGCAAGTGCAAGTCAGACGCCTTTTTCTTGACGACTTCCTCCAGTAAGACTTCGATTCTTGGTTGGCCTTGCATTTATGTTTCCACCTCTCGTTATGCACTGTCCGCGCTTGCTACGCGGTTAATTTCTGTTAGTGATGTCCGTCCCGCCAGGGCTTTCAAGTAGCCGTCTTCACGCATGGTGACCATCCCCTGCTTGATCGCGATCTCTTGGATTTCGGCGCTGGTTGCGCGCTTAAGGATCAGATCTTGGATCTCGGGTGAAATATTAAACACCTCGTAGATGCCCATTCGACCCTTATACCCACCGGGAGAACTAGGACTATCAGTGCCCTTGGTTAAAGTATAAGCGTTTTGGGTGGCAAGTGGCAAGGTTTCATAGCCAAGATCTTTGGCAACTTTGTCCATTTCTTCTTTGGTCTTGGGAAGCAAATGGCCCACCGTCTCTTTGATAGCTTGCGTTTCTACTTTGTCTGTCTGATACGTCTCGCTTTGCGGGCCAATGCGGCGCACCAAGCGCTGACCGATTACCGTACGCACTGTGCTAGCAATCAAGAAAGGTTCGATTTCCATGTCGAGCAAACGTGGCAAAATACCCGCAGCACTGTTGGTGTGCAGCGTACTGAACACCAAGTGACCAGTTAGCGCCGCCTGCACGGCCAGTTCGGCCGTTTCTTTGTCGCGAATCTCTCCAACCATCACAACGTCAGGGTCCTGGCGCAAAATAGAGCGCAAACCGCTGGCAAACGTCAGACCTACATCGGCATTCACCTGGATCTGGTTAATGCCATCCATTTTATATTCAACAGGATCCTCAAGGGTTACGATGTTGATAGCATCGCTTTTTACCTCTTGTAGCAAGGCGTATAGCGAGGTTGACTTACCGGAACCCGTAGGACCAGAGGTAAGGATCATGCCGTTACTGCCCTTGATGCCTTCGCGGATAGTGCGCAAAGCACGGCCGGCGTAGCCCATGTCTTCCAGCTTCAGGCTAGTGCCAGACTTGTCGAGCAAACGGATAACCACCTGCTCACCCCAAACCACCGGAGAAATCGCAATACGAAGGTCAATCGCATGGCCGCCAACGTTAATGCTAAATTCACCGTCCTGCGGAATGCGGTGTTCGTCAATCTTTAGGTTGGCCAAAATTTTGATACGCGATACCAGCGGTGGCTCGGTGGATTTTGGCAAACGCAGAATCTCGCGCAAAATGCCGTCAATACGACAGCGAATCTTGAGTGAGTCCTGCAGCGGCTCGATGTGCACATCACTTGCGTTGTTCTTGGCTGCAAACTCCAAAATAGTAGACAGCGCTTTACTGATTGGCGAGTCCTGCACGATAGTCTTAATATTTTTGCCGCTCGCGTTCACCTGCACGTTTGGCACAGCGGCACCGTCAGCACCCACCTCCACGGTATTAACGCCACCAATCTCGCCCACCACCTGCTTGGTGATATTTGCCGAATACTGATGCAGCACTTGGCGGATACCAGACTCACTGGCTGCGTACACCTTGAGCGGGCGGCCAATTTTGTTGGACAAAAAGTCCACGGCCTGCACGTTGTCAGCGTCCAGCATAGCCACTACCAGGCGGTTTTGCATTTCGCCCAAAGGCACAGCCATGTAACGCTCTGCGACGTCCTGGGGTAGCAAATCAAGCACGTCAGGGTCAATATGCGCGTTACTTAAGTTAACGTATGGCACTTTGGTAACATGGGCGATAGTTTTGGTCATCACCTCGTCGGAGACGTGATTACCGGTCACCAAAAAACTCAACAGCGGCGTGCTTTCTTTTTCTGCCGCTGATTTGAGCTTTGCAAGCTGTTCCTTGGTTAATACACCGTCCTTGACAAGTGTTTCTTCGACTTGTTGTTGGGCGGTGGTAGATAAAACGCTCATACTACCTTGCCTGTCTTAGGTTATTGTGGAGCACCGGTAAATGGATCTGGGTTAGTGCTATTTCCAATCTGAATGAGTTGCGTTGGATCAATAGAATCACTGTTGAAGTATTTACCCGATGGCTTTGGGAAATCCGAGGTAATAGCTTCTACCACTTCTACTTTTTGCTGCCTGTTTTCTGGCGAGGCAAAAAGGGCGTTCGAAATAAAGAACGATGCTACCGCGCTTACAAACGCGATAATGATGATAAGGGCGATGTCTTTTTGTTTCATTACTTGATCACCTCTGTCGAGACTTTAAAGGTTTTCTCGGGCTGGTAGAATGTCTGCGCGTTAATGGTAGCCGTCATGTTAGATTGACCACCACTGAGTTCAATTGATTGGACCTGGAATGGTCGGATTGAACGATTGAATAGATCAACCAAACCTTGAATTGACTGGTATGAGCCGCTCACCTGAAGCTGAAATGGCATTGCCACTGGTGCAGGTGCACCCGAGCTGGTGTTATTCTGCTGTACTTCGTCGTCGGTTCCGGTTATGCCCACAATTGTCAGGTTCTGACTGCTGATCATTTTTTCAAGTGAGGTAGCTAGCGCTGGGAAGTCGTATTTGCTGGGAAGCGCGTCCAAAACTAATTTAGCGTTGTCGCCATCCTGCTGACCAGTGCCATCAGGATTACCGCCCAGTACGTTTTGTGGCGTGTTTACAAAGGCTGAGTATGAGCTCACCAGACTGTCTTTGGCGCTAATGTTGTCTTTTAGCTGCGATACAGCGTCTTTTTTGGCGCCAATGATGCGGTTTTGGTAGTTTGCCTGACTAATGAGCGTTTTGCTGGCGACCAGACAAAACACAACCAGGAAGGCAGCCACGCCTGTGGTAATCACAATAGTGCTATTGGCTTTGGTGATAAGTGATCGTTTGGTAGTTGATGATACGCGTGCCATAACTTTTCCTACTGACTTGTCCCGTTAGATTGAAAGAGGTCGGTTGGTTGCTCTGTAACAGATCGCGTGGTAGTTGTCTGTGGTACATTCAATGCTACGCTTTCGTCTTCGCTAAAGATAACCGGGTTGAATGATGCCGTAATGGTGTAGGTTGCTCCTGTAGCCGTACGGCCAAAGGTAGACAGCACAACATCACTAAAGGCATTGCCTGACTGGCTAGTGTCGCCGGTAGTTTTGTACTTGGTAAATTTAAGCGTGTCCACATAGGTGTTAACCGTTTCCAAAGAGCTGGCCGAACCGCTGATGCTAATGGTGTTAAGCGCAAAGTCCAAATTCAGCTTGGAAATGCTTGCCTGTTGTGGCGTTACCTGTGTTACGTAGCTAAATGTACGAGTGGCCACGGCTTTTTTATCGTGTAAAGCAGTGAGTGACTTGAGCTGGTTCTGAACCGTTAGGATCTTGTTCAGGTCGTCGGTGTTCGTTAGCTCGTTGCTGTACTTTTTGATGTCGCCGTTCAGGTCGCTGATACTCTTCTTTTGCCATACTTGGACAACCAACAGCAGAACCACAAAAATTGCTACAGCCGCAATAATCGCTACTGTAGAGATAAACATGACCAAGTGCTTCTGGCGTTGAGCCTTCAGGTATTGCTGCTTAATGTCTGGTAAGAGGTTAAACTGAATCATTATTCTGTCCTCTCCGCCAGTCCTGCAGCCACACCAAAGTGGTTAGAAACTGCAAGCAACTCATTTTGACGATCAGGAGCAAATGCTACGTTGCGCCAGGCGTTGCCAATTTCAACTTCTACACCAAACTTGTTGGCCAGGTACAGTGGGAACTCGGGCAATGCTGATGCCCCGCCCGTTACAATGACACGAGCAATTTTACTGTCGGTGTAACGACTCTGAAAGAACTTAATAGACTTGTCGATTTCACCGGTCAAAATATCCACTGTGCCAATGATGGCGTCATAGATACGGCCTTCCAGCTTGTCTTTGCCTAGGCCAAACTTGAATACAAACTGACGAGCTTGTTTGTCGTCGATGTTCAAGTTTTGGGCAGCCGCACGAACAATTGCTTCTGCGCCAGTTGGGATAGCGCGAGTCAAACGAGGCGCACCATTCATGGTGATAACCAAGTCTGTGCTCTTGCTGCCAATATCCAGTACCATTTGTGGTGCCATTGTATCCTGCGCAATCAAAGCGCGGGTCAGAGCCAAGTTGTCGGGCTCGAACGCAATCACGTCCAAACCAATTGACTCTAGCAAGTCTAAACGGTTCTCTACGAAGTCGTTTTCAACACTTGAAAGTAACACTTCTACTTTGGTCTTGTCCTTAGGAGAATCACCAATTATCGCCCAGTCAATCTTGGACTTGTCCAGCGGTGTTGGGATAAGGGAGTCGGCTTGGTATTGAATAGCTTTGGCCAGCTCAGCCTGTGGCAGGCGGTCAAAATCCACAACAGCGGTAAATACACGCTGAGATGGAATGCCCACAGCCACATTACGCGTACTCATACGCGCCTGTGACAACAAGTCTTTGATGACTTGCGCCAGTTTTTGTTGGTCAGATTTGGCATCACTCAGCACAATTTTGCTGTCCACTGGAACGTATGCGTACTTCACTAGGTTGCGAACATTGCCGCTCCCATGAAGCTCAACGAGACGAATTGCGGTTGTCCCGATGTCCAGTCCAAAAAATGCAGATACCCCACTCAGTAAACTCATGTTGATCCTCATTATACATAAGCATTATGCTTATTTGCAAGTGTTAATATGCTTGGTTTGTTATAAAATTGGCGGCAAACTGGTAATAGCGTCGTACTTCAAGGCGTCAGAATTGGTCGTAGTCGTACCTGCTGCAGGCTGTGCGATCCACATTGCGGGGTTGTAGTTGAACACTTCGGCGGCAGCGCTGCCGGCAGCGGTCTCCCCTGTTGTGGACTGCGAAACAGTACCCGAGGTGCGCATCAGGTAAACCTGGTAAGCACTGAACAGCCCATTCACCACTAGTTTAGAGTTGCAGTTGTTGTACATGCTGCCGTCAATTGCATATGGAGCGTACGCTGAGCCACAGGTGTAAATAGCACCCTTGGTTCCATTCTTTTGTTGGGCGATGTACGCACCGTCCAATTGGTGCACACCAGGTGCGATGTAAATGTTACCCTGCACTACCAGCTCAAGGAGTGGCGTCTTGTCGTATGTCCATCCACCAGCGTATTTAATGTCGCCACCGATGTAGACATCACCATCTACGTATACCGTAATACGGTTGCCCGGGTTGATCACGCCCGCAACGTTACCGCCAGGGATGGTCAAGTTGCCCGTTACTTTGTAGGCCCCAGTGGCCAGCGAGCTAAGACTTATTGGAGAGGTTTGAGCTGTGGTGTTGGCAGCTTGGCTGTAATAGTCAGGGATACACGGCAAGCTACCAAAGTGCCCACCATATGAACCATCTAAGTCTGTATTACTAAAGGCCAAGCCGCTCGGAAGGGTCGTGTTATTAACTGCTTTTTGGGCGGTAGCAAAGCCGTCAATTACCCCTAGCGCCAACCCTGCAAACTGCGTACCCGCACCAGTAAAGCTAGATCCACCATTATTCCAGGCATTTATAGAAGCGCTGTCTTTCGGCGTACAGGTCGTGCTTGTACCGGTAGAGATACCGTTACCTACCGATACGTCCCCACCAAACACGCGTGTATACGGCTTGGCTGCGACCACGATACAAGTCTCGTCACCCTTAGCGCCAGCGCCTGCTTTGTATGGATTCACAAAAAGCGAGCGACAAATAGTCTGGTTAAAGGTGGACGCTGTGAACGTTTCCGTGGCAAGGGTTACGGTAGAACTTCCTGCAAACGTCCGTGGACAACCCGTGCCCGGAGGCACATACCCGTTATTGGTTACCGTTTCGGGGGTGTCAGGCTGCTCGTGGTAGCCAGTGTAGGATGCGCCGTAAATTGTACAAGTGGTGCTGCCACTTGCCTGGCTTGAGCTGTTAGTAACCTGGTATGTAAACCTAATGCTGTCGCCTACCTGCACAACACCATCAGTGGTACCACCATTCACGGTCACACCCACGCTTGGCGACAAGTTGTACGTAGGAACGGACACCAGTCGCTCTGAAGAACCTACCAAGTTACCGCAGTTTTTCTTAATACGATATTTGCTACCATCTGGGTTGCTAAAAATGATGGTGCGCTGCGTTTCGCTCTCGAGCTTTTTATAAAAGATATCGTCGTTCTTAATAATCTTGGAGCGAGCGCTGTTTTGGAACGGCGCATTGTACGTTACCAATTGGCTCCATTGCACCCAACCTTGGGCGTTGTAGTACTCTACCCGGTCTTGCCAGGTGTCAAAATTATTCTTGGCGTACGTGATACCGGCGGAAGCGCTCGTAAATGAGGTGCCGTTCCTGCCCAGCATTGTATCAATCAAAAATGCTGCGCCCATGGCATCGTTGCCACCACCGTACAACAGAGATCGCATGGTGCTCACAAAGTTAGTTACATTGGTCACGTCCAACAACGAACGGCCACCGTTAGTAATGACACTGTCTACATCAATACCTGAGCCGTTTTTGTACACATCGGCACCGGTAAAGTAACCGATACACTGTGCGCGACCGTACATGGTACTTCCCGTGGGACACGAAGGACTACCGGCACGCGCCGCGTTTGCGGTAGCCGGCGCCAAGGTGCTAACCAACAGCGAAAATACGAGCGCTAGGTTTGCAATGCGTCTTACAAGTTTCACTGCTTGCCCTCCAATTGAGAAATCTCATACCTGTAACCTTGGATGTCGGGATTCTTAGAAGGATCGTCGCTCTTTTGGGTGAGGCTGATGGCTTTGTTGAAGTATGTAATTGCCTCTGCTTTATTGCCGTTAGCTTCATAGGTGTAAGCCAAGCCTGTTACCACGTCCAGCTTAGGGGTGCGGTCAATGGCTTCGGCCTTCTTGTAGTATGAGATAGCCTGCTCGTACTTTTGTGCATTGGAATACGTGGTAGCTAACTGCACGTACGCGCCCCGGACATATGTTTTGTCGTGGTCAGTCTTTAGATAGCTAAGCCACTGCTTTTCGGCTTGGTCGTATTTGCCGGCGCTAACCAAAGATTGGGTGTTCTCCACAATCTGGGCATACTTGGTTTTTTCAGCCTCAGCCTTATTGTTATTGTTCACGTGGCGCTGATACAAAAATACGCCGACCCCCGCCGCCACTATCAGTACGACGCTTAGCACAAGGAGTTTTACTTTTTTGCTCATATCCCTACATTTCGCTTACGCTTTTGTTGACTTTTATTGTAAGGTGAGTGGGCTTGTAATGCAATAAAATTACTCAGACTGACAGCCTGAGTACTGATTTTTAGTCTTTTTGAGGTAGCTTATCAATGTTCTCGTGGAACATCGCGTTGGTTTTACGCATAAAATCGACAATAGTTGCCAGCTCTTCATCGCTATAGGAATCTACCAACTCGTTAAATGAGCGCTGTAGCGGACCGTACAGGGCGCGAACTTTTTGACGAGCCTCTTGATTCTCAATGGCCCGTACCAGCACACGTCGGCGATCGTTTGGATCAGACTCGCGCTGCACAAATCCACGACGCTCCAAGCGGTCGATCATGCCCGTCATGCCCCCTGTTGTAATGTGGCAGCGCCTGGCCAGCTCGCCCGCAGTAAACGGACCGTAATCCTGGATAAGACTGCAGCATTCAAATTCGGTGGCGCTCAAACCAACGTGCTGCGCAATGGCATGCACCATGAGAACGTTAGTGTTACCGTTATCTTGCACTGCTCTGTCGAGCTCGGCAACCATATCCTGCCGAGCAGGAGTATCAGTTCGGGCCGTGGTAAGTATCTTGTGCTTTTTACTTGACATTTCTTCAGCAAACATTTATCTTAGTAGCTAAGATATTAAGCAAACTTAATTCTTATACGCTTAAATAATAACCTACTATAAAGGATAAATCAATGGAACACGCTGCTGCGCATCACGCCAGCAAGTTCACTGCAAAGCAAAAGAAAATTGCTTTGACTATCGTGGCACTTGCCTTTGTGATGGACCTGCTCGACAACACTATTGTTAACATTGCGATTCCTTCGATCCAGGCGAACTTAGGAGCAAGTTACGCCATGATCCAATGGATGATCGCAGGTTACTCACTGACCTTTGCCCTTCTGCTGATTACCGGCGGTCGTATGGGCGATGTGTTTGGTTACAAAAAAATGTTTTTGATCGGTGTTGGCGGATTCACCATCGCCTCATTACTAACCGGTATTGCCCCGAGTGCCATGTTCTTGGTGGTTGCCCGCCTGCTACAAGGCGCCATGGCAGCGCTTATGGTACCTCAGGTGATGTCCATGATGCAGATCATGTACAAGCCGCACGAGCGTACGCAAGTTATGGGTTTGTTCGGTATGCTGGCGGGGCTTGCCGCCTCGCTCGGACCAATTGTTGGTGGTTTCTTGATTGAGGCTAACTTCTTTGGCTGGGACTGGCGCCCGATCTTTTTGATCAACCTGCCCGTGGGTATTTTTGCACTCATTATGGGCATGAAATACCTGCCCGACGGCAAATCGGAGCACCCGCTCCACATTGACATTAAGGGCACGTTGCTCATTGTGCTGGCGTTGAGCTTGCTCGTATTTCCATTGATTGAAGGTCGCGATCTGGACTGGCCTATCTGGACTTTGGGCATGATTGCTGCATCTATTCCAGCGCTTGCCCTGTTTGGATGGTTTGAGACCAAGAAACACAAACGCGACCAATCGGCACTTATCGTGCCGTCACTGTTTAAGATTCGATCCTTCGTCAGTGGTTTAGCCCTGAACATCCTGCTTGAATCTGTTATGATCGGCTACTTCCTGACCATTACATTAGTACTGCAAGCCGGGCTGGGCATTAGCGTTCTAAGAGCTGCTGTTATTGGCGTGCCGACCGCTGTTGGTATGGCATTAAGCTTCGCCGTGTTTGGCAACAAGCTGATCCCTAAATTCGGTCGCAATGTTATCAGCATGGGCGCTACCGCTTTTGCCGCAGGTTTGGTCTACACCACATGGGTAATCTCTCACTACACCATCCACGTTGCCGGCTGGCAATTTATTCCGGGGCTGTTCGTGAGCGGTATTGGTTTGGCCTTGATCATGGCCCCTATCTTCTCTGCTGCTCTGCAAGAAGTTAACCCTAGCCACGCTGGTTCTGCGTCGGGTATCCTGAATGCAATTCAGCAGGTAGGCGCCGCGATTGGTGTAGCCATCATTGGTGTGATCTTCTTTGGCCAGTTAAACCACGGCGCTCACAAGAGCTTTGACGAGGTTTCACCGCAGCTCCGCAAAGAACTCACAACGTTGCACGTTCCTGCCGTTGCGCAAGATCAAATTATCACGCAGGCTCGCACTTGTTACTACGACCGCACCACGGCAAAAGACAGCAACATAACACCTGAAAGCTGTAAAAAGGCCGAGGCGGGCGCTGGCAACAACAGCGCAGCTGTACAAAAAATTAGTGCCACCGTTTCTGCAAGTGCCGTCCAGGCCAATGCGAACAACTTTGCTCATGCATTCAAGATGGGCGTAGTTTACACCTTGGGCGTGCTGATTGCAGCCGTTGGCGTCAGCATGACGTTGCCCAAAAAATTCCAGATGCGCGAAGAGATGTAATCTCCCGCACGTTTGAACAAAAAAATGGCCCGCGCTCCTGCGGGTCATTTTTATTTGCTCTGCACCTCTGTTATAATGAAGCTATTATGGCATCACTTTCAATTGGCATCGTCGGCCTGCCTAACGTCGGCAAATCAACCTTGTTTAACGCGCTGACTGGCAGTAACATTTTGGCTGCGAACTACCCGTTTGCCACTATCGAGCCAAACACCGGTATCGTTCCGGTGCCAGACGCACGTTTGCAAAAATTGGGCAGCATGTACAATGCGCAAAAAATTATTCCAGCCACGGTTACATTTGTGGATATCGCTGGCTTGGTTGCAGGCGCCAGTAACGGCGAAGGTCTGGGGAACCAGTTCCTTAGCCACATCCGTTCATGCAACGCAATTGTGCAAGTGGTGCGCGCCTTTGACGACAGCAATGTGGTACACGTGGACGAGCAGCACAATCCGCAAAAAGACATCGACACCATCAATACCGAATTAGTGTTGGCCGACTTGCAAACAGTAAACAAGCGCCTGCCAAAGTTCGAGAAAGAAGCTCGGGCCAACCCTAAACTAAAAGCCGAGCTCGACACCTTGCAACACGTTCATGATCTGCTCGACAACGGCCAGCCGCTCTCGAGCGTGGACGACATCAACCTAGAACATATTGCTGACCTGCATCTACTAACAGCTAAGCCGGTTATTTATTTGTTCAATCTGGACGAGGCTGGCCTGGCCGACGATGAAAAGAAGCAAAAACTTGCACAACTAGCGGCGCCAGCCAAGGCTTTGTTTGTGTGTGCTCAGCTGGAAAGCGAACTGCAAAGCCTAGACGAGGCCGATGCCGCCGAAATGCTGGAAAGCTATGGTCAAACCGAGTCTGGTTTGGTGCAGCTAATTCACGCCGCTTACGACACATTGGGACTGCAGAGTTACCTCACTGCCGGTGAAAAAGAAGTCCGTGCTTGGACAATTAAAAAGGGCTTCACTGCTCCGCAAGCAGCGGGCGTGATTCACGGCGACTTTGAGCGTGGCTTTATTGCTGCGCAAATTATCGACTACGACGACCTGGTTGCCGCCGGTTCTGAACAAGCAGCCAAACAAGCCGGCAAGGTTCGCACCGAAGGCAAAGACTACGTTATGCAGCCTGGTGATGTCGTGGAATTCCGCTTTAATGTCAGCAAGTAATCTGCCGACCAGCTCCTGCTGAAGAAGAAAAAAGTATAAACGCCCGGGGCCCATTCCTCGGGCGTTTATTTCTAGTTTATTCTAGTAAAAGCGTGGGTAGCGGCGTCGGCGCTGCAGCACCGGCATTTTGTTATAGGGGTTGAACGGCATGATTAGTGGTCGTTGTAACCCGCCTGTTTGCAGCGCCAGTCCCCCGATTAGCACTCCCATGTCATCAGCGCTGGCCGCTGTGGCCTGCTGCTGTGCTGGTTCAACCACGTGATGATGAATCACTTGCTGCACCGGTTGCTGCGTAAGTCCGTAGTGCTGACGTAGTTCCAACATTCGTTGCTGTGTGTAGTTCAGGACCTCTCGCAAATGGTACGAACTCCAGCTGCTAAAATTCAGCGTGCGACTTGGCGTTATTACTTTAACCGTACTTATCATAAGTTGGGCGCTGTAGTCGATCTCGGCAATCATGTCGAAGCGGATATCCTCAACCGCGACGAACATTGGTTTGTGATCTATCAGCAGTAACCGCTGATCGGTCACTACGAGCATGGCAAAGCCGCCCTCGTACCGCCCATTTGCACAGTGCGCGACATGTTCGTCAGGTGTTAGGACATTGGCGAGTTCGCGTATCTCACCCCGTCCCCAGAAACGGAAGTAGCACCCCACCTTTTTGAGCTGCTGCTCAACCTGAGTCAGGCTGATCATAGTTCCCTCCTTTTCCCCAACCTATTGTAGTTGGTACTTTTAGTATGCGCGCCAAAACTGGGGAAGTCGGTGGTCTTTGTCACAGTCCCCGCAGGATATTCGTCACAAGATAATACACCTGACTTACATAGCTTCTTGTGGTCTATCTGTAAATATGCTACATTACAGATATGTTGACGGCTACAAGCCCACCTAACGACTTCGTCAACCTTTTCCATCAAGGTAAAAAGTTGGCATTTAACAAAGGCGAGTTTATCGTTAAGCCCGGCACTTCTCCGTCGGGCGTTTTTTATATCGCAAGCGGCTTAATTAAGGCGTATGACATTACCAAATATGGTGATGAGAACTTGCTAATTATCCGTAAGCCGGGCGAAATTATTGGCCTCACGCGGGCTATTACCGGCCGCGATCGGCGCATTATGTACGCGGCGCTAACTACTGTTATCACCTTTTATATCGACCACGATACTTTTCAGAATTACCTGGTAAGTCACCCCAAAGCTGCCTTGCCGCTGGTTGATATGCTGGTAGATATGTATCGATTACACTCGGAACGTATTTTGAATCTGGAATACCGCACTGTCCGTGAGCGTTTGGCGTCCTTTTTGCTGGGTTTGGTAGAACGATTTGGCCAGAATACGCCCGATGGCATTTTGCTGGATGTGCCCTTGCGTCACCAAGACATTGCCAGCTCCATTAGCGCTACGCGCGAGACAACCAGCCGTGAATTAACCGTGCTGGAACGCCAAGGCCTGCTTACACGCAAGCAGTTTCACATTACTATTACCAACGAACAAAAACTGCGCCAATACTTGGAATAATCACTTCCAGTGCGAGACAATCTGCTCTACTGTTTTCACCGCTAGTTCATGCGGCGGAACATCTTGCTTTTCGTAATAGTGATCCGTGCCCATATAGTCCTCGATCACGCTCAAACACACAATTTCGTCAGCCAAAATGTGCATGCGGTCTACGGCTGGTACGCTGGCCAGCGGCGTAGCCACAACCAGTCGTTTGGTTTTGATTGGCTTAAGGAACTCCGCTGCGAGGTCTAAAGAGAAACCGTTGCTAAGACCGTCGGAAACCAAAATTACCACATGGCCCTGTAGCAAGCTCTTTTTTACCAAGCCGCCTCGCCCTTCCAGGCGGTGCATTTCCTGCATTTTGTGCATTTTTTCTTGTTCAATAAAGCTGCGGTACTCGCTCACAAAATCCTCGATTTCACCGGGTGAATAAAAGGTGTTGTACGTAAACGAACCATCGCCCGTAATGCCAGCGATAGCCGTATCTTCATGTGGTAACTGAATTGCATCGGTGAGCAGCATCATCAGCACGCTATGCAATTCCATAGCAATCTGTGCGCCCACCATCACGGCGCCATCACTCAAAGCAACGACGGCGCATTTTTGTCCCTTATATTTTTTGGCGATCTGTTTTGCGAGCAATTGGCCGGCCTCGGCACGGCTTTTAAAATACATATTGGCAGTGTACCATGAGTTATCTGTAAGCTCTAGCGTTTTACGTTAAAAGATGCTGTAATCTTGGCTTCATGCCCTGCTCCCGCCCCCGCAACTTTTGGCTCGGCAATGATGCCGCTGGCATATCCCTCGCAAAAGTAGATGGGCTCGCGCAGGATTAAGCAGATAAACGCAGCTTGTAGAAACGTTCGCGGTTGCCCTTGGAACCTGCCACGTCCGAGTCAGCTTTGTCGAGCACCACAAAGTAACGGGTCACCCACTGCTCAAAATCTTTGAGGATATCACGGCGCATGCGATCATTCTTGATAACACCTTTGTGTTTCAGATTGCTTTCTCGCGCCTCGAACTGCGGCTTAACCATTGCGGCAACTATGGTATGCGGGCGGCACAACTTGGCCACATGGGGCAAAATGTCACGCAGACTAATAAACGACACATCTATCACCACCAAATCCGGCACTTCAATTTGCACCATACGGGTCCTGTCACTCGCGGATGCCTCCCCGTCGTGCTCGCCTGACGGCTGCAGCGCGCCGGGTGCCCCTCCGCCCGTGCCACCCGCAAAGACATCGCGGATGTCGGTCTGTTCGTGCAGTTCAATGCGCGGGTCTCCGTGTAGGCTGGGGTGCAATTGGTCAGTGCCAACATCTACCGCAATCACCTTGCGAATACCATGCTGTAAGGCGTAGTCGGTAAAGCCACCGGTGGAGCTTCCTACGTCCAGCATAACCTTATCGGCAAATTCCAAATGTAAGATTTTAGCTACCGAAGCCAACTTAAGCCCTGCGCGAGACACATACTGCTCTTCGGCCTTTAGTTCTACTTCTTGCCCGGCGTCAACCATGGCGCCCGGCTTAGTTACCTGCTTGCCTGCCACATACACTTTGCCTAAGCGAATCCAGCTTTCAGCCTGGCTGCGCGACGGAACAAGCCCACGGCTGAATAAAAGTTGATCTAAGCGTTGTTTCATCTGGTACTAGTATACATCAATTGAGGTAGGAATTAATTTGGGCGGCGATGCTGGCAATAGCGCTCCACGAACTGTTGCTCGTCATAATCACCAGCACATACGGACCGTTTGGCCCGTACACAATGGCGGCGTCGTGAATTACATCATCCACAAAGCCCACTTTGTCAGCTACCGTTTGGCCGGTACCCTTGGGGATGCCGGCACGATAAACTTGACGCTTCATAGCGTCCAACAAGCGTGCCGTGTCATTGGCATTCAACAGCGACCCAGCCTGTAATTTTTGCAAAAAGATAGATAGGTCATTTGCCGTAGTGAGCAAGGTTGATCCGGTAAGATCCGTACCGCCCAAGCCCAGACCACGCATAGCGTCTTCCACCACTTGCCAGCCGCCAACTTTTGCTACAAGTGCTTTGGAGCAATTATTGTCGGACTTCACAATCATGTCATCAAAACACTGAGCAGCAGTTTTACCATTGATGTTGTCGTTCCAAGTCATGGCGCCCTGGTTAATCTTTTGGAACACCACGTAGGCTACATACAGTTTGTATGTGCTGGCGGCCTCAAATTGCTTACTGCCATTGGCGTTTGCTGCCATACCCGTACCGTACATAGTGGCCACCGTCACGCCGAACCCCTTACTGCCCGCAATGTTATCAAGCAACGCATTTAAGCCCGCGCTCGTCTTTGAGTAGCTTCGTTTGTACACAATGCTCGGTGGTAGCGTCGCAACAGACACCTGTACAGTCGTCTTTTTGCCCGCTTGCAAGGCTGTATTTACAGATTCCACCACTTTAGGGGCGTCAATGCCACGCCCGCTCGCGCCTACCGTACGACCAGTCTCTACGTTGTCGACCAGCGTAACCGTGGTCACACCGGGCGCTTTGTACACTTTAGGCTGGACTGTATCAGTTAGGTATTTTTTGAGCACTTCCACATTAACCGAGAGTGACAGCATTTTGGTCTTGGGGTCCTCCGGGAAATCAAGCCAGCTACCGATAGTAGCTTTGTTCACGCTTATCGTCTCGTTATTTACCAAGAAAGTAAGCTGTGTATCCACTGCCTTTTGCGCTTTTTCCAGAACTGCTTTTACTTCTTTGTCGCTCCGCGGAGCCTCTGTTTCTTGGGCCTTAATAGTTACCGTGGCCTTAGGGTTCAATGTGCTCGTTTTTATACCACGTATGATTTCATTGGCGCCATATGATTGGCTTGGCTTGGCCGAAATAAGCTTAACTTTATCACCACTGACGGTAACACTAGCATTCTTTGACGCTACGTAGGCTTCTTTACTAATTTGCATGGCCAGGTATTTTAGACGATCGTCGTCAAAGCTAGCGGACATAGATGTATTTCGATCGGCTCCAATAAACAGCGAAGAAAACGGTACAAAACGCCAAACCAGCGGGTAATCCACCGCGGCTTGCGCGGTTTGTTTGGTTTGAGGGTCAATACCGGCTTCCGCAAAAGACGTGGTAGATTTTTTTGCACCAGTAACAACGGTTAACTGGGCTGACTTATAGGCTGAGTCGAGTTCTTTTTGAATAGCGGTGGTGGTTTTACCGCCCACGCCAAGCGAATCAGCTGATACACCCGGCAGGGCGCGATTTTTTGGCCACAAAAGTTGTGCAGCCACAACTACAATCAGCACGATGCCCACAATTTGAACAATTTTGCGGATTGGCCAGTTTTGTGATGCTACCCGATGCACTAGTTTACGCCAGCGTCGGTTGAGTTGATTCATACTCCCCACCTTATATAACACCTATCTTGTAGTATAGCAGCTGCTGCTGCGCAGCAAAAGCTACTTGGCACGCTCTAAGTATTCACCCGTTCGAGTGTCTACTTTGATAATGTCGTCTTGTTTGATAAACGCCGGAACCTTCACGGTAATACCTGTTTCCAGCTCAGCATCTTTCATGACCGAGCTAGTCGTGTCGCCCTTTACCACGTTCTCGGTGTAAACCACCTTGAGCGGTACGTTCTTTGGCAGCTCAACATTAATCGGCGTGTCGTTAAAGAATTGCAGCTGAATCTTGTCGCCTTCTTTAAGATAGCCTGCGCCATCACCCACCAGGTCAGCAGGCACTTCAAACTGCTCAAATGTCTCTTCGTTCATGAAGTAAAAGACATTGCCATCGGTGTATAGGTACTGCACGTTTTGGTTTACGACGTCTGCGCTATCTAATTGTTCGTTGCCCTTGTAGGTTTTCTCTAGCACTTTGCCGTCGATCAAACTTTTGATTCGAACGTTCACAATTGAACCACCGCGACCCATCACCTTTTGGTTGTAATCAGTTACGCGATATGGCACGCCATCAATTTGAAAGAGTGTGCCTTTTTTGAGGTCAGTAATGCTTAGTGCCATTATGTGCTCCTATTGTAGTTCAGAAATTATATGCTGAGTGAGCGCCGAAAGCTGCGCCACGTCAATTGCACCCAACAAATTGTATTCACTTGCTTTAAGTATCTGTTGCTGTAATTGCTCGAGGCGCTGCCGGCCCTCGGTGGCAGCCTGTTGCTGCTCGGCCCGGGTCTGGGCGTATTCGTAATCGCGTACGTCCAGCCGGGCATCCGACAGCTGCAGTTTGAGGGTTCGCACCAACTCTTTTTCTTCAAAAGAAAGTACTTCAACATCAAAGGCGGTGAGCTTGCTATTGGCAAGTGTAGCCAGGTCCTTGATTTGTGTTGTGAGCGATGCGTATTCCACCCGTCCCCCAGTAGGTTAGTTGTTTGCTACGAAAGGCAGCAAAGCGATGTTACGAGCGCGCTTGATAGCGACACTCAAACGACGCTGTTGAGACTCAGTCAAACCAGTCTTCTTGCGAGTCTCGATCTGACCATAAACGTTTACGTAGCGCTGCAAGGTCTTGAAGTCCTTGTAGTCAAAGTATGGAACGTCGGTTTTGTGCTTAAAAATCTTTGCCATTGTTATCTCCTAGTTTAGAAAGGGATATCGTCGAGGTTAACTGGCTCATCGCCAATGTCTTCGATCACTACGTCATCTTTTTTGTTGGAGCTGTTCGAGCCGCCACCAGCGTTGTTGGAACCGCCGAATGAACCGGCGCCGGAACCTTCACCGCCCTCGCCGCGACCATCAAGGAACGTTACGTCATTAGCCAGCACTTCTACTTTGCTGCGCTTTTGACCATCCTGTTCCCATGAGCGACTTTGCAGGCGGCCCTGCACCAAGCAACGGCGACCTTTGGTCATGTACTGTGCAACACGCTCTGCGAGCGGGCCCCAAGCAGCAACGTCAATGTAGTCGGTTGCTTCTTGCCATTCACCAGATTGGTCTTTGTAGCTACGGTTGAGCGCCAAGCTAAAGCTCACAACGCTTTGACCGCTTGGTGTTTGACGCAATTCTGGATCGCGAGTTAGGTTCCCCATTAAGATGACTTGGTTGACACTTCGTGCCATAGTGATTCCCTCCGAGAGCTCTAGCGGTTACCCGCTTGCGCAGCACATCCTGCGCTAGCCCTGCTGTTTTCCCTTAGTATTATGTGCTTAGTATAGCTTATTCTGCTGGTTTTTCAGCATCTTCGGCAGCTTCGCCGCGGGCAGCAGCCTTCTTGGCCTTCTCTTCTTTCAGAGCTTCAGCCTTGGCAATTGCCTTGAGGTCTGGACGAGTAATCATAAAGCGGATTACTTCGTCGGTGATGTTCAAAGTGCTTTCTACCTTACGAACAGCTTCTGCTGGAAATTCTACGGTGTAGAAAACGTACACAGCGTGCTCGTTCTTTTTGATTGGGTACGCCAATTTGCGCTTGCCCCAGTTGTCGGTGTTTTTGATTTCACCACCGTTGTCGGTGAAAATCTTTTCTACTCGGCTGGTAGCTTTTTCCAGATCAATTTCTAGGTCTGGGTGGTAAAGCACAGCAACTTCGTACTGGTTCATCCTTGGAACTCCTTTGGATTAATAGCCCACGCGCTCTCATTTAGCCGTGAACTGAGTTAATAACAGAGGTAATTATACCGTAGCCGGGCATAAAAAGCAACAGCCCGGGAGTTCCGGGCTGCCTGTACTGCTTGGGTAGATTATCGGAGGTGGACGACGTAGCTACCGTCAGCCTGCTGGTCAAAGTTAATCTGCTGGCCAACTGGCAACTGTTCGGCGCGTTGGCTGGTGATGCCAGCCTCGTTTACAGCGTTAGCTACCTGTGTGTCGGTGAGTCCGGCATCGTGGCCCGCTTCAAAGATGCTACCACCAGCTTTCAGGGTTGCTGAAGCGCGCACTACTTTGCCGTCTTTGGTCGTAAAGTTAATGGTCTCGTGATCAAAGTCTTTAGTCTGGTGCTGCTCGCTGCTTGAAGGGCCTCGGGGCTCTTCGGGACGAGGCTTGTTACTAAAGTCCGGAGCGTTAGGAATAGCGGTAGGACCATATGATGGCGTCGTTGGTTTTACGGTAGGTTTGGGGGTCTCTTTTGGCGTCTCTTTTTGACTAGCCGATGGTGACGCGCTAGGTGTAGGTGTTTCGGCAGTCTTAGGAGCTTGCGGTCCATACTGAGGTGTTTCAGTTGCCGAAGCACGTGGCGTAGCGCTTGGCGCTTCTTGGGAGGCACTGTTCATTCCTAAGCCAGCGGCTACGGCGGCCAGGCCTAAACCAGCGGCAGCAACAGTAAGTTTATTGCCGTTGCGGGCTACAAAGCCCTCACGATCACGAGTTAAGTCAGGAGTGGTGACGCGCGCAGCACGACGAGCTTGACGCTCACGCTTGTACTGAGCCACGGCATCACTCATTTCAGCCCGGGCTGTACTCAAGTCAGTGCGAATGCCTTCGACATCAATGATCCGGCCAATACGGGCAGCGATCCGGTCTCGGCGACGTGCGCGAGGAGTCACCACGTCAGGGGTGGTTGCGTCATCGTCAAATGTACCCCCGTCTGCGTCGGAATCTGTCAGATATTCACCGATTCGCATAACGCCAATGCCCTTGTCGTCGTTCTTGCGATACAAACTGGTCGATACCAGTTCGTTTGCCACATCTTGCGCACTTGGCTGGTCAAACGCAGATCGCAATTCATGCGCACTGAGGCGATCTTCGGGTTGGTCACCGGCGATACCATCAGTAAAGACAGCTATGGTAGCACCTTCCTCAAGCGGCGTGGTAATAACCTGATTAGCATAGTACGGAAGTAAACGAGGTATATCTTTCTTGGAAACACCATCCTCGCGCATGCGCTTGATCAGCGCTTTTTCGTCATAGCCGCTACCACTAAAAGCGTTCAATACAAGGTTTGGCTGGTTAACGTTACTCTGCTCCACACCGATCTGGGTGGGCTCGTCTTCGCCAGGATTGCGAACATATACTGCAACGTCACCAACAATACCGCTTACTGCAAATAACCGGCCCTTAATATCGATGGTTTTTACGATAGCACCTACAGCGCCACGTCCGTCATCATATTTTTCCATGGCGCGGTGACATTCCAACAGCGTGTCTGACATGAACTTCTCGGCTTGGCGAACGCTCTTAAAGTCAGGTGCATTTGCAAAGCGCTCTTCTACAAGCTCGTTGAGCTCTACGGCGGCTTTGGCATCAAGACCCTCGCTACCACCATGGCCACCCATGCCGTCCATGACGGAAACAAGCATGGCTTTTTGGTCTATTAAAACGTTGTCACCACTATGGGCCGGGTATTCAGGAGTTGAACGGTATAGAGCCGGAACATTATCTGAACCGATCTGGACGAAGCGTTCGCGGCGAGCTTCAGCTTCGGGCGTGGCAGTAGCTTCGGGTACGCCGTTAAAGATTCCACCGTCGCCAATTATGCGGCGGGTATCACCACCGTTGTCGGGGGTTGAGCTGTCGCTGGTTCGTGGGCGGCGTTGGCGACCGCTGCCTTGTGCAGGAGCGGCGAGAGCAGCGCTTGGCTCTTGGTTAAGTGCAAAAGGACGAGCGGTTGAGCGACGAGCGGCTTCTTCGGCTGCAGCCAATGCGCTTTCGTCAATTGCGCCATCCTCGGTAAGCTCTGGTGGAGTATCGGGAGCAGCTGCTTGAGCCTTTTTGCCACCCTTGCCACTCTTTTTACCTGGCTTAGGGCTACCGTCGTGTTGAGCAACCATACCATAAGCTTCGCGATGTTCCTCGGGAACACCTCGGTGCTTACGGCTAGTGATCGAAGACGTCATGTCCCTCATGAGGCCGGCCTTGTTTTCTTCTGGGTCAAATGCTTTGCGGTGACGACCAGTACCAGGCTGATTAAGCTCGGCTTTGCGATTGTCAAAAATAGCGTCTACGTCTACTTTTTGAGCGGCATCATCCTCGCCAATTCCCTCGTATTCAGCTACTCGTGGAAGCTCTGGGTTTTCCATTTCGTTGCGAAATTCGGCAACGGTGTCAAAAATGGCCTCGTCACGAGCGCGCATTTCTTCTTCGGTCAGAATGTTTTGGTTTTGGATTTGTTCACTCATGTGAGGTATGAGCCTTTTTTACTTTGTTATATATACCTTACCAAATATTTTACTTTTTGTCAATATTAAGCATTAGCACTATATGAGCGGGGCGTACACAAGCTGATGAGTGGCCAGGCGCGCCAAGCGGTCTTCTGCTTCTCGCTCTTGTTCGTCCAGCTGATCTAGGCCGCGAACAACTGCTAACACGTCGCTGCTCAATGTATCTACGTAGCGCATGGTGTCCAGCTCATCCAGCAAAACCGTGTGGCCCATACGTTGAAACTTCTCGGCACGGACGCCGGGCTGGCCTTCCTTTTGGCTGAAACGAAATAGTATCTGGTCGCGACGTTTTAACCCCTGTAAATCGGTCTCGATGGTGTGGGCATCGGGTTCGATCAAAGGATTACCCTTGGCATCAAGTTGAACGTTGCCTGCGGCGTCGGTTTGGGTACGATAACTCACCTTCGCCCAAAACGCTGGCTCCATGTGGCCCACCTTATTGGTACGAAAAACGGCGCAGTGCGCCGATGTTGAATATCCCTTGCCTTGGTGCGATGGTCTTGCCTCGGACCATACCAAACGGTCAAAGCAGCGGTCCACAACCTGCCACGTCAGGAACGAAACGTACTGGGCCGGGTCGTACAGTGCGTGCGTCTTGTCTTTTATATGAAGTTCTCGAAGCAATGCTTTTTGATGCGCACGGTAGTCGTGCTGTAGGTCGGACAGGTCAATATCAGCGCCGCTACCAGGTGTTTTTAGTGTGTCAAAAAGCTGAGGCTTTGCGGTATGCATAACCTCTGTTGTTTGTGTGTACATTTTGAGCCCTTTCGAACAAAAACCATTTGTGTACGTATGATTGTGCGCTTGTTCGTACTACGTTTGCAAGGGACTTATACACAGGTTTGCTGCGCGCCAGATAACACAAATTTAACAATTACTGCACAAGGAATTTTTCGCGGGCATTTGGAGCTTCGGGGGGCGTATCATTACCGCCTTCGGCAGGCTCAGCAGGAGCGGCAGCGCCTCCAAATACATCATCAAAAGAGCTAACGAGCACTTCACGGGGGCGTGAGCCATCGGCTGGGCCCACAATGCCCTGTTCTTCCATAGTTTCAATTAAGCGGGCTGCACGGCCGTATCCAATGCGCAAACGGCGTTGTAGCAAGCTTGTGCTGGCCTTGCCACCTTCGATCACTACTCGCACTGCGTCTTTGAACATGTCGTCGTCAGCATCGCTAGCGTCCATGCTCATAACATTGCTACCTTTGCCCAGTTCCACTTTTTGACTGATAATAGCGTCGTCGTACTGTGGTGCGCGCTGGTCACGAATAAAGTTGGTAACTTTTTCGGTTTCTTCGTCGCTAATAAAGGCAGCCTGGACGCGCTTTGGCTTAGGCATGTCGCTGGTAGACAGCAGCATGTCACCACGGCCCAGGAGCTTTTCGGCACCCATTTGGTCAATAATTGTGCGTGAGTCAACCTGGCTGGCTACTGTAAAGGCGATGCGAGCTGGCACGTTGGCCTTGATCAGACCAGTAATGACGTCAACGGACGGGCGCTGCGTGGCAAGCACCAGGTGAATACCAGCGGCACGAGCTTTTTGCGCCAAGCGTACAATGAGCGCCTCAACATCACGCGCGGCCATCATCATCAGGTCGGCCAACTCGTCGATTACAATTACGATGTATGGCATGCCCTCTTCTTTTTTGAGGTTGTTGTATTCGCCAATGTTGCGTTTACCCACCTCTGCCATGGTGCGCAGGCGACGCTCCATCTCGTCTACTGCCCATTTGAGGGCGCTAATACATTTTTCGGGTTCGTTAATTACAGGGGTCAATAAATGCGGAATGTCGTTGTACGGCGTTAGTTCCACCTGCTTGGGGTCAACCAGGATTAGCTTGAGGTCCGAAGGACTGTTGCGGTACAGCATGCTGGTTAAGATGTCGTTGATCATTACCGACTTACCAGAACCGGTCTGACCGGCTACCAATAGGTGAGGCATCTTGGCCAGATCAACTACCACGGCGTGTCCGCCAATGTCTTTACCGATGGCAAAAGTTAACGGTCCTTTGGAACTGGTCCAATCACGAGACTGCAAAATTGAGCTCAGGCCGACAATGGCTGGCTTAACGTTTGGCACCTCGATACCCACAGCGCGCTTGCCCGGAATTGGTGCTTCCATACGGATCGCATGGGCAGCCAAGTCGAGAGCCAAGTTGTTCTCGAGCGCCGTAATTTTGGTCAATTTGACACCGGTAGGCGGTTTTAGCGTGTACTGGGTTACACGAGGACCAACGTTGGCGCCCTCCATTTCGACATCAATATTGAAGTTAGAAAATGTGTCGTGAATGGTCTGCGCGTTGGCATTAACATCGCCGGGGTCGGCCTTGTCTTGCTTTTGGTCAAGCAGATCTACCCCTGGGAACTTCCAGTCAGGATCGCTCGCGGTGGTGAGTGCCTCCATGCTTTCAGCCGGTGCTGGCGCAGGTGCTGAAGCATTCTTGAACGATGACAATCGTGGGCGTTCTTTGGGCTTCTCTATATGTTCCACCGGCACGCCTTCATTCAGCTGGAAGCCCTTGGCCTCGGCGCGAGCCTTTAATGTATGCAGGTCGGTATCGCCATCGCGAGCATCACGCTGCGTGAATAAATCTTTGAGTTTTAGCAGAACGCTTGGCGATATACCAAAGGCAAAGAACACGGCCATAATAGTAAAAATCAAGAAAGTAATACTGGCTGGGAACTTATCGAGTAAGCTCAAAACGGCAGCACCCATCAAGCTGCCTGCCTGCCCTCCGTGGCCATGAGCCCACGTGCCATCGGCGGCCTGGCTGGCAAAGGCAGTGAACAAAAATCCGGCTGAAAAAATTAGCACGGCGAACATGCCCAATAATTTACCGATGGGGATACGATGATCTTCGCTGGTGAATTTGTAGACACCCCAATAAACCAACGCAAGCGGAAGCAAATATGCCGCCCAGCCCAGTGTCCAATAGCCGGCCTGGAACAGACCCTTTGGTAGCGGGCCGCCGGTGCCAAAGCCACCCAGCAACATGAACAATGCAGTTATGCAAAGTAATACCGCGCCACTGTACGCCCAAAACGGAGAACGCTCCACTGGTGCTGCTGCAGCTTTTTTAGATCGAGACTTGGTAGGTTTTTTCTTTTGAGCCATATGTGTTTTAGTGTATCACGCTTACGCTACAGAGGTGACACGTTTTTACAAATAAATTATAGCAATATTTACAACTTTTGTCAAAGTGCCTATGCTCTTCCTATACGACTTCTAAGAATAGCCAACTTATCTTGTGGCAGTGTGCCGAGCGGACCATAGTGATCATACAAAACACAGATGCCGCATACACAGCTAGCACTAAAGAGTTGGTCGTGTAGACGCCTCAACTCCTGATGTGGCGGCGTAACGGCAACGGCATGTTTTTTGGGTTCACCGATATCAAATATATCCTGGCGAACAGCCGGGCGGGCTCCAAAAAAATGATAGTCGGTACGCTGCAGGTAGCGACGTTCGGCATCGTCAAGATCTGTTCGATGAGTCAGAGGCAGCACATTATGCACCGCAATGCTTACTATGGCCTCTGGGATAACCGGGCTTACTTTACCGTGTTGCGCGATATGTGGAGGCAGGTCGTGCTGAGCTCTACCCACAAACGTAATCATCGCTTCATATCCGGGATAGGCGCTATACGTTTTCTGGTACGCCCAAGGTGGGTCGTCGGGAGCAGTTGGAAATGTCTTATCCGGATGATAGGTAACCTCAACTGGAGTGGGAGGATCGGCCTCATTTCCGGTAGGCAGTGGGTCACCAAAATCCAGATACGGCTGCACCCGCACTGCATTTTTTTGGTTAAGGTAGACCTGCATGCCATGCCATACGAACATATTTGCCAACATAGTGTCAGGTGGCAATTCGAGCGGCAGTTGCTCGAGCGGAACGGTCTCGCTAGACATATCTAGTCTACGCGGGCATCTTGGGTCAGCAAGCGTTCACGCATCTGTTGGAAGCGCTTTTCTTGCTCACGAGCAAGCTCTTCGGCGTTTTTGGTCTTGTTTTGATGTACGGTCTTGGCTTCTACTTTGCCACCAATAACGTTCACCACAGGGATCACAATTGGACTACGCTGCGTCTTGTCAAACAAGTAGTGCGTAACGTGATCTTTCAATTCAGCCTTAAAGCGGTCCAGATCGATGCGCTTAAAGCGCTGCTGCACGGCGCGGCGCAGTTCGTGACGCAAGCCGTTCATTAGTTCTTCGTTGTCGCGCATGTAAATGAAGCCGCGGCTAATGATGTCGGGGCTGGTTAGCAAGCTGCCGGAGCGCTTATCAACAGTTAGAACCACAGCCACCAAGCCTTCTTCGCTCAGCAACACGCGGTCTTTCACCACTACGTTGCTCACGATGGCGCCGGTTTGGTCAACCAGAATGGTACCGTGTGGCACATTGCCTTCGATTTCGATTTTATCAGGGGTCATGGCAATGATGTCACCGTTTTCGGCGTTAATGGTGTCTTTGCGAGGAATACCCATCTCGACAGCCAATTCGATGTGGCTCTGCTTGGAACGGTATGCGCCGTAAATTGGCACGAAGAATTTTGGACGCGTGTAGTTGATCATGTCAGCGTATTCGTCGCGAGAAGCGTGGCCGGATACGTGCAGTGGACCAACACCCTGCAGCTCGTGGTTAACGTGGGTAAATACGTGCACACCTTTGCGCATCAGCTCATCGATCATGGTACCGATCAGCGCATCGTTACCAGTTTCTGGAATTGGCGTGCTAGATAGTACAACAGTGTCCTGTTCCTTCATTTTGACGTGACGGTGTTCGCCGCTAGCCATACGCTGCAAAGCTGAACTTGGTTCGCCCTGACCACCGGTACAAACCACTACGACATCGCTGTCTTTAAGGGTTGGAACGCTGGCGATTGGCACAAAAGTACCCTTTGGCACTTTCACAAAGCCGTGGCGAACAGCCATTTCAAGGGTGCTCATCATGCTACGGCCGTCCAATGCGATCTTTTTGTTGTGATGCACGGCAGCGTTAATGATCATCTGGATACGGTTAATGTTGGTGGAGAAAATTGCCACAAAGATACGGCCCGGCGCACGGTCCATGATGTCCACAAAGCTTTGTTCGATGGTGCTTTCAGACGGTGTGCGGCCCAAGCGTTCAGGAGTAGTACATTCGCTAAGCAGCGCCAGAACACCTTCATCACCCAACTCTTTAAGGCGATCGATGTCGCTACGTTCGTGGTCGAGCGGGTTGGGGTCCAGGCGGAAGTCACCGGTGTTAATCAGGCGACCAACCGGGGTGTCCAGCACGATACAGGTTGAACCGGGGATAGAGTGCGTAATACGGACCAGCTCGGTGTAGAATTCACCGATCTTCAGGCGCTCGTGGGTGTTTTCGTTCATTACTACGGTTTTTAGCTCAAAGCCTTCAGGCATTGGCAAACCGAAGTTTTCAAAAATTTCTTCAACACGGCCAATGGTAAATTTAGAACCATAAATTGGCGCTGGGAACTGAGGTACGATGTGCGGCAAACCACCAATGTGGTCCAAGTGACCGTGGGTAATGATGTATGCACGTAGTTTGTGCTTAATACTTTCCAGATAGCTCATGTCGGCAATACCGTAGTTGATGCCGGGCAAATCAACACCCAGGTCGTTGCCACAGTCCATGATCACGGCGTCGTTCATGTATTCCACCAGAATGGTGTTTTTGGAACCACCACCGTCCATACCGCCCAGGCCGATCACCTTCAGGCGTGGACTGTCGTCGATAAAGTTAGCGCGGCGCTCACGAGGAGCTGGCACATTGCTGGCAGACAAATATTGGTTAGCAACGCGTTGGGCGTCAGCTTGGCTGCGCTTTTGGGCACGCACAGCTGCTCCGCGAGATACGGTAGACTGCGCAATGCTTAGGCCGTTACTCCCCTTGCCGTTACCGGCAGGAGCTTTGCCACCGCGCTTTTGAGCGTCAGCTTGCGGGGCACGCTTTGGCTTGGTAGAGGCCCGTTGTTTTGGCTTGGGGCCATTTGGTTTTTCATTCATTATTTCTTATTCCTTTCTATGGAATTTCAACTTGTGATTGTATTCGTTGTCTCAATCATGTCTATGATCGTTGGGATCTTGGCAAAGTCGTCAATCAGCGTTTGGCGCATACCTCCGTTGTACAGCGCTGCAGCCGGGTGAAATAGCGGCAAAATGACCAACTTCGTAACGGTGTCGCCCATAAACTGCACTTTAATGCGTTTAGGCTGTCCGTGAATCTGGCTGATTTGCAGATCCGGCAAGAAACAATTCATACTGTGGCGCCCTAAGGTAATAACCAATAGTGGCTGAATTGCATCTAGCTGGGCCTGTAAATATGGCAAGAATGCAGCTTTTTCGTCTGGTAACGGGTCGCGATTATTGGGTGGACGATACTTGACGATGTTTGTAATGTAAATGTCTTCGCGCTTAAGGCCGATGGTGCCGAGCATTTCGTTTAGGAACTTGCCGGCAGCACCCACAAACGGAATCCCCTGAATATCTTCATTTTTACCAGGCGCCTCGCCGATGAACACAATTTTTGCATCGGCTGGACCGTCGCCAAAGACAAGTTGCGTTGCTGACGCTGCCAGATCTGGACAAACGTTGTCCGCCAAAATCTTGGCTTTGATTTCATCGAGCTTTTGCTGCTTGTCTTGGGCGGTGGTCTTCTGGGCCATAAGATTCTCCGAGGGGTGAACGACTAACCGTTCACCCGATTGTACCCCTGCAACCTTGGTGGTTGCTTTATGGTTTTACTTTTCATCGGCTTTCTTGCCATTGAGCTCACGTTCAGCGGCTTTCATACTGAGCTGCAATCGACCGCGATCGTCAATAGCGACCAGTTTTACATTCACACGATCGCCTTCTTTTACGACGTCACTTGGTTTTTCGACGCGCTCTTCTTTCATTTCGGAAACGTGGACCAAGCCGTCTTTGCCTGGCAGAACCTGCACAAATGCACCAAAGTCCATCACGCTTACCACGGGCACGTCTTTGTAGATCGCGCCAACTTCTGGTTCGGCAGTAATGTTCTTGATCCATTGCTTGGCAGCAGCGATACTAGCGCCGTCTGGGCTGGCAATCATGATAGTACCGTCGTCTTGAATGTCGATTTCGGCACCAGTTTCTTTGGTGATCTTCTGGATGGTTTCACCGCCCTTGCCGATCACTTCACGAATCTTGTCCGGGTTGATGGTGATAGTTTCTACACGAGGTGCGTATGGGCTCAGTTCTTTGCGTGGCTCAGCGATTACGCTCAGCATGTGTTCCAGGATGTGCGCGCGACCTTCTTTGGCTTGCGCCAGAGCTTCGCGAAGCACGCTCACCGGCAAACCGTGTACCTTCATGTCCATCTGCAAAGCAGTAATACCCTGGGAGGTACCGGTTACCTTAAAGTCCATGTCACCGGCAAAGTCTTCGGCGTCAGCGATGTCGCTGAGCACGATGTGCTTGGTGCCGTCGGTCATCAGACCCATGGCGATGCCGCTGACAGGACGTTTTAGTGGCACACCGGCGTCCATCAAAGCCATACAGCTTGAACAGGTTGCGGCCATGCTGGTAGAACCGTTCTGGCTCATAATTTCGGTAACTGATCGAATGGTGTATGGGAAGTCAGCTTCGCTTGGTAGCATTGGCAAAATTGCGCGCTCAGCTAGGTAGCCGTGGCCAATTTCGCGGCGGCCTGGCGAACCAAGACGCTTTACCTCACCAACGGTGTAGCCAGGGGCGTTGTAGTGGTGCATGTAGCGGCGTTCGCCTTCTTTTTCCATGGTGTCTACGATCTGCGCGTAGCTCAGTGGTGCCAAGGTTACCACGTTCATGCCCTGCGTTAAGCCGCGGGTAAACAAGCTGGAACCGTGAGCACGTGGCAAGAAACCAGTTTCAGAGCTGAGCGGGCGGATTTCGGTAAATTTGCGGCCATCTGGGCGCAAGCCATCTTCCATAATGCCCTTGCGAACATCTTTGTTGGCAGCTACTGCAAAGGCGTCTTCGTATTCACGCTTTACATCGGCAAAGGCTTCTTCGCCAACTTTTTCGGCAAAGTGAGCCAACATTGACTCGCGCAGCTCATGCATCAACTGGTGACGTTCGGCCAATGGGGCACGAATTTTCTCGCCCATTTTGCCTTCCAAAAAGTCGTCAACTTCTTTTTGAATGTCGCCTGCTGGCAAAGTTAATTCAAACTCTCGAGGTGTTACGCCAACTTTTTCCAGCAACTGCTTTTGCAGGGCGATTGCTGGCTGAATAGCTGCTTGTGCGTATTCCAGTGCGTCGGCAATTTCGTCTTCGGTAGCTTCGTTGGCGCCGGCTTCAACCATCATGATGGCGTTTTCGGTACCAGCTACAACTAAGTCGAGCTTGCCCTTGTCGTTTTCTTCTGGGGTAGCAAAAGCTTTGTACTTGCCATCTACCATTGCCACGCGTACACCGGCCACAGGACCTTCAAACGGTGCGCCGCTCAGCATAAATGCTGTGCTCATGGCGATCATGGCGATCATGTCTGGGCGAAAGTCTGGATCCATGCTGAGCACGGTTGCGACGCCCTGCACTTCGTGACGGTAGCCTTTTGGCCACAACGGACGAATAGGACGGTCAATAAGGCGACCGATTAGAATGGCGTCGTCAGAAGGTCGCCCTTCGCGCTTAATAAAGCGTGAGCCGCTGATTTTGCCGGCTGCATACATTTTTTCTTCGTAATCAATACTCAATGGGAAGTAATCCATTGATACTGGCTTGTCGCCAACCATTGCGGTACCAAGCACTACGGTGTCGCCATAGCGAACAATGACACTTGCCGACGTGCGGAAACCAACACGGTTAACTTCAAGGCTCAGTTTTCGGCCACAAAATTCAGTCTCGACTGAAGTAATTTGTTTGCCGAACGGGTTGATGATTTGACCCATAAAGTTGTTAAACCTTTCTTTTGCTGTCAACGGGATGGACAGGGTGCAAATATACGGCTCCTCTTGTGCGTTTGTATCTTTGAGCTATATATCTGGTCTCTGTCCACCAGGGTATCAGCGTGTAAGTTGGGGCGCAGCAATACTACGCATATCCTACACATATCGTTTGTGCTGTCTTTATACCCGCCTTAGTTGACGCTTTTTCAAACGTTAATGTGCACAAGCTGTCGATCTCGAGAATTCGAGATCGCGTAGTCTATGCACCTTAGCGGCGGATGCCGAGGTCTTTGATGAGCTTGAGGTAAGCCTGGCCGTCTTTGCTGGCAATGTATTGCAGGTGGCGCTTGCGCTGACCTACTAGCACCAACAGACCACGACGTGCAGCAAAATCTTTTTTATTCTGCTTGAGGTGCTCGGTTAGCTCTTTAATACGCTCGGTTTCCACGGCTACCTGTACGGCAGCACTACCGGTGTCGGTTTTATGCTTTTGCTGGCCTTTGATGGCAGCTTCTTTTTTCTCACGTGTAATCATACTACGAGTATTTTATCAGATCATCTTCTCTGATGCAAGGTGTATCTTCACGCTACGCTTCTAGACGAGCAGCCTCCGAAGCAAGCAAACCTCCAGCAAAGGCAGCGCATGCCTCACGGGAAACGGTAACAAGCAATTCGTTACCCACTTTACTGTCGCGAAAGACTACTTCTTGGGGTCGCAATGCTGCTTCGACGCAGTTTCCGCCGTTGCCCCCGCTCCATGTTACAAATTCTTCCTCAGCTGGTGGCCATACTTCGCTAGCCACCCCTGTATTGTCTATAGATTCCATGCACACCCTTTTTAACCTGCTTATGGTAACACACTTTATGGTTGTAGTGCAGCAGCAATTTTTTGGTCGGTTAAGTCGTCCATGCTAAGGGCGTCTTTGAGGTCAAACTTGCCTACGCTGGTACGGCGCAGATCGCTCATGTACGCTCCTGTTCCCAATGTTTTACCCAGGTCTTCCACAAGTGATCGAATGTAGGTACCGCTAGAGACTTCCGCGGTAAATTGCACAAACGGATAGTCGTAACGCTGTAGCGCAATGTGTTCAATATGCACAGGACGTGCCGTAAGCTCTGGCGCTTTGCCGTCCCGCGCAAGCTTGTAGGCGCGTTGGCCGTTGATTTTGATAGCCGAAAACGCCGGTGGTACTTGCATTTGGTCGCCCACAAACTGCTGCAAGGCTGTTTTAACCTCCTCCAGAGCTGGCTGTGCGCTAGAAACAGGAGTGATTTCGCCTTCTACGTCGCCTGTCGTGCTGGTTTGGCCCAGTTTCATGGTGACATCATAGGTTTTATCTAGTTTGGTGAGGCCTGGCGCTTGCTTGGTGTAGGTACCCAAAAGCAGCACTAATAATCCTGTAGCCATGGGGTCAAGCGTACCGGTGTGGCCCACTGGGAAGCGCTTTTTGTTGCTGGTGCTCAACGGGGACTGCTGGCTCAAGCGGCGCACTTTGTTAACCACGTCAAACGAGGTCCAGCCCTTGGGCTTATCAATCAGTAAAATACCGTTCATGAGTGCCTATTATACCCTATTGCTGTGGGGGGAAGGAACCGGGCATCATAGGAGGAGGCACGGGAGGTGCCGCCGGGCCTGGCTGCTGGTTGGCAGGTGGCTCGTATGAAACTGGTTCTTGAGGCAGTTGCAAATTGGTTAGGTCCTGTTGAATGGGCTGAGGTGATCCAAGTGGTGCAGGTGCAGGATTGTTAGCCGGTTGAGGTTGGTGCAGCCCATCGGTCATTTCCATGGCGTTAAGGTCGGCGCGAGTATCAGGCGTGTCATTGTTTGGCGCGCCGCCAAGAGCCTGCTCTACGGCGTTGCGTGCCTCGTCTACCGAAGTTGAGGCCGACGCAGGGTTTGCGGCTGGCTGAGGAGGCACAAACTCTGGCACCGGTTGGTTTTGCGCTGGCATTTGGAACGCTGGAGCTGGGGCCGGAGCCTGATTAGCAGGTGCGGTAAATGATGGCTGTACTAAAGCTGGCATGGCTGGTTGCGGCGGGATCGAACTTGGATTGTCGTCGTCATCCAGGTGTGAACTGTTTACGTCTTTTTCGATTTCACTCAGTGTTTTAGGCGCTTCATTTTGGGGGCCAAAAGTTGGCGAATGCACCATAGGCTGGCTTAAATCTTGGGGTAAACCAGCATCTGGCAACGGGTCAGAGTGTGACGGCTGCGGCAATACTGGTGTCGCGTGCGAATCTTCCGACTTTTGAGACGGCAGCGGTTCGCGGTTCAGCAGGCCCACCGAAGGGACAGATAATGGATCGCTACTGGGTTCATCCTCTAAGTCAGGCTGACTGTTGGCTGTAAGTTGCGAACTAAAGGTAGGGTCAGGGCCAGTTAACAGATGCGAACCCTCGTCATGTTTAATTTCGGGCAACTTTTCGATTGGTGGCAGTGCCGGTTCTGCAGACAGGTTGTCGGCCGAAGGCTTGGGGTGCTCCATTTCGATTGGTGGCAACGCTGGTTGTTGCGACTCTAACGGATGCAAGCGGCCTTGGTCGTCAATATGAATCTGGGGAGCCTCAGGCTCTGGCTCTTCTGGAGCAGGTGCGGGTTCTTCGGTAGTAATTTTTGGTTCTACATTTTCGTGTTCAATCTCTATGGTGCCGTCGTCGGGCTTGGGAGGAGCTGGCGCCTCAGCAGGCATCGGCTGACTTCCCTCTTGGCCTTCTTTTTGAGCGATTGGTGCAGTGGGCTTGGGAGGTTCTGGGGCTGGTTCTTCGAGTTTGGTAGCAACAAGCTGTTGGTTAGCACCGGCGGCCATCAGTTCGGCACTGATGCTCATGGTTTGTGGCGACGTTTTTTGGTTGCTAAAACGGTCTGTTTCGGCAACGATACCGGTCAAGAAGGCAGTGGCAATCTGGCCGTCCATCAACTTTTTGTCGATAGCGTCAGCCAAAGATACGCCCAGTTCAGACAAGCTGCTGGCGCTGGCGTCAAGCCAATTAACGCTGCCCAGCTCCCCGCCGGGACGGACGTTGATGGTCATAACGGTGGCATCGTGCAAAATGCGACCGTGAGCGGTGATCGCTTGGTCTAGGTCTGCCTGTTGGTGAACACCAAGGGCAAGCACCACGTCGACGTTAAAGTCGCCTTGACTAAAGTCGAGGTCTTTTTGCGTAATAGACGTGCGATACGGGGTAATAAAGATCTTTACTACTTTGTCTTCTACTTTGTAGCGTAGTTTGTCAGCTTTGGCTTTATCAAGGGCAATAATAAAGTCGCGCAAGCTGTCGGTGTTCTTTTCGAGGGTTTTCTCGGGTTGCAAAAACTCAATAGTTGAAGGAATAACACCACTAAATACAGCGGTGGCATGCTTGCCTAGCTTGTTGAGCGCCAATGTTAAACCAATACAAGCAGCCAGTTGGTCTACCGACGGATTGCTGCTAACCGTCACCAAAATATTATTTGCTTGTTGGAGGCGTTCGACTACTGATTGTTTTTGATTTTCCATTTGTTTGTTTTACCCTTGCTTACCGCCAGCGTAGCACATAATCATAAGCATGTCGAGATTTTTGTTCATAAACTAGACTTTCTGGTTATTTTATTGTATAAATTACCGCGTTAGCCATCGCTGGTTAACCTCCTGAGAAGGAGTAGCGAAAGAGGTACTTATGGGTACACGAAGGGTTGGACCCCGTCTGCAGACGTACATCGCCTGCATGATTGGCAGCTTCCTGTTGGGGCTGGCCATTACGCTCTGGTACACCCGCAACCACAGCGACACCATGACGCTGCCCATCCTGGGTGGCATGGTCCTGGTGGTCCTGGGCGGCGGTATGAGCGTCCTGATCCACTCCGTCCGGGTGCGCCTGCTCCTGCTCTGCACCGCTTCGATCGGTGCTGCCGCACTGTGCATCGGCTATTTGAGCTGACTCGCACGCAACACTCCACCCGGAGGTCGCCCTCCGCTCCGTGCGTTCTGCGCGGTCTCCCTGATGACAGAAAGGCAACTGTGGGCAATCTACGTACTGCCTCACGCATCGGTAGCGCCTTGGGATTGGCCGCACTTGGCCTGCTCCTGGGACTCCTGACTGGCGCCATGGCACATAAGGCTCACTCTGAGCCGCATGCTGTCAGCGGCATGATGCTGGGCGGCGGACTTTCCGCCATCCTGTGCGGCATGGGCGCCATGGCAACTCGCGACGCGGCTCGTCTGGTGCTGATCGCACTCACGACGTTCTGCCTGGGGCTGACGATTCAAGGCTTCCGCCTCATCTTGACCTGACACACGCTCGCTGATGGAACGGCTGCACCTGGACACACGTTCTGTGTGCAGCCGTTCCCCCGCTACTCCTTCTCACCCCCCTTCGTATTCCAAGCTACACAACAAATGTGTAGCTTTTTTAGTAAAGTTGTTGTATAACCTACATGTTAGCCGATCTTCGGTTGATAGCTCTTTGAGAAGGAGCTTTAGAATTAGGGAGGTGACATGAGTCACGCTTCTGGAAAACAGCCCTCGGGCGATGGACGCTGGATGTTCTTCCTGGCCTTCATAGGCGGAGTGGGCGGCGGAGCGGTCGGCGACATATGGATCAGGCGCAATGAAGACCTGATCATGTGGGCCATTCTGGGCGGTCTGGCACTGTCGGTGCTGGGGCTCGGCTACGCGATCGTCATCAGGAACCCCTTCAGGTATCTGTTGGTGGTACTTGGTGGCTTTGGGTCCGGCCTGATAGTCCGCGGCTATCTGGGCATGATGTAGCAGCGTGTACTACCTTCGTCTGCTGTTGCGCTGTGTGCTCGGTTTCGCTGGCGCAGGTGTGGCTGGGGCATTGCTGGTTTTGTACGGCGTGCCTTATGCCGTTCCGGTCGCAATCGGCGGCACGCTGCTGGTAGCTGTCCTGTTCGCCTACAACGCGTTCGAGGAAGTCCGCGGCCGACACCGAGCATTCGTGTTCGAGGCGATGTTTGTTGGCCTGATCATAGGTCCGATCGTCGTCGTCCTGCGTTAACGTCACCCTAAGGTGACACCGCCTTCTGAGAGGAAGACACGTATGGCACTGAGCATGGGCATGAAGATCGCCAGAATCCTGGCGATCGCGGCCGTCATCGGCAGCATCATCGGCATGGTTGCCCGGCTGAGCATCGTTGGGGACCGCCCCACCGAACAGATCATGTCGTCGGGGCTGGGCTGGACCGCTATTGCCTGCATCATCGTGGGCGCGTGGGGGCTCGGATCCGGCTTCTACAACTACAAGACAAAGGGAGTGGCGATCAAGCTGCTTCTGAGTACCTTGTTGCTGAGCGGCGGCCTCATGTGGGTCTTGCCGTTACCGCACTGATCCACCTGTTCCACGGGGCGGCCGCTCCAGCTGCACTCGCAGGCGGCGGCCGCCCTCTCCCCGAAAGGTACAGCGTATGACCAAGGACGAAAACCTCACCTTGGCGCTGATCAAGCACCATCTGATCGCGATCATCATCGGTGCCATCATCGGTTTTGGCACGCGACTGAGCCTGGGTGCACACCGCACCAACGAGCAGATTCTGCAGTCGCACTTTGGACTGGCGGCCTTTTTGGGCGTCGGGCTGGGTATAACAGGACTGCTCTCGGGCTGGCAGCGTATCCGACCGATCAGGTACTACCTGGGCCTTACGCTGCTGGTAGCCAGCATCGTGTGGGTCATCCCGCTGTAACACCTCACAGAAAGAGTCAACATGGACAAGCGCAGTAGGGTGTTTCTTCTGAAGACGGAGCTGATCGCCGCAATATGTGGCATGGTGCTGGGTCTTGGCAGCCGGCTGGTGTTGGTGGGAGCCACGCCGAACTCCGAGATCCTGCCGTCATGGCTGGGGCTCGTGGCGTTCTGCGTCATCGCCTACGGCTTGTCTGGCCTCCTGTACGGCCTGCAGCACAGGCTATGGGCGATGGTTGTGCCTCACCTCGCGATTCTGGTGGGCGGACTCATGTGGGTCATCCCGCTTCCGATCTGACAGCATCAAGAAAGGGCAACATGTCTGAACGCGTTCCTGGCCGACTCCTCAAGGTCTGCACCATGTCGATACTGACTGGTGCGGTCATCGGACTTGGCCTACGGCTACTGCTGGTGGGCAACCGCCCTGCCGCAGAGCTCGCAAGTTCCACACCGATCAGTTTCATGGTTTTCGCCACTCTGGGCGGGGCTGCGGTGCTCGTGTGTGAGGCGTGGTATCGACCCAGTCGCCGGCGAGGCATCAAGTTCGGCCTGGGACTCGCCATGATTGGCGCAGCCGCAGTGTGGTTCGTTCCCTTCCCGGCCTGATCGGCACCCGTGCAACATGTGGTGGCTGCGCTCCGCTCCGTGCGTTCTCGCGCAGCCACCCACCGCATCTCCCCGTCTTACTCCTTCTCAAAGCACCACCCTAAAAATGTATGTCAGCACTCTTTTATGGAGTGTTGTTTTTTTGTGATTTTTATTGTATAGTTGGCGCATCAACCGAGAGTCGGTTCGATAGATCTTTGAGAAGGAGGTTTGGGCAAGACGTTCGTTCCTGCAACACTCGTAGTAAAGGAGAGGCATATGCCTCGGAAGTCTGACAGCGCTCCGCTGTGGTGGTACCCGGCCAACATACTGATCGGTCTGGTTGCCGGGTACTTCTGGTCGATGCAGCACATCGCCAACAACGACGGCGTGCGGGACGCATCCCACACTGGCACGGCAGCACTCGCCATCCTCGGCGGGATCGTGATGGCCGTGATCACCACCAAGGCCCGCAAGCCTTCGCTCACGGCGCTCTGCGTGGGTATCATCGCCTTCGGCGTTGGTGCCGTACTGCAGACGGTGCTGTAGAGTTGATCGTGCAGCACTGACCCCTGTCTGAGAGGAAGTACGTGAAGAATAGCTTACTCGACAAGCTCGCCGCGTTCTGCGGTGGCGCCGTCCTGGGCTACCTCTTTGCCGTCCTGACCAAGGGCGACCAGCAGATCGGCGACAGCACCAAGTTCTCGGTGGCCGTCATTGGCGCGTACCTGGGCACGGCAGCATTTGCCGCGGTCTACGCCGTATGGAAGCCGATCTCAGCCCTCTGGATCTTCTGGTTCATGGCAGCGGTCGCCATCGTGTGGAGCATGTAAGAGGCAACATTCTGTAGGACCGCACCTGGGAGGTAGCTACGAAACGCCCTGGAACAAAAATCAGCGCGCGTGAAGCCGTGGTCTTGTTGGCCCTGGGAATCTTTTTGGGATTGCTCCTGGGATACCCCATCGAGGCTCATCGGCATCCACTGCCCTGGGTTGGTGCTTTTCCACTCGCAACTGTGTGGATCTGCTTCTGCGCCTTGGGCGGCAAACTGATGGGTGGCCTTGGCGGCCGCGCGACCATTCTGGGAGCCGGTTTGGCCGAAGGCCTACTCCTTGTAGTCATGATCTTCCCCATCAACGGAGGCTCATCCTGAGTAGCAAAAAAGAAGCCAAGGATAACGGCTCCAACTTGGGCATCTTGCTCTGGTTCATAGGAGCCACCTTGGGAATGATTCTGGGAGCAGCCTTCCACATCCCCACCCCCAGTACCGGCCGTTCGGTTGGATTGGGCGTTGTGGCAGCCCTAGCGGTCTGGATAGCAGAGGCATTCGGCTGGGCCGGACGCATCGCTCAACTCATCCTGGGCTGTGCCGCTGGGGTTCTGGCCGCCGGCATCATGGCCAATGCTCAGTAACGTTCCCGTCGAAGAGAGGTGGTGGCTGCCACAATGCACAATCTGTGCGCAGCCACCCCTCACCCGCTACTCCTTCTCAAAGCACAACCCTAAAAATGTATTCAGCCACACTGCGAAGTGTGGATTTTTTGTTGTATTTATTATATAATCATCTGGTTCTGTCGAGAGTCGATGTGAACAAGATCTTTGAGAAGGAGGTCTAATGCCTGAACCGCAACTCGATCGCTGGCACTTTGACCTGATGTACGGACTGGGTGGCGCTATCGTGGCAGCCGTTCTGGCGCTGGTGTTTCCTACGCCGCTCATAGACCCGTTGCGCCAGCTTGCAGCAAGCGCCTATCTGGCGATCGCCGTCGGCTGTGTACTGGTCTGGGCCGCTGGCCACATGCAGGGCTTTCCGCTGCGCCGTCCGGTGCAGTTCCTGGCGGGCTTTGGCCTGACAATGTCCCTGGTAGGCGGCTTCATTACATCCATGCCGTAGCACCACCGCTGGAGACTCACTTCATCGCCACTCAGCAAGTAACCGCACTCTGCAGGATGACGGCTGCGCCCCACATCGCGTGTTCTCGCGCAGCCGTCATTCGCACTCGCCCACCTCCTTCTCAAAGCACAACCCCGCATGATCCACCGCCGTGTGGATTTTTTGTTGGTTTCATTGTATAATTTGCCACGTTAACCGACCTTCGGTTGATAGCTCTTTGAGAAGGAGCGAGTATGACCGCATTGCATCGCAATCGCGGACACCTCCTGGTGATACTGCTCGGCGTGTTGATTGGCACCTTGGGTGCCGGTCTTCGTTCGGCAGGAATTAGCCCCACCGATTGCCTAGTCTTCTCGGCGGTCTTCGGTTGCCTCCTAGGCGCTGTTTGGCAGCGGCCAGGACCGGGCCTTGCCGGGTCGCTTGCAGCTTTCGGGCTGTGGGGCTATGTAGTACCGTACGTCATCCAACTGACCTGATCGGAAGGAACTCATGAATACTCTGTGGCGAAAGCGACTGTTCATGGTCGTAATCGACGGCCTGGCAGGAATGGGCGCAGCGGGCATAAGCCACGCAACCGGGCTCTCGCAGGGCGTAACGGCAATCGCAGCTCTTCTGGTTGTGATCATCGCAAGTGGGTCACTCAAGGAGCCGGTACGCGCCCACGCCCTCCTGTGCTTCTGCTTCGCGTGCCTCGGCCTGACGGTCGTTCGTCTCTGACAGAGAGGTGACAGTATGCAGTCCTCGCCGCGATCCAAATCCGTCCTTGTGGTGATCATCTGCCTGTTGACAGGTATAGGCACCGCGGTTCTGGCTCACAGTTACAACACGATAACCCCGTTCTTCGTGAGCGTGGGAGCCGTGCTGATCCTGTGTGCCGGCACTCGCCGCAACCCCTTCGCCGGGATGTTCTGGCACGGCATCGCTGCCAGCATCACCATATACATCCTGCTGTACGCCTGACACGCACGCTGAAGTGCTCAAGGTCGAGATCGGCTGCCAGATCGCGCGTCTGCGCAGCCGATCTCACTCCTCCTTCTCAAAGCACCACCCCCCCAAAAAATGTATCCATCCACCATGTAGGTGGATTTTTTATTAGTTTTATTATATAATTACGTGGTTCTGTCGAGAGTCGATGTGAACAAGATCTTTGAGAAGGAGCTGTATGAAAGGCCTGCGCACATACGTTGTCCTGGGCTTTTGCCTGGGCGTCGTTACCGCTACCGCCGGATTTACGTCAGTCCCTCGTCCTGTATTCATCGGGACCATCATCGCTGTTGCAGCCCTGTACGTTGTAGCTCCCCGCGCCCGCGACACCATGCTGAAATTCAGCGTCGGCATCGGCGCGTGGGTCATAGGGTCATTCGTGACGCTCAACTGGCTGCTGCCGCCGAGCATGCGCTAATCACCGAAAGGTACGCATGAACACACGGAAAACCATAGTCCAAGTGCTGGGGATGTTCGCAGGCAGTCTGGCTGCTGGTGCCTATCTGGCAACGCTGAGCTTGCTCATCCTGTGCATCCTGGTGCTGATGGCATTCCTGCTCGGGCTACTACGCGAAGTCCCCAGCAAGTACGGTCTGGCAGTCATCAGCGGTCTGGCCTTCGGCGCAGGCATCGCCTCGTACCTAGGCTGGGCCACTCCCGCCCTCATGTACTGACACCTCGCTGAAGTCAGAAGTGGCTGCGCTCCGCTCCGTGCGTTCTCGCGCAGCCACTTCGCCTTCGCCTTACACTCCTTCTCAAAGTCCCTCATCTCAAAAATATACGCAACGCCTGACGCGTTGTTTTTTTGTGTTTTTTATTGTATAGTTGGCGCATCAACCGAGAGTCGGTTCGATAGATCTTTGAGAAGGAGGTCCTTGCTCCTCTGCACATCAACGCCCGAAAGGCAGACTAGTATGGCCAAGAAAAATCCGGGGCGAGTAGCCGTGTGGCTACTCGTATTCGCTGCGCTGGCCGGGGTCATTTCCGGGGTTGTGGGCACGTCGCTGGGCGATGCCGGAAACACAGCACTCACCGCCTTTGGAATGCTCATCGTCATACAGGTGACCGCGTTTGCAGTATTCACTGTTATGCGCGAGCACACCCTGGCTCGGTCAATGGTGCTCCTGGCAAGCCTTGTGTTTGCCCTGACCAACATGACCACCATGCTCTTCGTCGGTCCCTCCTAGCATCTCGCGCCGTTCCCCAAAGGGGGCTGCAGTGATCAAGTACTTGTTCGGCTCGCTGCTGGCTGGCGTGCTGGGATACCTCTGCGCCATCGGTGGAAATGGAAGCAATGGCTGGATTCAACTGGCGTGCATCGTTGCGCTAAGTGGCATTTGCGGCATGGCCATCGGCCTGGTCGCGTACAGGCATAAACACATCATGACGCTCTACACCACAGTGTTCACACTGGGAGTCGTGGCCAACATTGTGGCGACTCAGGTCCAGGGTGCGTGACGTACGATGGCCATGGTGGCTGCCCCACTGCACAGTCGTGCACAGCCACCATCCATCAACTTCCTTCTCAAAGCACCACCCAAAATATGAAGACCACGCTGATACGTGGTTTTTTTGTGGCCAACATTATATAATTCGTTCAACTATCCGTGGAGTTAGTTGATCTTTGAGAAGGGAGCTCAGATGGCCAACAACGAAGACCCCACCAAAATACCGCCTCTCATGACGCTCGTCGGAGGTGTATCGGGTGGTATTGTTGGCAGTGGCTACCACACGGTCTATGTGCGGTACACCGGTGACGCCAGTCACAACCCCGTAGGCATGTTCATTCCGGTGATCATGCTAGCGCTGGGATTCTGGTTCATCACCTGGACCGTCCGCAAGCCGCTACTCAGCTGGTTCCCCGTAGCATTCTCGGTGTTCTGCTTTGGACTGGGCGGGATACTGCTCTAACCTGTAACTCAAGAGCACGCGACGCCGCCTCGTACACCACCGAACACTATTGTTGCAAGACACTTTGGCGTCTGCCCCAGATTAAACCCCGGCTCATGCGAGCAGACATTGGTAGGGCAGCGCTCGAACGCACAATCTCGGCTGCTGCCCTCCCCTTCTCAATTAACCCTTCTGTGATCCTGATCCACTACAATAGTGGATTTTTTACTGGGTACCGACTATACTTTGCGCATCAGTTACCAAACTGACGGTCTTTGAGAAGGAAACACGCTTCTACTGCAATGCAGGAGAGATTATGCGCATCGGTGCAACCCTTGGCTACTTTGCACAGCTGGCAATCAGCGCAATCGCTGGGGTCTACGTGACTGCATACGGCTTTGGAGTCGTGGTGGTGACAGCCGTGGTGGCATACGGCCTGAGCCTACTGGGCGTTAACATTCTGGGTTCAAACCGGGTGGTAAAGCTGGTGGTCTTTGTCTTCAGCGCCATGGTCGCTATCCACTACGGCTGGACCATACCCGCCCGCTACTACGTCGTCATCCGCTAACCCCAAAAGAGGTGTGTATGAAAAAGAGTCGCATTCGCGCAGAGGCCCTGGTGGTCATTGCGTGGGCCGTGGGAGGCTCCATGGCCGCGAACATCACGCAGCAGAACCACCT
>CAMLRZ010000005.1 GCA_946482575.1 uncultured Candidatus Saccharibacteria bacterium
GGCGGTGATCCAAACTCTATGGCTGGGCAGCTCAGCTGGTACTGGCACGAGCTACAAACTACCGAAAAAGCTGCCTTTGAAAAAATCAAGGATGCCAAAACTACCAAAGATGCCACCATTGCTGTCTGGGTCTACTTTGAACGAGCTGCTTTAGCAGCGCAATATGGTAGAGGAGATCGGTCGGCTAAAGTAATGGAAGAACTTTCTAAACGATATGGTGCCGCCAACAAGTATCTGGAGCTATACGGTGGAACTGCTGGAGCTAGCGAAGGCACCGCTGGTGAAACCGAGGACGGCGGCGACACTGAAGCCTCTGCCGATACGGACATTACTTGCACTAATGGTGGGACTACCCAAATTGGGCAGGGCAAGGGCAAGTTTACCGACAACACCACCAAGACCTACCCTGGTGTTAACGCCATGCTGGCGCGCGCCAAAGCCATTAGCGACCTCAAGGGATCAACCTTCCGCAACATTTGCACCAATAACCCATTAAATGCCATCAACTGTCAACGTCTCTGCTCATACATGATGGCTCGCGTCTGGGGTAAGGGCTCCTCTGGAAAGAACTACGCCGTGGGCTCTAACGCCGGTAACGGCCTGTGGTACTACCTGCTTTCAACAGGACACGGCCATCCGAACGACCGTAGCGTACCTGTAGGCGCACTGCTATTCTACAAAACCGGATCCATTGCCGGACACGTTGCAATTTATCTGGGCAACAACAAAGTACTATCCAACGACGTATTAGACAGCACAAGTAAAGTTACCGGGGGTGCATATATTACCGACGCAAGCGCATTAGAGGGCAGTCCGTGGCGATTAACATATTTGGGCTGGGCCGATCCAGCTTACCCAACCTAGAAAGAGGTATACTATTGCTATGAATCCTGAATATCCCGAAGTTAACAATGTACGCGTCGTAAAACGAGCGATCATCATTTTGAGCGTCGTCACAATTGCGATCAGCGTGTGGTTTATTGTACTCACGCAGGTTGGCTATGGCCATCTGCAGCTCAGCAACATACCTCGTGCCTCTACCGTAACAGTAAACGGACACAAGGTAGCGTACAACGCCAACCTCAAGGTCCGACCCGGCAGCTACACCGTGGTTATTAGCTCATCGTCCAAAACTCCATACGAGGACACCATTGACGTGGGGCTCTTCCGCACCACAACCCTCAAGCCTACTCTTAAAGATCGCGATCCAAACGCCATCGTGAGCTCTATTATTGGCGCCTACGGGCAATATGGCGCGCCCATCCTAGGTGACGTCAAGTGGTTTGATGACAAAAGTTGGTTTGTGGCCTCCGTGGGGCCGGGCAACTCTGTTCCTATCGCCATGCAATTTACCAATGGCAGCTGGCAGGTCCGCTACTTCTTGGTAGATAACTATCCGCAAGATATTTCGGTACTGCCGTCAGAGGTCGCAGCATACGTTCAAGCACTGGAGGCAAAATATGCAAGACAATAACTTAAAGCCATTGATTTTTCCGCTCGCATTCTTTGTTGCTACCATTATTCTTCTGACCGTTACCGGCACAATGTACCTTAATCGCAGCAATGATTACAAAGCTCCTAAGGCGAATACTTCCACCGCCAGGTTGGTGGCCACCAATCCCGAAGTACTGCTCAACTGGATGCCCAAGCGCGTGTACGACTTTACCGTAAGTCGCCTGCAAGACTACGTGAACAACAACGGCAGCAACTACACCACACTCACTTTTGACAGCGTGAGCATTGACGAAGCCAAGTATAAATTTAACGTTACGATGAACCCTGGGGATAGCATCCACACCGTCACCGTAGAGCCCACCAATTACGATGGCGCTATCACCGCCGCCGTGTCGGTTGACGGCACCGTGCAAGGTGTTACCAGCAGTGACAATGTGGACGGTTCTGGATTTATTGGCTTTGACACGCTCACCGACCAAGGACTAACAGCTTACCAATACAAAGGTTTGCAGCAAGCGTTTAGCACCTTTGACAATAACCTTAAATACGTCGCAGTAGACACCGATACATTAATAAATAGCGCTGACACCAACAGTGATCCTGCCGCTAAGCTGTACTTTACTTTTGCGGTGAGCATAGACGGCAAAGAGTACTCGGCTAAAGCCGATTACTGGGACATTACAAAAGTGCGGCTGTATCTGTATGACACCAAATCTCAAAAACAGGTCTTTGACTCTGGCGACATAGACTCGTCCCAGTAACTTGTAAAAAATATAATTTGTGTTATAATTAGCACAGCATAAGGGCCTCCTTGGCTCTTTTTTGCTATCCGCACATTAACGTTTGCACCCCTGAAGGGAAGTGCTTCAGATGTCACCTCAGCGCAAAAAGGGCTTGCTCCGGCTGCTCGGCGTAGCGGTGTTCGTGGCTGTTGTTGCTGCGGTGGTCTTTTTCTGGCCATTCAAGAGCGACAACACCCCCGGCACCGAAGCCAAGGCCGCACCCAAGCCTTCGCCCTCGGCGACGGCACCGGATCAGACCACGCTGTACTTCAACGACGTGAGCAAGGCCATCAAGGCTGGCGACCTGCAGCAGCAGTCCCAGTACGTGGCCAACAACTTCCGGGCCGACTTCATCCAGGGCGGCGTCCTGATGTTCCCCAAGGGAACCACCGTGAAGTTCGAGCGCAACACGCTCGTTGCCGACAGCAAGGCCACCGGCCACATCAAGGCCGTGGCAAGCACCAACGGCACCACCACGCACTACGTCGTGCTGCTCGTCAAGGAGACGGACGGCACCGGACGTTCCGTCTGGCACATCTCACACACCGAGAAGGTGAATGGCTGATGAAGCTTCGTAGCACACTGATCACCGCCACCTTGGTGGCGTCGACGCTGACCGGCACAGCCTTCGCGGCCACGCCGGCGGTCGCCGACAGCAGCAAGACCTGCAATGTCAGCGCCATGGCCAGCAAGATCAAGGGCAAGGTCCCGGTCATTGTGGTCCACGGCCTGATGGGCAACGGCGACGCCTGGACGCAGTCCAACGACGGCGACTCCATGCTCACCGCACTCAAGAAGATCAAGGGCGTCTACGTCGACGAGCCGTTCGATTACTCGTCCACCAACACCCGTTGGGTCACCGACGACAACATCGGCCCGCGACTGGCGAGGCGGATCGACTGCCTGGCGCAAGCCTCCGGTCGCGACCCCGCCGTCATCGGTCACTCCATGGGCGGCCTCACAGCCCGACTGGCGTCAAGCCTGAAGGTCGACGGCCGCTCCGTGGGCGACAAGTTCGGCATGCTCATCACCCTGGGTACACCGAACCTGGGCAGCGGCTTGGCCAACATCGGCACCGACTTCATCCGAAGCCTGTGCCCGGCACGCACCGTTCTGGATCACAGCCTGTGTGACTTCAGTCAGATCAGCGCGCTCAAGGGCCTCCGTGAAAACAGCGAGGAGATCAAGAATCTCCCGTGGATGCCCCGCGACGTGCCCGTTCTGGCGCTGGCTGGCGACGTCTCGGTTCACGCCAAGATCTTCAACGCCGACGTCACCATGGACACCGAGGGCGACCTGGTGGTCAGCAAGAACTCGGCACTGCAAGACATCCGAACCACCTCTGCCGGCGGCGGCTCCAAGAGCTTCGCCTGTACCATGGAGGTCGGATTCCAACTGCCGGAATGCTGGCACTCGGCACTCACGAGCAACCGCGACGTCATCCAGACCACCGTGGACGCAGTGACGCGCTACGTCAAGGCCACGGCCCCCAAGCCGCCGGCCAACCCGCTCGACGGGTTCGTCAGCGACAGGTGGGGTCGGCACCTCTCATCCATCAAGATCAAGAGCGACGGCACCGGTCACCTGATGATCGACTCCGGCGCTGGCGGTGTGGAAGGATGTGGTCCCGGGCCCGGCTACTGCGGCTTCCAGGGCGACTTCCGCTCCACCGTCAACCCCGACGGCAGCCTGAACGCCACCTACACCAAGATCTGGTACACCTTCAACGGCGACCAGATCGTGCCGATGCCGCCGGACTACGACACCACCATGCCCAAGGTCGGCGACAGCATCACCATCCGGAAGTTCCAGGACCTCACTCTGCTCGTACAGCAGCAGGGCCGCCTGGCTCAGTACGACATGGACATCGAGGTCGACGGCAAGACGTACCGCGGCTTCGTGTGGTGTGGACCCAAGTCCGGAACCATCACCGGTACCAACAAGGTCACCACCTACTGCGGTGCGTAAACGTATGGTGCGGATGGCGCAAAAGTAATCGCTCATAAGCGATGAAACGCGCCAGCGGATGCGAGCAACGGAAATCAGATGACCCAAAAGGTCACCAGAAATCCTGAAGCTCGCATCCGTCGCACACCAACTATTATTTGTACGTACAGCCAAAGTTTTGGCTTCACATATAAGCAATAGTTGGGAGAGCGAGTCGTTTTGATAGGGATGTTTGATTGTGAATGCCGGTGGGCACTCGAACAATTAACATATATCAAAACGACTCCGCCCTCGGGGTCTCATCACGCTGGATTGCGCGAGAGCGTCTTTGCCCGAAGGCGGTTCGTTGGTTCAGATTAGTTCAGATTGTCACCTCGCGGGCTTGTAGGACTCGATGGCCTTGTTCTCGTCGGCGGTGAGGCCGTCGTCGCCCAGAGCCAGCCACTTGTTGAACAGCTCGTCGAGCTGGTCGGGGGTGAAGGTCGGGGTCGAAGGAACGGGGGTCGGCGCGGGGGTCGGAACCGGCGCGGAGAGCACCACGTTGTCGCGAACGACAGGGGTGCCGTGCGGCGGGGTGCCAGTGGGGCCGGGCTGTGCGACGGCGTCACGGCGGTGACGGGGGCGGCGCGGCAGCGGGGCCCTCGGGGTCTCGTCGGCCGTGGGAACGGCGTCCGAGGGCTCGGCCAGCATCTTGCGGAGCTTGCCCGGGGTCGGAACGCCCTTGGGGAAGAGCATCTGCAGGCCGTTGAGGTCCTCGCGGCTCAGGCTGTTGGGGTCGTCGTGGTAGGCGATCACCAGCTCCAGCAGCTCCTGGTCGGAGAGGCCGGTGGGCTCGTCGTTGACGCCCTGGGAGTCGTCGGACGGGACCTTGGACTTGGGGGACTTGCCGTTCTTGACGGGCTTCTGGTCGGTGTCCGAGTCGGACGGAACGTACGTGGTGGACGGGCCGGCGTTGCTGATCTTGCGGAGCGGCAGGGATGCCGTGCGGAAGTAGCGGACGGTGGCGACGATGGCGAGCGCGTAGGTCAGGGCGAAGCCCAGGCCGTAGAACGGACCGCTGAGCACCGCCAGGGTGACCACGTGGAGGACCACGGTGAGCCACATGACGAACTTCTGCTTGCCGGCGCTGACCGTCAGGAACTTGCTCACGGCCGCGTCGCGTCGCTTCTTGGGCGTCTGCCGGAAGAAGTTCTTGCGCAGCAGAGCCTTGAAGTCGGCGTCGGTGAGCTTGCGGAGCTTCTCCTTGTCGTCGAAGTACCTGATGCCGAAGAGCTCGACCATGCCGGACGCCGTGCTGCTCGTGGCCACCTCGTTCGTCAGGCGCCGGAAGTAATCCAGCGGGATGATGACGAAGAGCGTGGTCAGGAACACGATCCACTGCGGCAGGCCGTAGTGGACGAGGGCGGCGTGAAGGGCCAAGAAGACGAGCGGGATCACCAGGAACCGCAGTGCGCGGATGCGCAGCTGACGGTATTCGGCGTGGGCGGTGTCGCTGAGCGACTCCTTCCACTGGTCGGGGGTGAAGTGAGTGGCCTCTTTGAAGCCGATGGCGCTGTCGTCGTCGGCGATGAAATACTCGCGTGTTGCCGGGGTGTCGGACATACTGTCCAACTCCAATCTGGTCTTGTCTGTGAACGAACAAACGAACTTAATAAGTATACAACATAAGCGTATTTAAGTCAATACCATCACCTCTGTTGGGAGTTCTACGGTTTGAGGGAAATAATACGATGTGATGAGGCAAAATAGTCAGCTACTACGTCGGCGTCAGTGGTGGTGATAAACGTCTGATACGGCTGCACAAAATGAGTTAGCGCCTGGCGTCGCTGAGCATCCAGCTCGCTAAACACATCATCCAGTAATAACAGGGGTTTTGTGTCGCGAACAGACTCCAAAAGCTGCAATTCCATAATCTTGAGAGCCAACACTAATGTGCGCGTTTCACCCCTTGAGGCGGCCTCTTGCACGGGATGGTCGTCAATCAGAGCTATCAGATCATCGCGGTGTGGACCATATCCGGTATATCCGCGAGCAATATCCAGATCCAGCCGTTGTTCCAATTTGTGCAAAAGCTGTGATTCGTAGTGTGCAGGGGCAAATTTGGAGGCATATTGTAGGGAAATAATGTTCTGTTTGCCTGCCAGAGAGTCGTAGAGCTCGCTTGCGCGGTTATTGCAGTAGTCAATGAGTTCCGCTCGCTCCCGCGCAATTTGGCCAGCTAATTCGCTTAAACGCAGGTTCCAGACAAATAATTGTTGTTGCAAGCTTGGGGGATTCTTTTTGAGCAGGGCATTGCGTTGCGCAAGCACTCGCTTGTAATGGCGACGTACAGCTCCAAACCCTGGCTTAGTCTGCTCGATAAGATCATCCAAAAAACTGCGGCGCAAATCAGGGGTGCCGCTCAGTAATAACAGATGATTTGGTTCAAAAATAACCGTGGGAATCATGCGTGGCTGTGTCAGGCGCTGCAGAGCTTGCCCGTCGATGTCAAAAGTCTTTTTATAGGTGTCGCCAGTGGGGCCAGCCTGAATCTTGATGGTTCGATCGCCATCAGGCGTTTGGGCGTCCAAACGAGCCCAATCCGCCCCAAAACCAACCATTTCAGCGTCTTTGGCTCGGTATGAATTACCCCGGGCCACCATTAACACCGCCTCTAACAGATTGGTTTTGCCACTTGCGTTGGGACCAACTATAATCGACACTCCTTTATCAAAAGTAAAAGCAGCGTCTTGGTAGGAACGGAAGTTTTGCAGCCGAATATCGGTAATCATTTTATATATTGTACATCTGTTATGTCTGTTATGGCGAGAGCTGTCCGACGCGAGTGTCTGCAAAGCCAAAGTCGCTCTGCAACGCAGCGACGATCTTTGGACTGCAGGCACGGATAGTCGGGCAAAGACTAGGATTTCAGGGGCATAATCAGGTGGAGGTAGTCGTTTGCCTCAGGGTCGCGCAGCACAATCGCATCTAACTTACCGTTAAAGCAAAATTCTACCTGATCACCGCTCAAAGCGTGCAAAGCATCTAACAGGTAGCGTGAGTTAAGGGTAATTTCGCCTGAACCTGTTACTTTGGCTACGGCTTTGGCGTTATTCTCGCCTAATTGTGAAGCCACGGAACGGATGCTCAGTTCTTGGGCAACTTCGCTTACCTCAATAGTAATGCTGCCAGCGCTTTCGCGAGCGAATAAGCTAGATACCTTGGTGACGTTCAACAGATCAGCGCGCTTTAGTACGGCGGTCGTGTTGAAAGAGCTGGGGATAAGATTACGATACGGTGGATATTTACCTTCGATTAAACGAGCCACTAGCTCCACATCACCTACACGGAAGAGCACTTGCTGATCGTCATGCGTTACCTGCACGTCGTCTTCTACATCGCTCACAATACGCAGCAGATCTTGCATAGCCGACACCGGAACTAACAGGGAAATGTCGTCAGCGTTGGGCATCAGCATTTTTTCCGCCAAGCGATAGCTATCCGTAGCCGCCATGTACAATTTACCTTCGTGAGTGTGCATAAACACACCGGTCAAAATAGGGCGAGCTTCGTCATTGGAAGCTGCCAACACTACTTGCTGCAGACTCTTTTTGAGAATCGGAGCAGGAAGTGACCAGCTCTGGCCTGATTCAATTGCTGGCATCACGGGAAACTCTTCAGCGCTGACACCGTTAATAACTGATTTGTACTGGTCCGTTACGATATGTAACTTGTAGTCGTCCAGGTCTAGCTCGATATTGCCAGCGGGCAGACTACTAACAAAATCCTGCATAAGTCGGGCTGGCACCGTAATAGAACCTTCTTCCGACACCTTAGCACCAATATATTGGGTAATTGCGATGTCTAGGTTAGTGGCAGCAATGCTTACGCGATTGTTTACGGTCTTAATAAGAACGTTAGCGAGTACCGGAAGGGTACCGCGTGCATTGGCTACACGAGCAACTGTTCCGAGTGCTTTAGTTAGGTTTTCCTGGGTGACTTGTAATTTCATGATGCGATCCTTCTATTAATAATAAAGAAATAAAGGTTTACCTATTAGTTATAGTATTTATTAGCCCTGTGGATGACGTGGACAACTGGCCAGTTAACAGATGCAAATTGCGCCAAAAAGCTGTGGGAAAAGGTAGGGAAAGCGTGTGGGTGTTTGTGCGGAAAACTAGGTAGTTGCACACAGTCGTTATGCGGCTGCGACCACGGCCTGGGTAAAAATTGTGTTCATATGCACTGTGTGTTCGCAGACTTTCCGCACGTTGTTCACAGGTTTTACACATACAATCGGTCCTTGATCTGGGAGATGGCAGCACGGATGTCGGCATCAAATTGTGACTCTTTTTCAATCTTTTCTACAGAGTGAATGGCCGTGGTGTGGTCTTTGCGCCCAAGTTCGCGGGCAATTTTAGGAAAGCTAAGATGCAATTCACTACGAAGCATGTACATGGCAACCTGGCGGGGAACAACAATGTCTTTGTCACGCTTAGGTCCCATAATGTCTTCGATGGGAACCTGGAAGTGCCGCGCTGTACGCTCAATAATTTGCTTAGCGCTGATGTGCTTGGGGCGACTTTGACTGGCGCCCAAGAGCGAGGTAGCTACCGACACGGTGGGGTCGAGTCCTCGCATTTCACAAAAGGCCAGCAATTGGTTAAGAGCTCCTTCTAGTTCGCGGATGTTGGTCTGTACATTGGTGGCCAAATAATCCGTGACATCGGTGGTGAGCTCGATACCGTGGTTGTGAGCCTTGGTTTGCAGAATCGCGCAACGGGTCTCGAAGTCGGGCGTTTGCATGTCGATGCTCATGCCCCACACAAAGCGTGACCTCAGGCGTTCCTCGAGCGTAGGAATGTCTTTGGGTGGCTTATCGCTACTGATAATGATTTGCTTGCTAGCCTGGTGGAGTGCATTAAAGGTGTGGAAGAACTCTTCTTGTACCTTTTCTTTGCCAGCAATGAACTGAATATCGTCTACGATCAAAACGTCGGCGCTGCGGTAAAAGTCGGCAAAGTCGGTGTTTTTCTTGAATCGCACGGCGTCCACGAACTCTTGTAGGAACTGCTCACTAGAGACATAGACGACTCGGGCGTCCGGGTTGTGGGCAAGCACAGCGTTTCCCACCGCTTGCATTAGGTGTGTTTTGCCAATACCGACTCCGCCATATAGAAAGAGTGGATTGTACTTGGTGCCGGGCTGGGCCGCGATGCCCTGGCACGCCGCATAGGCCAGCTCATTACCTGACCCTACAATAAAGTTCTCGAACGTGTATTTTTCGTTAAGGCCTTGTCGGTAGGTGTGCGCCAGGGCGTTGGTCTGGGGCTTAGCAACAGGGGCAGTGGCCTTGGATGGTGTGGGCTGCAGTACTACCGGATCATCGGCTTGCTTAGTGCGACTGAGCGGTGAATGAATCTTATAGGTCACTTGCTGTGACTCAATGCCATTTTTGCGGAGTGTCTGCGTAATTAAGTCGTTATATTTACGCTCAAGCTGTTGCTTGATGAAAACATTTGGCACTCCAATGACGGCGCTTTCGTCGTCTAGGCGGAGGAGCGCAGTGTTCTTGAACCATGTCACAAAATTTCCGCGTGATACAGAAATTTCGATTTCACCTAAGACTGCTTGCCACAAGGTGTCTTGCTGCATACCCTCTCATCCCTCAAAGATAGTTTGTTGATACCCCTAATATAGCGTAGTTTTCCACACTTTTCCACACCTTTTTGTAGCAATACCACGGACTTATTTTTTATGCAAAAAGTTATCCCCAATTTCACATCTCATCTGGGAAACTGTGGAAAATGCTTGGCTAAAAGTGGATAACTATGCTAATATGAGGGGGTAAACATTGTTATTTTCACCAAATAGCAACCAAAACATGTAATTACATCCGGGGAGTAGGGCAAGATTACTTGCGTATGACCCCCGTTTGTTGTAAAGTGGAACCAGTATGCCAAAACGAACGTATCAACCAAAGAAGCGCCACCGCTCACGCGTCCATGGCTTTATGAAGCGCATGGCAAGCCGCGCCGGCCGTGCAGTTATCAAACGCCGCCGCATCAAGGGCCGCGCACGCTTGACTCACTAAAATTCAAGTCGTATTTTTACGCCTGAATTGTAAGATTAACGGGGGCTGCCACCATATGATCAATCGCAAATACCGATTTCATGGGCATGGGAGCCTCCGTTTTGTGTATCAACACGGAAAAACTATCCGCAGTGCGTATGGTTCGCTTAAGTTTGTCGCTAATCCACGTCGTAAACACTACCGTTTGGCGGTGGTGGTGAGTCGAAAGGTCCACAAATCGGCAGTAGTTCGCAATCGTATTCGCCGCCGCATTTACGAAACCGCCCGGCTATATGAGTACGCGATGACGCAGCCGTATGATATCGTGTATACCGTGTATAGTGACCAACTGGCTACCATGGACGCGCAGGAATTGCGCGAACGTGTCCGGGATAAGCTTGTAGAGGCTAAGATTGTACAGCCGAATACTCCCGTGTCTCCAGGTACTCATGCTATAGTTAAATCTAAGGAGTTATGATTTTATAATGTTTACCACACTTATTGTTCAGCCGATTTTTAACGTCCTGGTATTTATATATGCCATTTTGCCGGGTCACAACTTTGGCTTAGCGCTCATTTTGTTTACCATTTTGATTCGCCTGCTTATGTGGCCACTGGTCAAGAAGCAGCTGCATCAAGTAAAGGTGATGCGCAAAATCCAACCGGAATTGCGCAAGATCAAGGCCGCCACTAAGGGCGATCGTCAGAAAGAGTCCGTCATGACCATGGCGCTCTATAAAGAGTATGGCGTAAATCCCTTCAGTTCAATTGGTCTTACGCTGTTGCAGCTACCCATTTTGTTAGGTTTGTACAGCGGTCTTAACAAATTAGTGCATGACCAGCACGCAATTTTTGACTTTGCCTACCCATTTTTGCAGCACTTTAGCTGGATGCAGCATATCTCGGACAATATCCACGCGTTTGACGCCACGCTGTTCGGTCTGGTTGACCTGACCAAGAGCGCCGTCGGTAGTCACGGGATTTACTGGCCAGCGCTGATTATCGTTACCGCTAGTGCGGTGGTGCAGTTCTTCCAGAGTAAACAGTTGATTCCAACTGACAAAGAAGCTCGCAAATTGCGCGACATCCTGAAGGGAGCTGGTGAAGGTAAGCAGGCTGACCAATCAGAGGTTAATGCTGCTATTAGCCGCACCACTATCTACTTCTTGCCAGCCATGATCTTCTTGTTCACTATTAATATTGCATCTGCGTTGAGCCTGTACTGGTTAGTTGGTGGTCTGGTGGCCTACATCCAGCAGTCAATTGTCTTGCGTGAAGACAAAGAAGAACTTGAAACTGTTGCCGACGGCAAGGGCACCAAAAAGAAATCTGCAGAAACTGCTGTTGAGGCCGAAATTGTAAGCGAGCCAAAGCCTGCTGCTAAAGCCAAGAAGAAGGGCTCGAGCCAGAACCGTAAAAAACGGAGGAAATAAAGTGGAAGAAGCAATTGTCTACGCAAAGAAGTATCTGGAAGATGTGTTGTCGTTCTTTGGGCTCAATACTGAGGTCCACGCAACGAGCGAAGACGATGTAATTGAACTTGAAGTTCCTTCGACACACTTAAACGGTTTCTTGATTGGGCAGCATGGCGACACAATGCGCGCCTTGCAATTCTTGGTAAGTAACGCGCTCAAAAATCAAGGCTACGAATACACTCGAGTAAACGTGGATGTTGCCGAATACAAAAAGCAACGCGCTGATCGTTTGCGCAAAAAAGCTGAAGATTGGGCGCAATCCGTTCGGGACTCTGGCCAAGAGATGGAGCTACGCCCTATGACCGCTGTTGACCGTCGTGTGGTTCATAAGCTTGCCCAGGAACTGGGGCTGGTGAGCGAGTCGGTAGGTGAAGGTCGCGACCGACACATTGTTCTTAAACCTGCTGAATAACAGGCTCGCTACGCCTAAATGTCGGTTTCTTCGCCTAATGCTTCTTTGTAGACGATAAGCGTTTCTTGAGCCATGCGCTCCCACGAGTATTTTTTGAGTTGCTGCTGACCCTTGGCAATTAATTCTTTTTTGAGGGCAGGGTTGTCGATAACTTCGGCAACTTTTTGAGCTAAATCTTTGGGGCTGCGCGGATTAAAATAGTGCGCAGCGGCCTCGTAGACCTCTGGCATGCAGCTGGCATTGCTGCTTACTACTGGGGCTTTGTGAGCCATGGCTTCCAGTGGGGGTAGACCAAAGCCTTCGCTGAGGCTGGCGAACACATATGCTTGGCAGTGTTGATAGAGCCACTTCAGCTCGGCATCAGATACAAAACCGGTAAAAATGATATGTTTATGGATGTCGCGCTGCGCCGCCCAATCCATGAGCTCGTCATAATGCTTTTCGATCTTGCCGGCAATAACCAGCGTAAGATCGGGGTGCGCCTGGTGCAGAATCTCAAAGCCCTTGATCAGACCGGACAGGTTTTTGTGCGGAAAGGCCGTGCCGACGTACATGATAAACGCGGCGTCAGCTGGCACTTTTTGGGGCTGCTCGGCTGGCATGGGCAGTGGTGGTTCGCTGGATTCGTAGGTAACAACCATTTTTTTGGCCGTCCAGGGTTGCAGCTTTTGAAACTCTTTGGCTACGGTTTTGGTAGGTACAATGATTTTCTTTGATTTAACGTGCGCCTGCCAAACCAAAAAACGGTAAAGCCAGATTTTGATTTTGTAGAACAACAGAGGTGTCTTGCCGCGGCGCACAAAATAATACATGGTAGTGTCGTGCGAGGTGGTAACGATATTGCCAAAATATAACAGCGGTTGTTGGGACATACTAAAGTGCACCATATCGGGCTTTAAGCGGTAAAGCTGCCATGCAAATCCAATTTGATCTAGCGGATTGAGCGAAAATTGTGCATATCGGCAGGGAATCGCGTGAAAATTGCTCGCCTTTGGTTCCCAAGGGTCGTCGGGCTGCACCAAAACGGTGTAGCGGTGGTATGAATCGATATTCTGTAGGTGCTCCAGCAGACGGTCAACGTATCGACCAGTTGATGAGCGGCGAATACGAGCGTCGATAACAATGTGGTGGCGTGGCTTGTTCATTGCTATAATTATACTAGAAAATGCAGACTGCAAAACGAATTCCATATTACGCAAGCCTGGCGTTACTGGCGTACATGCCATTTCATATTTTCTTGGCGCAATCGCTAAGTTTAGCCACGGGCGGTTTGGACATTTGGAAGATTGCCAAAGATGTCGTACTAGCAATGGCGGTTTTGTTCGCGATTTGTTTAGTTTGGGGGACGGGTAGAGCAACCCGGCAGTATAAATGGCTGTTTGTGGTGAGTGCTGCATATGCGGCGATGCACGTCTTGTTATGGGCATTTCATCCGGATATTTACAAACAAAGTGCCACACTTGGCATGGTCTATAACTTACGATTGCCAGCGCTGGTCTTGCTGGGATATTCGGCAATTTTACTCCAGCCTGACCTCTATAAAAATCGTACGTTGATTGCCTGGGTGCTGGGTATTAGCGGCGTGGTGGCTCTATTTGGCGTGGTCCAGTATTTCTTGCCGCCAGATATTTTGAAGCACGTAGGCTATAGCATCGAGCGGGGCGTACGTCCGAACTTCTTTATTGATGATAAAGTGGGATTTCCGCGCATTATGTCTACGCTCCGTGAGCCCAATGCACTGGGGGCCTATTTGATTGTTCCGATGACGCTGACGGTGTTGGTATGGGCAAAAGTAAAAGAGTTCAAACACAAGCTCGCGTTAATTGCTTTGTTCGCTTTGTATAGCTTGGCGCTCTTGTGGACGTTTTCGCGAAGTGCTTGGATGGGCGCGCTGATTGCAGTTGTTTTGGCATTGGCCTGGAACTATCACACGGCTCTGCTCCGCTTTGTTAAGCGGTTTTGGTTCGTGTGCTTAATTGCGGTGCTGGGCTTGGGGGCAGTTGCCCATGCGCAACGAAACACGCCATTCGTTCAGAGTTACATTAGCCACACGAGCAATGACAAAGATATTGATTCCAACGAATACCACTATCTTTTTGTTAAGCAAGGCATCGAGGGTATTATCAACCAGCCGCTAGGACATGGTCCGGGAACAGCAGGCTTGGCCTCGATTCAAAATCCGCAAGGCAGCTTTTTGACCGAAAACTACTATGTGCAAGTAGGGTATGAAGTGGGCGTAATTGGGCTGGCGTTATTTGTCGGCATGAACGCGCTGATATATGTGGGGCTGTGGCAGACCCGACGCACGGTGCTGGGCACGGTGTTGTTGGCGACATTCTGGTCGTACGTACTAACCAATATGCTTTTGCACACCTGGAGCAATGAGGCAGTTGCCTGCCAGTGGTGGTTGCTCGCGGGATTGGTACTGGGTGCGCAGTCGACTATTTCTGAGAAGTCTGCAGCCACGAAACGTAATCGTTGATTGTGGTTTCGAGGTCGATGGTTGGCTGCCAGCCCACAGCGTTTTTAATAGCGCTGTTGTCGCCAAAAATTTCAGGCGGATCAGTGGGGCGAATCTTTTGTGGATCAACCTCAGTATTCACCGCATTTTTGTCGCCGTAGGCAGCTTGAGTAATAAGTTCCAGGATTTCCTGACCCGAGCGAGACACGCCCGAGCATAGGTTAAAGACGTCTTGCTCGACTTTGTCGGCGAGCGCCAAGTCAGCGTAAGCACGCACGATGTCACGGGCGTCACTGTAGTCACGGCGAGTAGTTAAGTTGCCAACTTTAACCGTGCCGCCTTTGCCTACCGCTAATACTTGTGCGGTAAGGTCTGGAATCAAGAATCCAGGACCTTGGCCGGGGCCAGTGTGGTTGAATGGGCGCACAGTAATCGTTTCAAAACCGCGTTTTTGGTAGTAGTGACAGAGGTGTTCGTTGAGTAATTTGCTGATAATATATGGCGAGTTGTCGGCCAATTTGCTCTGTTCGGTTATAGGCATAGACTGGTCGCTGCTGTACACGGCACCGCTGCTTACCACTACGAATCGGGGCCTGGTCTGCAGCTCTTGGCTCATGGCAACCTCGAAGAGGTTAATAAGCATGGCACTGTTGGCAGAGATGAATTTGGCAGGCTGCTCGAATGACATTGCCTGAGAGGCTAGACCGGCGAGGTGGATAACGGCGTCAACCGTAGAAAAATCTATCTTAGCCACATCTTCTTGCTTGGTAAGATCGCATTGTATGTACTCTACTTCGGTAGCAGAAAGGTTGGGATTCAGTGATGTGTCGTATCCCACGCCAATGACGTGAGCTCCGCGCTTAGTTAATTCGCGAGCCAAGTGCGGCCCGACAAATCCATTGACACCAGTGACTAAGATAGATTTCGTTGTTTGCATACGTTTTATTGTACAGCAAAGGTTTCGTCATACGCATCATGATGTAAAAACAGCTATTGCCTTTGCCGGCATCTGTACGTATGGTATAAATGTAAACATTACTATCCGATATTTGTATAACGATAAAGGGGATTTCACACCACTATGGCAAAAACAGCAGTGATTATTGGCGTTTCCGCCCAAGACGGCTCGTACTTGGCAGACTTGTTGCTCGAAAAGGGCTACAAAGTTGTCGGTACTATTCGTCGCAGCACGAACTATAGCCATCCAAACCTTAAGCACTTGTACGGCAAGATTACTATCGAGGCTGCCGACCTGACCGACGCTCGTAGCATCGAGAATGTCATTCAAAAACACCAGCCAGACGAAGTGTACAACGTTGCAGCCATGTCTATTCCTGCAGACAGCTGGAGCCACCCAATGTACACCGGCGAAGTAACCGCTCTGGGTCCAGTGCGTGTCTTTGAAGCTTGCCGCCAGTACGCGCCAAACGCACGTATTTACCAAGCAACCAGCCGTGAAATTCTGGGTAACATCGAAGGTTCAGCAACCGAAGATGCTCACATTGACGCCAACAACCCTTACGGTATCGCTAAGGCTTACGCACACATGATGATCCGCTGCTACCGCGAGTCATACGGCATGTTCGTTTGTGGTGGTATTTTGTTCAACCACGAAAGCCCACGCCGTTCACTGCACTTTGTAACCCGCAAGATTACCGCAGGTGTTGCATGTATCAAGAACGGTGTTGACGCTGACCACCAGCCAATCAACGAAGCCGGTGAACCACTAATCGGCGAAGACGGCAAATTGCACATGGGTGACATTAGCAACATGCGCGACTGGGGTCATGCTCGTGAATACGTAGAGGCTATGTGGCTGATGCTTCAGCAGGATAAGCCAAAAGACTACGTGATCGGTACTAACACCGAACACTCTGTAGAAGACGCTTTGCGCGCCGCTTTTGATCACGTTGGCCTGGACTGGAAAGAATACACTGTTGTAGACAAGAAATTCTTCCGCCCAACCGAAATCAAAGAACTGAAGGGCGACTACTCACTGGCCAAGAAAGAACTTGGTTGGGAGCCACGCACCAGCTTCGAAGACTTGATCAAAGAAATGGTCGACGAAGACCTCAAGCTCTGGACAAACGACCGTAAGTAATCGTTGTTCAGACAACAAAAAACCGGCTCTCACGTATGGGCCGGTTTTTTGTTTTTGGTTATTGCTCTAGGTCGCGCAAGTGCTTTTGTAGCGTGGCAATGGCGCCCAGGGTGCGCAACTTGTCTTCTTCGACTGACTCAGGAGCTTCAGGATGGGTCATAGCTTCGACGGTGTCGCGCATCATGTCCACTAAACAGGGGTGGTAGGTGCCTTCGGGCGCGTCGATGATTTCCAACGGATCGGCCCAGCGCAGATTTGAGTATTCGTCCGGGTCAAACTTGTCGGTGTCGATCTGTGCGGATGACACAGGAAAGATCATTAGGTCTGAGGCGGTGTGACAGCCTTTGATTTCGCTGCCGTCCTCTTTGACGGTGGCTGGTTGTTGGCGAGAATGCCAGACAAAGTCATAGTGACCAACTTTGCGCATACCGTCGGGCAACGGTGTTTCGGGGTCGCGCAGCTCAGGCATTTTGAGCTCACGGCTTAGAATGCGGCGTGCTGAGTCAGCGTTGCTTTCGCCGGCGCGTTTACGGCCGCCGCAAACCCAGTCACCAGGTTGTGGCTCGGCTTTGCGAGTACCGATAAGCACTTCTTGTCTCTCGTTAACAATGGCAAAGTCAGTACATTTGACGACGATGCTGTCCAGAACTGGCTCGTATTTATCAATAAAGGGCTCAAAATTGAGCTCTTCTTTAACTTCTTTAATGTCTTCTGCTTGCAGGTCTTCAGCACTCAAACTAGGAGGTGCAACAGTGGTTACATATTCGCGTGGTGCGGTTGCGATAACGTCGGTCTCGGTTTGGGCGATGTGGGTGAGAGTAGGGTCGAAGTTCATATAAATAATAGTACAACATTTTTATGCTTAAGTCAATTTTATGACGCGGCTAAAACTGGGGTGAAGATGGCGCGTTGTGCTTTTTATTCTTGCCGTACAGGGACAAGTAGCCGTATAATTACATATAACGTGAAAAGAACAATACTACAGCGATATCGCTATTCAACGATTTTACTTCGCGAGCTGGTCATCACGGATTTTAAACTCCGCTACCAAGGGTCATTCCTGGGATACCTATGGTCGCTTTTGCGTCCGCTCGCTCTTTTTGTCATTTTATACATGGTGTTTGTCCGCTTCCTGAAATTTGGCGGCGACATTGAGCATTATCCAATCTACCTGTTGCTAGGTATCGTGCTGTGGAACTACTTCTCGGAAGTTACCATCGGTGGCGTCGGCGCTATTGTGGGCAAGGGCGACTTGCTGCGCAAGATCAATTTCCCTAAGTACGTCATTGTGTTGGCCGGCTCGTTTTCGGCACTGATCAACCTGGCAATTAACTTCGTGGTTGTGTTTGTCTTTATGGCCTTCTTGCATGTGGATCTTCATTGGACAATCGTCTTTGTGCCGTTATTGGTGCTGGAATTGTTTGTATTCTCACTGGCGCTGGCCTTCCTACTAAGTGCGTTATACGTAAAGCTACGTGATATCAACTACGTCTGGGAAGTGGTTATGCAGGGTGCATTCTACGCCACGCCGATCATTTACCCTATTACGGCTATCCCCGACAAAGCCGCCAAGTTGCTCATGTTGAACCCTGTGGCGCAAATTGCCCAGGACATGCGCTATTCGCTGATCACTCACCAAACGCCAACTATGGGTTCGCTGTACAGCAACGGCTGGATGCGCTTAATTCCTATCTCGATCGTTATCGTAACAGCGGTGGCCGCCGTGTTCTACTTTAAGGGCCGCTCAAAGCGCTTTGCGGAGGAGATTTAGTATGGCTGCCAAAGATAAGACCAAAGCTGCATCACAAAAAACGGCGATTACCGTTGATGGTGTACACAAGAACTTTGTACTGCCCCACGAAAAGAAAGATTCAGTTAAGCGACTGTTTACCGGCATGTTCAAAGGCTCCGACAGGCGTGTGGAAATGCAACATGCTCTGCAGGACATTTCGTTTGAAGTAAAAGAAGGCGAATTTTTTGGTATTGTTGGCCGCAACGGTAGCGGTAAAAGCACGCTACTAAAGATGTTGGCTGGCATTTACCAACCAACCAAAGGCAAGATTAAGGTTAACGGTAAATTAGTACCGTTTATTGAGTTGGGTGTTGGCTTTAACCCCGAGCTAACTGGCCGCGAAAACGTATACCTCAACGGTGCTCTGTTAGGCTTCTCTAAAAAAGAAATTGACGCCCGCTACCATGACATCGTAAAGTTTGCCGAGCTCGAGCGCTTTATGGACAAACAGCTCAAAAACTACTCGTCCGGTATGCAGGTTCGCTTGGCATTTTCGGTGGCGATCATTGCTGATGCTGACATCTTGCTCGTAGACGAAGTGTTGGCGGTGGGCGATGCCGACTTCCAGCGTAAATGTTTTGAATACTTTAAGCGCCTAAAGCGAAACAAGAAGACGGTTGTCTTTGTGAGTCACGATATGGCGGCAGTGCAGCAATATTGTGATCGGGCACTACTGATTGATAAGAGCGAAATCGTTGAAATCGGCACAGCTAATCATATTTCCGTCCTGTACAGCAAGCTATTCTTGGACAACAATAATTCAGATAATGACGAGCCTAAGAAAAAAGGCAAGCTTTCGCCAAGCGGTGAAGAACGCTGGGGTGACAACTGGGCAAAATGGACGAGCGTCAAAACGGAATTTGGCCCCAATGACAAACTTGGGGAACCCGAGAGCATTGTTATACATGCTTCTGGTAAGGCCATAAAGGATATTGATTTCCCAATTTTTGGATTTTCGGTTAAGAACTCTGAATTCCTGCAGCTAACCGGCACGAATACCGTGCGTTTAAACCAAAAAGTGAAGCCATTGGCTGCGGGAGAGGCATTTTCGTTAACATGGACGGTGCCAAACATTTTCAATACAGGCAAGTATTACGTAGATTGTACGATTGCGCACGATCAAGCGACGAACGTTAGTGATCGTTGGCCGGACGCAGCATCATTTAAGATGACCCGAACAGATAACAATCCGTACACTGTGCGTGCGGGCGCCACATTTACCTATAAGTAACCAAAGAGGAGTTTAAGGCGAGATGAAAAAGTTAGCAAAAAAGGCAGTAAAGCGATTAGCTCCTCAGCTTGCTGAGCACATTCGACGCGTTCGACGCATTGAGGACCAGCTTGAAAAGGTGTCTGCCAAAATGGATCATGAACTGTCGACTATCCAGACGCAACTCGCCTCACGCGACTCTCGTCTGGATCGTTTGCGAGCACTCTCCAAAGAAGTCGAGCCCTATCAACCTGCATACGGTGTAGCAAATGTTATTGATAGTCCACGCCGTACCTCACATGACCGGGGTATTGCTATAGAGAATGCCCTGCAGCCAGTTGCCGGAAAGCGTATTTTGGATATTGGGTCATCACTGGGCTACATGTCGTACTACTTGGCTGATCGCGGCGCTGTTGTTGAAGGCTGGGAGTTTAACGCTAAAAATGCCGAAGTTTCACGATTGATCGGCGAGATTAATGGCTTGGAAGTTGCCTTCAAAACCAAAGAGTTTACCGACAAAACAGTTAAGGACATTCGCCGTGGCGAGTTTGACGCCGTTATGATTCTGAGCGTATTCCACCACATTACCCACGTGCACGGCCTGGAGTACACTCAAAAACTTATCAAAGATTTGATGGACCGCATTCCAGTGGTTATTGTAGAGCTAGCTAAAAAGGGCGAGGACAAGAATTTGTTCTGGGACCCAACGCAGCCAGACGATGAGTTAGATATTTTTGCACTCGTCCGCAAAGACGTAGACATTAAGAAGATTGGCGATTTTGGCAATCACCTCTCATCACGCACTCGTCCGTTGTACGTTATTTCCAAAAAAGAAGTGGTACATGTTGCGGGTCATACCTATGGCTACGACAACTCGTCTATTGAAGCCTACAAGGGATCGCCCTTGGCGCACCGCAAAGACATTCGCCGCAAGTACTTCTTTGCAGATGACTACATTGTGAAAGAATACGGCATCTCTGCCAAAATTAACCCGGACAACCTTTACCAGATCATGACCGAAATCAACACCTATGTGAATGTGTTGCAGCGCCACAAAATCTACCACACACCAAAGTTAATTGACTTTGAAATTAACGAGAACGAGGCTAAGCTGGTAGTCGAGCGTATTCCTGGCACCTTGTTGAGCGACGTTCAAGAAAAGCTAACCGCCTCGGAAATCAACAAGATTGCCAAAGACATCCTGAAGACGCTTTCCTCTCTGGAAGAACACAAATTACACCACAACGATGTTCGCTCCTGGAACGTAATCTTCAACAAACAAGGCGCATGGCTTATCGATTACGGTTACACAGGTCCTGTTTCAACGGACGATGATATTGTATCGCTGCTATGGTTGTTGCAGGCTGTAGAGCGCGGCGAGCGCGAGTCCTACCAGCAGGGAAAGACGAGCTTACCTAAGCCCGAAGACTTCAAGAGCAGTCAGTTGCGTGAGATGTGTAGTTTGGTTAAAAAAGGCGAACGCTCAGCAACCAAGCTGCTGGCCGCGTTTAAGTAACATGGCGGTGTATGCAATCGCGAGCTGATACACCCAAGAAGAAGTTTTTTGTCGAGGCGTTCCCTCTAGTCGAGGAACGCCCCAGCGGTGTGGCGCATTCGATTGTGGGCTTGGTAAGCGCGCTGGCGCAGAACAAACAATTCACGGCTGAGTACGAAATTGTATTGATCGCGCCCTACAAGCGTCTGCCTATGCTTGACCGATGGCCGGGCCTCAAAAGCTGTACGCGCAAAGGTTTGTATATTAAGGCACGCATTATGCGCGGTCTTATGAAATTCCACCTATTGCCACCGCTTGATCTACTGTTTGGCCGCGGTGTGTACCTGTTTGGCAACTTCCAAAACTGGCCAACCACCAAAAAATCGGTGTCATTTACGTACATTCACGACATTGCTTATGTGCTCTTTCCTGAAACGGTAGCGCCTCGCAACCAGCGCGCCCTGGAAACTAAAGGTCCTGGCTTTATTGCTCAATCAGACTATGTGGTCACCGTATCCCAGAGTTCGCGCAAAGAAATTCTGGATTACTACAAGCTGCCAGACGAAAAGGTTATTACCTTATATAACGGCATGGACACGCGCAACTACCGTAAGCATACAGTCGCAGAAATCGCGAAAGCCAAAAAGAAGTACGGCATTACGCAGGACTACTTTATTTTTATTGGTAATATTGAGCCTCGCAAAAACCTCAAACGCTTGGTGCAGGCATTTCGCCAGATGCCTCACAATTTGAGCCTGGTGCTTATTGGCGGTAGCGGTTGGCTGAACGAAGACGTTTTGGCCGAAATTGATGATGCCCGCAAAGCAGGAGTGTCGATTATTAAGCCCCAAACATTTGTACCCGATGAAGACTGCGGCATTTTGGCGAGCGGTGCGCTTGCGCTGGTGCAGCCGTCGATTCACGAAGGGTTTGGCATGCCGGCCGCTGAAGGATTAGCCAGCGAAGTGCCAGTATTGGTGTCTGACACCCCGGCCCTACGCGAAGTTGCTGGCGAAGCAGGTATCTATTTTGATCCATACAATATCGACGACATTGCCAGCGCGCTCAAAAAGGCCACAAAACTAACAGCCGCACAGCGGAAATCGCTGGCTAAAAAGGGTATAATACAGATAGAGCAGTTCTCGTGGGATAAGGCAGCAACCAAGCTCACCACTATACTATCCCAGAACCGGGTGGCGGCAGAACTAACGGAGAAAGACGATGCATAAGCAAGACGACAGAGCCAAGTTGGAACAAAAGATTCGCGAACTCGAAAAAGAAGGGCAGCAAAAGGACGAGCAAATTCGTCGTTTGGAGGCGACATTGGACCAAGTGACGCCCCTGCGTCGCCACCTAAAACGCACCGTACGGCTACGTTTGCTATGGTTGGACCGCGGTATCGCTGCCAAGCTAAAGAGCCAAAACGCCTTTAAGCCTCAGGCGGTTTCAACAGTTCCGGCCACTAGTTCCGAGTTATTGGAACGAGCACACAAGGCCGATGAACAAAACCTGGCACGCTACAACCAATCAGCGACCGACAATCTTTCATACCGTTTGTATATGGGAGGCCGGAACCGCGCAGCCAAGGCAGCCCGAACTGTTTTAAGGAAGGTACGATAACATGGCACAGACTGACAAACGAATTTTGATAGTAGACGGACAGGTATTTCAGACGCCCGCCTGGCATCGTGGTATGGGCAAGTACTCATTTGAATTGCTGCGTGCTCTGGAAAAGTTGAACAACAAGCATCACTATTGGCAGGCGATGCACATTGTGTTTTCCAAAGGTTTGCAAGAATCCAAAGAAGATCCCGAGATGCGTGCTCACCTGAAGGAAGGGGTCAAAAAGGCAAAATTAGTTGACCTGGACCTGCTGCCAAACGTCATTGGCGACAAAACAATCGTAGAGACCAACCGCACGGTTATTGACGCATATTTGCAGGAGGTTCTAGGCCAAGATCAGGACCTACTTGCCGATTATGTGGTGCTGTCATTGTTGCAAGGCGAGCTATTTTCGGCATTCTCTACACACGATCGTGTTCGCAACACGTTGTTGTACTACGACCTCATTCCGTTGATGTTCCACCGCTTGTATCTGGGGAACCCTATTACACGCACCGAATACTTTAGTAAGTTTTCTGAGCTTCTGCGCGCAGACCGCTACCTGGCGATTTCCCAGACGGGCGCCAACGACCTGGCGTTATATTTGGGCGTCGACAAAGATCGTATTCAGAATATCGACGGCGGACCAATTAACCACGGCAACGACAAAACCAGCAAAGTAGACATTGCCAAACCATTTATTTTGATGCCAACAGGCAATGATTTGCGCAAAAACAACCGCCGCGGAATTGTGGGCTTTGAGGAATTTAACCGCGCCCACGACAACAAGTACGCCCTGGTGATTACCTCCTACTTTAAAGAACACGAGGTTGTGGAGCTGAGTAAATTGTCACCAAACGTGATCTTTACCGGCAACATTAAAGGCGAAGAACTAAATTATCTGTACCAAAACTGTGAAGCCTTGCTATTTCCAGCTGAATACGAAGGTCTGGGCTTGCCTATTTTGGAGGCCGTAGAAAAAGACCGTCCAATTGCTTGCTCTAACATCAGTGTTTTCCGCGAAATGTCACGCGAAGATTTTGTATTCTTTAACCCACGCAGCACTACCGATATTACCGTCGCCTTAAAAAACGTGTTGGACCCCGCGTACAAACCAAACAAGAAGAACTACAAAACATTATTGAACCGCTACGTGTGGACTCGAACAGCCGCTATGACCGTTGATGCGCTCTTTTCTGCCGATCACGCCGTGGTCCACAACAAGCCGCGTGTTGCTGTGTTTGGTCCCGATCCGTCGCACGGCCGCAGCGTGGGCTACCACATGGTAAGCGCCCATGCTGAATTGAGCCGCATGGTGCAAGCCGAATATTTCATTGAGGCATTCGCAAGCACCGATGACCCTCGGGTGAACTACTTGCCATACGCTACCACGGTTACGGATATCTCACGGTGGGCCAAAATTGACACCAGCGAGTACAGCGCCACCGTGTATAACCTCAGCAATACCAAGCACTGCGCCAAGACCTTGTTGGCCGCATTGGCTCAGCCGGGCATCGCCGTGCTGCACGACACAGTGTTGCATGACGCCTGGCAAGCCTTGTGTGCTGGCGATCAGCCGCTGGCCGACAAATCGCGCCTGGAACTAGAGAAAAAGTTAGACGCCAAATATGGTGGTCCTGACACCGAAGGTATTGTATCGTTGGTCACTAATCAAAAAGCCGTGGTAGTGTTTACGCAGGCCGCTAAAAAACGTGTTGAAGCAATCATGCAGAAGGCAAACCTTAGCGTGCCGGTATATTACCTGGCCATGCCATCCGCACCCGTGGTGTACGATGACATCTTGCCTGATACCACTAAAACAGTCGGTATGATTACCAGTTCCGTTGATGATGCTCAGGTATTTGCCAAGCTCAAAACAGACGGTTTCCGCCAGCAAATTATCCCAGCCGAAGTTTCTTTGAACCTTGCCGAAGAACTGGAGCAGCCCACCGACCTGGATTACATGGATGCACTGAGCGCACTGTCATATATTGCCGATGACTCAGACGGTGCGGGTGACAACAGTAACGTACCAGGCACGGCGCAGGCCATGCAATTTGGGGCAGTGCCAGTGAGTGTAGGGGCGAATGGCTGGTCGGACGAGATCCCAGCCGATACCTGCCTGCACTTACAGGGCGAACAAGACCTGGGCGAAGCACTCGCCAAGAACAAAAAGCTAGCCACCATGCGCTCTAAGGCACAGCAGTATGCCATAGAGCGTTCGTACAAAGCGTATGCCGCTGAGCTATCAGGTATAATAAAGGCGTGTACCAACACTGACCAGTAAATAGGACTACCATGGGAAAATTAGTAATTGATGTTACGCAACTTGTAAACTGGACCGGCCGTTTAACCGGTGTTCCGCGCGTAATGGATGAACTTTCGGTGCGTTTTGCGCAAGAATACGAAGGTTGTGTTTTTGTAGAGTGGGATGGCGTTCGCCAGGAATTTTACCAGGTTGACTTTATAGCTGCCCGCGATGCTCGCAATGCAGAACCGGTAGCTACACCAGCCACCGCACCAGCCCGTGCTAGCGGAGCCAAGACATTGGTCAAGAAGTTGGAAAATCATTCATGGGTTGTTCGCCAGGGAATGCGTGCGCCCCGTAAGGCGCTGCGTGCCGTGCGAAACCGCCGTCCGGCACCTGCCGTTATTGATAATCGCGTAAAAATCCAACCAGTAAAAGGCGATATGCTTTTGATTTTATGCGACTGGCACGAAAGCCTGTTGGTAGATCGAGCTGTAAAGCTTCACAGCGAAGGCGTAAAACTCAGTACCGTTGCCTACGACATGCTACCTATTGTGACACCTCAGTATTCTGGCCATGCCACCGAACGCCTGACGTATTTTGGTACCAACATTTATCCTCGTTGTGAAGTGCTTTTTTCTATCTCGCAGCACACCAAAAAAGATGTGACCGAATGGTTGAAGCAACTGAAGTTAAAAGTTCCTCGTATTGACGTCTTTCGCCTGGGCGATGACTTTCAGGCTACAAAGCCTGTTCGGCCCAAAGAGGCGGCCTTTGCCCAAAGCAAGTTAAAAGGCCAGGACTACCTGCTGTGCGTAGGCACCATTGAAGCTCGCAAAAACCACACGCTGCTGTACTACACCTACAAGCTAGCCCACCAGCGAGGTATTGAATTACCCAAAATTGTGGTGGTTGGCCGACGCGGTTGGCGTACCGAGGACATGTACGAACTCATTACCACTGATCCGCAGACCAAAGACAAATTTGTCATGCTGCATAATGTGAGCGACGAAGAGCAATCATGGCTGTATCAGCACTGCTTATTTAGCGTATATCCTAGTTTTTATGAAGGATGGGGCTTGCCGATTGCCGAAAGCGTGTCGCGTGGCGTGCCAATGGCCTGCAGTAATACTAGTAGCATGCCCGAAGTGGCGGGTGACCTGGTGAGCTACTTTAGCCCGGTTTCAACCGACGAGTGCTTGGCTGCTATTCAGGGTCTCCTGAAGCCTAAGGAGCTCGAGCGGGCTCGCAAACGCGCCAAAAAGTATAAACTGGCCACGTGGGACGAAGCATTCAACGAAGTACATAACGTTTTGAAGGAAGTATATGGCGGCACCAATTAGAGTTCTGCATTTTAGTACGCATAACGAAGACTGCGGTATTGCCAAATACCAAGAGCAGTTTGTGGCGGGCATGAGTCATTTGTCGGATGATATCTACAACGAGTATTTTGACTTGTCGCCTAATCAGACCAAGGTGATGCCCAAAGCGCAGCTGGACGCGGCCATGGATCGCCTGGCTAAGCAAGTACAGGAATTTGACCTGCTGCACGTACAGCACGAGACATCGTTCTTTAAACAGGACGAGCTAGAGCAGATCATGCGCAAGGTCCATGCCGCTGGCAAACCAGTGATGGTCACTGTGCATGCCGCACCTGAGGTGCAATATCAGCGTGCTCACCGTGGTGGTATGGGTCCGCGCAGCCTGGTGCACTATGCCAAGGCCAAGCGTGCCGAAAAAGCATTTATTACACGCTACGTAGCGCCGTTGCGCGACGCCGATAGCATTATTGTACACAATCAGGCGACCTGCGATAACTTGGTAGCGCACGGCGTGGCTGCCGAAAAAATCACGGTTATTCGTCACCCCGTTCAGGACGTGTCATTTGACCTTAAAACAGATGAAATCAAGCGTAATCTGCGCACCAGCGACCAAGATGTCATCTTTTGTACCGTGGGCTTCCTCAGTGAGGCCAAAGGTGTGTTGGAGGCTGTTAAGGCGCTGCCGTTCCTGCCGGCTAACTATAAGCTAGCTATCTTGGGCGGTGTTCACCCTGATGGTGTGAATGACGAAGCCTTTCTGAACCACATCTGTGATGTTATTCAGCAGTTAGATTTGAAGGACCGCGTGTATATTACGGGTTTCGTAGAAGACGACGATCGCTTGAACGCGTTGATTCGAGAGTGTGACGCTGCGGTGTATCCGTACAACCGCCAGTACTACGCCTACGTTTCGTCTGGTGCGGTAAACTTAGCCTTGGCTAACCACAAGCCAACTATTGCATATCCAACTATGGCATTGCTGGAAATTAATAGTGACATGGAAGCAGTGCGTTTTTGCGCATCGGCTAACTACTACGAGCTGGCTCGTGAGCTCAAGACGCTCGACTTTGCCAAAGCAGCGGAACGGGCCACCGAGTATGCCAATCGCTACTCATGGGGTAAAGAAGCGGTGGCATTTGCTCAAATCTACCGAGACTTTCTGGGTAAATAAGCATACGGCACAACAAACCAAAACTCCCTGACGTGAGCAGGGAGTTTTTATATGGAGCGCTATTGGGCAATGTTAGGGGACAATAACAGTGGTGAAGGCACCGACGTCATTGAATAAACCATCAGGTGTGCCCTCGGCAATTGGCCGAACGTATTCTTTGTACTGACCAGCGGCTTTGTCGTTTGGTACGCTGATAGTAAAGGTAAAGGCTACGATTTGTCCAGGCTGAGCAACATGTTGGTTACTGGCAAGTGTGGTGCCACCAGCTTCGTACACGGCGGCAAAGTTCACCGCAGGACGAGCCGCACCAGGCCAGGTGGCTGCAAAATCACTGTTACGATTTAACGGATTAGATGTTGCCAAGTGCACGGGGTAGGTCTTGGATGGCGCCAGGGCGCTCGAGAGCGATGAGTTGTCGTACCATACGGCGTTGCCGGTGTTCTTGTACTTAAAGGTCATGCTACCCGTACTGCCAGGGTTAATGGTAGGATTAGCCGACTGGCCGACATACGACAGGCGATAGGTATTTTGTTTGACAGTGATGTTCTGATACGTGCCTACATCGTTGATGGTTCCATTGCCCGTGCCCTCCAAAATAGGACGGAACGCTTCGGTATATGTTCCCGCAGGAACGCTGGCTTGCGGTGTGACAGTAAAGCTGTACTTAGCAATCTGCCCCGGCATGACCACATGCTGATTGCTTGCCAGTGTGGTGCCATCAGCTTCGTACACGGCGGCAAAGTTCACCGCAGGACGAGCCGCACCAGGCCAGCTGCTGGTAGCAAAGCTGCTAGTGCGATTAATAGGGCCGGTTGTTGCCAAATGTACCGGGTGCGATGCTCGCCAGGTGGCTGCCGACAATGAACTGTCGTCGTACCATGGTTGGTTGCCGCTGTTTTTGTAGTTAAAGGAAACGGTGCCAGTTTGGTTGTAGCTTAAGCTTGGGTAGTTAGATTGACCGGCGTAGGCACTTCTAAATGATGCGCCCGCAACAGAGACGTTAGTTGTGTGGCTAGACTTGGGAATAGTGGTGGAGCCGCTCTTGGCCCACAGCTGCAAGCTTCTGGTAGAGGTGCTGTTTTGTGATGGCGCCATGACTGGCACATTAACGGTGAATGAGCTACCCGCAGCTACGGCTGACGAAGTTGTCGTAATTACCGTGTCCGAGTTCCACGCGCTGGTCTTGAATAGGGTATCGGTGGCTAAAATTTGCGTGCCCGAAGCAAGGGTGGCATTACCGCTGTTTTTAATAGTGTAGCTGAGCGTGCCGGGCTGGTTGGCGGCTAAACTAGCGTTGGTAGGACTGGTGGTGTAGGTAAGAGCTGGAGTGGACGATACGGCAAATTGATAATAAATACCCAAGTCTGGCAGCAGGCCCGACGTTCCTTCCAATATAGGTACAAAATATTCTTTATAGGTGCCAGCTGCGTAAGAATCCGGCGCGCTCATGGCAAAGCTAAATTTAGCAACTTGTCCGGGCTTAACTACATGCTGGTTGCTAGCCAGTGTAGTGCCGTTTGATTCATAGACCGCGGCAAACTTGTTGGCAGCTCGTGCTGCACTTGGCCAGGACTTAGAAAAGACACTGGATCGATTAACCGGATTAGCTGTGGCTAAATGTACCGGGTAGTTGCCAGCAGGCGCAGAGCCAATTGACGCGTCGTCGTACAAATTGACGTTACCGTTGTTCTTTAAGTACAGCGAGGCGGTGGTGGAGTCAGACGGGGTTAGGGTAGAGGCCATGTTTTGAGATACCCAAGAGAAAGACGGATTTTTGTTAACTGTAATCGTTGCGTAAGTGCCTACATTGGGTAGCTCGCCAGTGCTGGTGCCTTCTACAATCGGCGTGAAATACTCTTTGTATGTACCCGGTGCAATATTCGCGCCAGTGATGGTAAAGGTGAACTTTACGACTTGGCCAGGGTCCACCCGGTGCTGGTTGCTGGCAAGGGTAGTGCCATCTGAATTGTATACGGCGCTAAAGGTAGTAGCAGGGCGTGCTTTACCGGGCCACGTTGCCCCAAAGGCACTCAGTCTGTTTAGTGGTCCGGATGTGGCCAAGTGAACAGGTTTGGCTCCAGCGGCACCGGCCGACGTGTCGTCATACCACGACGCAGAACCGGTATTTTTGTACATGAATGACACGGGAGCGGTAGCACCGACGTTAACGCTTACATTGGCGTTTTGACCGTAAAAGCTCATGTTATAGGGGACAAACCAGTTGGTGTAGATGCTAACAAAGTGCTGGTTTCCCGAAAGATGGGGTGTGTACCAATACAAGGCGGCTGTTGCGCCATTGTCCATGTGTACGGCTGTGCCGTCGATGGTGCGATACCCGTCATAGTAGGTAGTTGAGCCACTAGGGCAGACAGCGTATGTTCCTTGCGTCATTGGGCCACCGTAGCAGCTTTGTGGATCGTCAGAGTTGTCCCAGTTACCTTTTACGATTGCCCAGTTTGTGTAGCCTTCGGCGCGCATGCGACCAAACTTAAGCAGCCAGGCAGCTCGAATGACCTGCTGTGAGAAACCGGCTTTTCCGGCGCTGTTCACACAGGTGCTGCTGACCGAGGTTACTTCTTGGCCATTGATTGCATATAAATGTAGACCTGAATAGCTGTGGGTGGTTCCGCTGTCTGGGCAGCCATAGCCCACCGCTGCTGTGTATCGTTTGGTGGTACAGCCAGCGGTGCCGGTTACCAGACTTTGTTCTTTTTGCAGAGTAGCCAGCAAGACTTGCGGGTTAATTTCGTAGGCCTGAGCGGCATTATAAATGACCTCGCCTGCGCTCACATACGGACCGTATTTATAGCTCGTTGACGGTGAGTAGCCAATGGGGGCGATTGCCTGGAAGCCGTTGTTGGTACTAATACAGCTACTGGGGAATGAGTTTAGAAATGCGTTGATCTGTGACACGCTCATGGTGCCGTAATTGTCAAAGGCGGCATTGCTGATCAGATTGTTGGCATTAAAGTCGGCCGAAGCAGATCGAAATGCCGAAAAGACGATGCCAAAAACCGTAACGGCAACGATTGCTAAGAGTGATAGTTTTTTTATCATTGAGAGACCTCGAGTGTTAATGCGTCGTCGGCAGTTTTAACCTGACTGCCCAAAACGGCTTTGGCGGTAACTTTCCAGCTGCCGGCTGTGAGGCCTACATCTTGCAATTTCCACGACCAGTAGGTTGAACCGTTAACGTCCGTGGTTTGCGCCGGGAGTGACTTGGTCACGCCATCTTTTGTAAAAATAATCTGACAGGTAGCACCAGTTGTGGTGGTGCATGCTGAGTTGATAACGTTTGGTGCTGGTGAGCCGCCGAGGTTGGGATGGTGGTTGCTCACAAATGATCCGGTAGGGGCGACCAGAACAGCACTGGTGTTGCTGCCGCCAGGTTGACTTTTTTGATCTTCGTTGTCGGTAGTTTGTTGCTCGGTGTTATCTGTGGAATCGCCGGTGTTGCTGTTGGATGATTTGTCTGATGATTTTGAGGAAGAGGATTTTTCGCCCTTACTGACATCGCTGGTGTTTTGCGCCGGTGTCTGTTTTTGGAAGAAATGCGTGGTATGTGTCAGCTGCAAGACGGCAAAAATTGCGCCCAAAACAGCTAGGACAACCAGAATCTGAATAATAAGGCGTTTCTTATTATGTGACTTACGTGACTTTTGCTGTTGTTGTTTGCGAATTGTGTACATTTTTTGTTTTTAAACCCTGTACGACCATTGTAGCAAGTATTCACACATTACAAAACCATGTTGCCAAAATTACAAGCGTAAGCAAAAACGGGGGCAGCAAACGAAGCCAGCAATAATAAATATAAGCAATTTGACGCACAGGCAGTGTATGATAGAGTTAAGGTGAATTTAATATAGAGAAGCTACTTGCGTATTAAAACCATACTCAAAAATTGGAAATTACAAACAGTTGTTGTGCTTGTAATCCTGCTGGGAGCTACGGCTTATGCAGGAGTGAAGGCCAGCGCAACTGTCGCCTATAACTCCGACGCATTGGTTTCGACCTATTTGGCCGCTGAGCCCTATCAAAAAGATGGCGTATATTTGGGAACGGCGCACAGTAACCTGTTTAAGATCCCCATTTTGGCGCTGCAAGGGCAGCATTTTACCTACCATAGTTTTGTTATCCTAAACTTGATTTTGCTGGGTCTGACCATTTTTGGCTGGATTATTTTGTTGGCTGCAGCTACATCATGGCGCAATCTGCGGTGGTACGGTCTGGGGGCACTATTTCTGGTAGCCGGTACTAGTGCGTTTGTTCCGCAGGTTATTTACCCGACTATTCGTAACATTGATTATCCGCTCATGCTGCTCTTTGTGCTGGCGGTAGCGCGATTCATTGTACAGCGAAAATGGCTAGGGCTTTTGCTATATGCTCCTATTTATACCGTGGTGGCGGCCAGTGACCAGTTTATGATTTACGTGCTCATGCTGGTGATGGTAGTGGTGACGGCTTTGGCATGGCTGCAGACTGACAAAAAAGACCAAGCCTTGCGCAAACGTATTTTGATTGCGCTGGCAGTGCTTGTTATAAGTACTGCGGTGGCTCGCTTCTTGCCGGCACTATTGGCAAAACTACATGTTATTAAGCTCTTTGACGAGGGCGGAACGGCCATTAGTAGCATCCCGAGTGCCTGGCAGGGTGTATTGGAAGCTACACAGCGACTGTTGGCGCTCCTGGGCGTCGATACCTTCAATCAGATCTTTGGCGGCCGCACCGTAATTCATTTGTTGTTCCTGCTTGTTGCCATGCTGGCGGTAGCGTTGTTCGTGCGTCGTATGCCGCGCTGGATTCGTGAAAGCGCGACGTCGCAACAGTCGTATATGTTGGCGGTGCTTGGACTGAGCGCTGCGGCAACCTTTGTGCTCTATGTGCTGTCGGGTAAGTGGTCACTTGCTAACACCCAACGATACATGACACTTATCCCCCTCTGTTTGATTGCGGCACTGCCGCTGATTGCTTCGGAGTTTCGAACCTGGCTGGATCAAGCTAAGCTCGTGTCCGCCTATCAAAAGAAGGCTCTTCTGCAGTCGCGCGGCCTGGCAGTAGTGTTGGTGCTGGTATATGTTGCTGGCTTTGGTATTTTGGCGCGCGGTGCGCAACACGATTACGCCGCTCAGGCTGCTGCTGCCGGACGCCAACGCGCCTACTACAACAGTGTTATTTCGGTAGCTCAAAAAGAACATGTGCAGGTAGCACTGACCGGTTTTTGGCAGGCTTCACCGCTGGAATTTTGGAGTGACAACAAAATCAAAGCTGTGCCCGTGCTGCACTGTAACTGGCCGATGCCGGTGCTAGCGTACGCTGGAGATTACAAGCCAGACAGCAGCAAGCCTACTATGTTGGTGGTGGACTGGTATGGCACCGGTCGCGACGGCTGGGATATTTGCCTGGAGTCCAAAAAGGTTGACGCTTTGTACGGTGACCCTGCCAAAACATACACCATACAAGGTCCCGCCGGACCGGTACAGCTGTGGATTTATAACTCTGACGTGCGACAACACGTAGACGAGTCACGATTATAGAAAGGTTTTATGAATCATAAGAAGCAAAAAATCAGCATTGTTGTCCCCACCTATAACGAACAGGGGAATGTTACGGTGCTCTTTGACAAAGTACAAGAGGTAATGCATGCCGAAGACTTTGAAATTATTTACGTTAATGACGGCAGTGCCGATGGTAGCCTGGAAAACGTTCAAAAACTGAGTGAAAAACATGCCAATGTTAAGTTTGTGTCTTTTTCGCGTAACTTTGGCCACCAGGCAGCGCTTCGCGCAGGCTTGCGCTACGCCACAGGCGACGCAGTTATTAGCATGGACGCCGACCTGCAGCACCCACCCCAGCTATTACCGCAGTTAATTGATGCCTGGCGCCATGGGTATGACGTGGTTTACACGGTCCGCAAAGATACCAAAGATATTAGCGCTTTTAAGCGTCTGACGTCGGCGATGTTCTACAAGATAATGAACTTTTTGGCAGGCTTACACCTAAATGAGGGCGCGGCAGATTTCCGCCTATTAGATCGCAAGATTGTTAATCTGATCAATCAGCAAGACGAGGACAATCTGTTTTTGCGTGGCTATATTAACTGGATTGGCTTTAAACAGTTGGGTATCGAATACGAACCCGACAAGCGCTTTAGTGGCGAAAGCAAATATTCTATCAAAAAGATGCTTGCGCTGGCACTGCGTGGAGTCATGCAGTTTAGCATTAAGCCCTTGCGTTTGGCATTTTTGATGGCGTTTTTGGCATTTGCAGCTAGCTTTGTGTACGTGCTCTATGCTATTTGGACTTCGGTCAGCGGTGATGCAATTCCTGGCTGGTTGTCACTGGTTGTGCTATTTGTATTTTTGCAGGGCATTCAGTTCTTGCTGCTGGGCCTGGTGGGCGAGTATTTGGGCCGTACCTTTATGCAAACCAAAAAACGTCCCGAATTTATTGTAGACGAGACAAATTGTGAAACGCCTGGCGCGTAAAGTCTCTGAACAGCAAAAACTCCGCTACTTGATTACCGGTGGCAGCAGCTTTGTGCTGGAATTCCTGGTATTTACGCTGTTATTTGCGGTATCTCATAACATTTTTGTGGGCAACACGATCAGCTTTATCTGCGGCTTGCTGATCAGCTTTTGGCTGCACAAAATCTGGTCCTTTAAGGGTGATCATGGCCTCCAGACACATCATCAATTGGTGCGGTATACCATGTTGGCGTTCACCAATTTGTTGCTGACCAATGTTGTTATTGGGGTGCTTCATGACCACTTCCTGCTGCAGGCCCAGCTGGCCAAAGTACTGACTATGGTCTGCATGGTGGCGTGGAATTACGGCATTATGAACAAGCTGATCTTTCACGAACGCCGCGACCCAGAACTGTAGTAGATGTATTCGTTACTACGGTTTAACAGATATAAAAGCGCGCCCACCAAAAGAACAACACCATAATTTGGACTCTTTTGGTATTATATAGGCATGATTGTCGTAATTATCGCCGGAGGGTCGGGGTCGCGTCTGTGGCCTTTGTCTACTCCATCATTTCCAAAACAGTTATTAAAAGTAAACGGTGACAGCCGCACTTTGCTGCAAAACACCTACGAGCGGGCTCGCCAGTTAACTGACGCTGACTCAATTTATGTAGTACCAGAAGTTACCTTGATGCCGCACATCAAAGAGCAGCTACCGGAATTTCCGGAAACCAACTTCGTGGTTGAACCTGCTCGTCGTGGTACGGCGCACTGCATTTTGGCGGCGCTCGATCACATTGGCAAGCGTCATGACGCCGATGAGCCCATCGCTGTTCTGTCGGCCGACCATTACGTTCGTGACGTTAACGGCTTTGCGCACAGCTTTAAGGTTGCCGCCGAGGCTTCCAAAGAACAAGGACGCATTGTGTTGGTAGGTGTCGAGCCTGACCACCCGGCAACCGGCTTTGGTTACATCCAAAAAGATGGCTTGCTCGACGAAGACAAATTTGTTTTTAACGTGCACTCATTCAAAGAAAAGCCCGACTTTAACACCGCAAAATCATACCTAAAAAGCGGTAACTACCTGTGGAACTGCGGCTACTTTGTTGGTTCTATCAACACGTTCCGCGAAACTATGCAGGCCGACGCTCCGCAGCTGCTGGAAAGCTTTGAAAAGCTGCACGCAGCAGCACCAGAAGCTTACGAAGAAACCTATCTGCAATTCGAGAGTATTTCTATTGACTACGCTTTGATCGAAAAGGTACACAACCTGTTGGTAGTTCCGGCCAGCTTTGACTGGATGGATCTAGGATCCTTTAGCGATCTACACAAAGCAGCCGACCTAGACGAAGCCAACAACAATTTGCAAGGTTTGGTTGAAGTTGAAGAAGTAGAAAACGCTTTTATTCAGAACCAAGAAGACAAACCAGTGGCAGTGATCGGCCTAGACAATATTGTGGTTGTGAACACGCCAAACGGTATTTTGGTAGCGCGCAAAGACTTGAGCCAAAAAGTTGGTGACGTCAGCAAGCGATTTCAAAAATAGGACAAAAGGAGGGTAATGTGGCCCAATTACGTGAAACTTTAACGTATGAGCCGGCTGAACTGGCCTTTGGGACATCAGGACTGCGCGGCCTCGTAACAGATATGACTGATCTGGAGTGTTATATTAACGCTCGCGGATTCTTGCAGTTTGTACAAGAGAACGACGAATACGCGGTCGGTAAGCCTGTTTATTTGGCAGGGGACTTGCGCGACAGCACACCGCGAGTGATGGCAGCGATGCACCAGGCAATTACTGACGCTGGCTACCAAACGGTGTACTGCGGCTTGGTGCCCACTCCGGCAGTGGCGTTCTATGCGCTGCAAAATGACGCACCGTGCATTATGGTAACCGGCAGCCACATTCCTTCGGACCGCAACGGTATTAAATTCTACAAGTGCGGCGGCGAAGTCTTAAAAGAACACGAAGCACCTATTAAGTTAGCGGTGGCTAGCGTTCGTGCCCAGCAATACGAGACGGCCGCGGAGCAATCATTATTTGACGCCCAAGGTATGTTTACCCAAGAATCTGTATTGCCTGCCGAAGACACTACTGCTGCCACGACCTACATTGATCGCTATGTTTCGGTATTTGGCTCAGAGGCGCTGCAGGGCAAAGAAGTAGTGATCTACCAACACTCGGCGGTAGGTCGCGATTTAATCGCAGACTTGCTCCAAAAGTTGGGCGCTACAGTGACGCCAGTGGGCCGCTCCGATGTATTTGTGCCTATTGATACCGAGAACGTAACGCCAAAAGACCAAGCGTACTTTCACCAGGTAGCTCAAGAAAACCCCAACACGTTCGCGATTGTTTCTACTGATGGCGACAGCGATCGTCCGTTTGTGATTGACGCAACTGGCGAATTTCACCGCGGCGATGTGCTGGGCGCAGTGGTGGCTAACTGGATGCAGGCAGACTTTGCCGCATTTCCGGTGAGCTCCAGCGACGCTGTTGACTCGTTCTTGACCTCACAAAACGTGGCCTGGATGCACACTAAAATCGGTTCGCCATATGTGATTGAAGCCATGGAAGACGCTGCGAGCTCTGGCAAACAACGCGTGGCCGGCTGGGAAGTGAACGGCGGATTCTTGCTGGGTGCCGACCTGCAAGTTGGTAACGGTACGCTCAAGGCTTTGCCAACTCGCGACGCTGTTCTGCCAATCTTGATTGCGCTTATTGCTGCAAACGAGGCCGGTTCATCGGTTGCCGATATCTTTACTGGTTTGCCAGCTCGAGCCACCCAAGCTGGACTAATCGACAACTTCCCAACAGAGGTGTCCAAAGCAATTGTGGCTCGTTATTCACACGATACGCCCGAGGTCTACGCTGCGTTGGCGCAGTTCTTTACGGCCGACCACGGCTTTGGCGCAATTACCAAGGTGAACTCTTTGGACGGCGTGCGCATTTACTTTGACAATGGCGACATTGCGCATTTGCGCCCCTCGGGCAACGCCCCGCAGCTCCGTATTTACAGCGTTGCTGCCACCCAGGAACGCGCCGACGAAATCGTAGCTTTGGCGATTGCCGAGCCGGACGGTATTTTCCGCGCTATCGAAAAAGAAGTTACTGCGTAACTCGTACCCGAATATAAAAAAGAAGCCTCCTGATGCGGGAGGCTTCTTTGTAGCTGCTGATTTTATTCGTCAACCAGCTTGCTTACTTCGGTAACGATGCGGTCGAGCTCTTCGGCGGAGCCAGCCTCGGCGTTTAGGCGGAGCAAGGGTTCGGTATTGCTGGTGCGCACATTGAACCAGTCGGTGTTGTTGATGGTGACGGTTAGGCCGTCGAGCGTGTCTTGCTGGTTGTTGCTAAAAGCTTTTTTGAGTCGTTCAATTGCCGTGGCTTTGTCTTTGACGGTGAAGTTGATCTCGGGACTGGTGACGTAGTGGGTGTACTTTTGACGTAATTGGGACAATGTAAGCCCCGATTGACCAGCTACGTACAAGCCAATAACGGCGGTAATAAGGCCAGAATCAGCATACCAGTTGTCGCGGAAGTAAAAGTGGCCACTGCCCTCGCCACCAAATGGTGCGTCCGTTTTTCGCATGGTAGCCTTGATGAACGAATGCCCTACACGCTCGCGAACTGGCGTGCCTCCGGCAGCCTGGATGACTTCGGGCACGGTGTGACTGCAGCGCACGTCGTAAATGATGTGTGACCCTGGAAATTGCTGCAAAAAGTATTCGCTCAACATGGCGGTCATAACGCTGGCGGTCAGGACCTCACCGGTTTCGTCTACCAAAAAGGCGCGGTCGCCATCGCCATCAAAGGCCATGCCGCCATCTAGTTTGTCGGCCTTAATGCGCGCGATCATATCAGTTAGAGTCTCGAACTTGAGAGGGTTGGCCAGGTGGTTAGGGAAGGTACCGTCCAGCTCAAAGTACATTTCGGTAATCTCAAATGGTACGTACGGTTCCAACTCGGGAATAATTTTGCCGGCCATGCCATTTCCAGCGTCGGCGGCAATCTTCATGGGTTTGAGCTTGTCTACATCTATGAATGACAGCACGTGCTGGATCCAATCTTCCACGATTTCTTTGTGCTCCAGGTGGCCTAGCGTGGGGTTTGCGGTGAAGTTGTTGGCCAGCACAGCATCGCGAATTTCTTGCAAGCCACCGTCTAGACCGATTGGCTTGGCCTCTTCTCGGCACAGTTTAATGCCGTTGTCGTCGCCAGGGTTGTGGCTGGCGGTCACCATGGCGCCACCGGCCAAATTAAAGTGACCTACCGCAAAATAAATCATGTCGGTGGTGACCAGGCCAATGTCGAGTACATCGCGACCTTGCGCGCGCAAGCCCTTGATTACTGCAGTTGCGAGTTCTGCAGAGTCTGGACGCATGTCGCGCCCCACGGCTACGGTTCCTTGCTGTGGCAGCCAGTTGGCCAACGCTTGGCCCACGCGCTCGGCAACATCTGATGTCAGCTCTGTGCCTACTTTGCCTCGAATGTCATACGCTTTGAAAATTCCTGTAATGTCAGTCATTGCTACCTCCTTGGTATATCTATTATATAAGACTTCGACGAACAACCGAAACAGCCGACTTTACAGAATAAGTATTTGTATGTATAATCGTTCCACCAAGTGAATCTCGTGAGGAGGTGAAAACCAAACACACGGCAGCCAAAATCTGGTTGCTGCACTTGAAGCGTACCTTCAGAATCAGATCTAGGCTTGAAGGAGCCAGGATGAAATCCACTAGGAGATTGCCACGCAGTCTCGTGTCACTCTTCGCCACCTTGGCGATACTGCTCGGCATGGGAACGGCGGTGGTGGCCACGAGCTCTCCGGCCGTAGCCGACGCGACACACCAAGCGCTCATCGGCATGCCGTTCGATGGCAAGTGGGCCTATGACGCAAATGTGTATTCGCCGTACAACGACGACACATCCAGCCACCCTTCGGTGCACCACCATCCGGGCGGCGGCGACTGGGCTACAGACCTTTACGGTCTGGAGGGCACGGCGATCAAGTTCAAGGTGAACTACGCCACCGCTGGACTCAGCTACAGCTGGGCAAGCAGTAGTACGAGTTGCGGACAGAGCGTACGAATCAACGTCTCCGTGGGTGGTGTACAGGTTGGGTGGATCTATTTTGCCCACCTCAACAACGCGGTGACTAGCGGTGCCATCACCAACGGCATGACCATCGGTACCGTCCACAACTGGGGTGGGTGCAATCCCGGAACACACGTTCACGTGGAGTTCCACAACACCACGAACTACTCCTGCTACGCCGGCTACGATCACGCTGGGATAAACTTGATCCAGGGGGATAACCTGGGCGTGCTCGGCTCAACCAACACTGGTGGTCAGCAGCCCTGTGGCTCCATTCCGACGCCACCCTCGGACACAGACGGGGACGGCATCGCCGATCCCAGCGACAGCTGCCCTACAAAAACTGGGCCGACTTCCAGCAATGGCTGCCCAATTCCGCTTCGTGACTTCAACGGAGATGGACGCAGCGACATTTTCTGGTACGGTTCGGGTGTGGACACTGACTGGGCGTGGTACGGGAGCGCTAGCGCAGGTCAGTTTGACTCGAACTACAACGTACCAGCGGGCGGATCGTATACGCCGTTCTCTGGTGACTTCGATGGCGACGGCCGGTATGACATCTTCTGGTATGCTCCTGGCGGAGGTACTAGTTGGGTGTGGTACGGCACAGCGACCAAGGGGGTCTTCGACTCCAACCACTCGCTCACCGTTTCCGGAACCTACACCCCGCTCGTCGGTGACTTCGATGGCGACGGCAAGAGCGACGTGTTCTGGTACGGTTCGGGCAGCAATCCGGATGGCCTGTGGTACGGCACATCATCCCGTGGTGCGTTTAGTCCTTCATCTGCCTCGGTCGGTGGAGTGTACGCGCCATTCACGGGTGACTTCAACGGTGACCGCAAGACCGACATCTTCTGGTACGCTGCAGGAAGCAGTGGCTGGGTCTGGTATGGCATGGGTACTCAGGGTCAGTTTGACTCGAACTACCCCAAGACCGTTTCCGGAACCTACACCCCGCTCGTCGGCGACTTCGATGGCGACGGCAAGAGCGACGTGTTCTGGTACGGTTCGGGCTCCATGGGCGACTCGCTCTGGTCAGGAACTTCTACGAAGGGAGTCTTTAGCCCTGCCTCAGTGAGCGTTTCCGGAACCTACACTCCATTCACGGGTGACTTCAACGGAGATGGCTACTACGACATCTTCTGGTACGGTCCCGGCACCGATGCTGACTCCATATGGGGTGGCACCTCGACTCAAGGGGCCTTCGGTCCGAGCAGCGCATCCGTGGCTGGAACGTACACACCAGTTCCGTAGCCAACAAGATCTAGCTGAGGTGCGCAAGGTCTAACGCCACAATGTGGCATGACCTGCAGGTGCGGGCGATACAGATGTCAGTTTCTGACCTCTCGCTCGCACCTGTCCGCACATTTTATAATTATTTTTTATACTTCACTCAATGCTATTGAAGGCAGCTTATTTTCAGGAAATTATGTTTGCAAACTGGGGGAGCTCCATGTATGATGGTGGCAAATCATAAAACCGAGGGGAGCAAAACGTGGGGATTTCCGGGGTACTTCGCGCTACAGTTCGATCTGTAAGCGTGCCAAAACATATCTATCAAAGAGTAAGCCTGTTAGTGATGGTGGCGGTTTTTACTGCGACAATAATTGCTCCGTCCGCTTATGCACTCGAGGCAGAGCGCACCGCTGCGCACGAGCCTGCTGCTAATTCGCACGTCCGCGAAACGCCAGACCCGGTTGCTCCCAAACAAGACTACGCTGGCCCGATTGCTACTACAGATTCTGCCAATGCGCCTGCGGCGGATTATCAAGCGAAATCTTCAGCGAGTGCTCTTGATTCGCTTGGTATTCAAAGCCAACGTGCAGGATCATCTCAAAGTGAATCCTTGCAAGGCGCTACAACCAGCAAGCAGACATATAAGGCAGAGGAGCTTACCGACAAACGTACCGCAGATACTGCGACCTACCGTAACGCCGACGGCTCGTACACAGTTAAGCAGTACACGGCGCCTCGTTTTTACAAAAAAGATGGTAGCTGGCAGCAGATCAACACCAAGCTTGTAGAAGACAGGAACGCCGGGGACTCGGGCAACATTTTTGGCAAAATGTGGGGACAGGTAGAGTCGTGGTTTGCCGACACTACAACCTACACCGTAACGGCCAATGACTGGCAAGCCCGATTTGCGCCCAGCGATGCCGCTGAGGGTATGGTGCGCATCAAGCAAGGTGATAGTCAGGTTGGATTTTCTCCAGTGGGTGCCAAGAACGTTACACCGGTCATAACTACCACTGACGGTACACAGTTCGTGCGCTATCCCGAGCTGTGGCCTGGTGTGGACGTTGAGTACACTATTCATTCGGATCAGGTAAAAGAAAACATCATACTCAAAAACAAGCAGTCTGCAACCCGAGTGCAGTTTGCACTGAGCGGTGCTTCGTTGAAGGCGACCGGCAGTAAAACGGGCGCCCAGTTCAGCATTGAGGGCGCATTAGGCAATGACTTTGGTATTGCACCAGCCAACCTTATTCTCAACAACTTTGGATTGGAAACGGATCACAGCAAGTTTAGCCAAACATATGCCGATGGCAAAATCACCGTGCAGGTTAACGACGACTACCTGGCGGGCTTGCCTGACAAAGCCTTTCCGGTGGTAGTCGACCCAACGTATGTTAGGCAGAGCGCCTTCGGTACTCGCGCAAGCGGTAACTACATCTCTTTCAAGAGCGATGGGTATGTTTGCTACTCCAACGAGTGCAACCTGTATGCCGGGTCGCTTATAGACTCTAATAATATCTGGCGAAACTGGCGTGGTGCCTTCTTTTCTGACTATAGCTTCCTTAAGGGCAGACAGCTAGACAGTGCTTCGCTGCACCTGACGCAACGTACTGGCGTGAGTTTCTACACCGGTACTTCCGCTACCCAAGGCTTTAAGGCGTATTACGCCAACTGTCTTGGATACGGCTGTACATCGGGAACGCCTTCGTCGACAGTTAATATTACCACTGCTGGAGATATAGACGTAAAGAACATTTACAGTGCAGCTCAAACGGCTGGTGACTATAATCGCTGGCTCATGGTAGTGGGAACTGAAGTTACAAGTGGCAACACGACATTCAAAAACTTTGATCCCGACAATAGCTATGTATCGTTCACATACACTGATGTGTTGCCAGCACCGACTATTCAGTCGCCTACAACTAACCAAGTGTACGTTGACCCACAAGTTTCTTTTAAAACTGGCACGTACACTAATCCATCGAGCGGCGCAAAGCTGCAAAACTCTTTCTGTGTCAGTACCAACGGTAACTGCGGTGGTGCAGTCATGGTCTCTAAGGCTGAATATAGCGACCAGTGGACAATTCCTGATGGCCTTTTGCAAGATGGAACCACATATTACGTGCAAGCACGCACCTACGATCCGGCTTTGGCGGTATATAGCGGCTATGGAGCAGCGGTTCCATTCCGTATTGACCAACGAACTGGTAAGGACAGTACACAAACGTACGATACGCTCGGTCCAGTACAGGCCGACTTGGCGACGGGTAATGTTAGCACAAGCTCTGGTAGTCACACCTCAGCAGCATTGGGTGGCAGTCTAGGTGTAACCCTGGATTACAACTCGCCACTTAAATCCCGTAACGGTTTGGTGGGCAAGTACTATAACAACACCGGTTGGACGGGCAACCCTGCCTTGACCCGTGTAGATCGAAGTGTGAACTTTGACTGGGGTACTGGTTCTGCGGCCTCGGGTGTAGTGAATAATGACAATATTTCGGCTAAGTGGACGGGGTACTTTACGGCACCAGCTACCGGTACGTACTACTTTGGTGGCGTGAACGATGACAATATGTGGGTGGACGTAAATGGCCAGAACCTGTATTACACCAACATTTGTCTTACCGGCACTCCGTGTTTTGGATCGACCGGCATATCACTAACGGCAGGCCAAGTAGTACCAATTGCAATTTCGTATATCGAGGGCGGTAACACTGCTTCTGCTAAAGCGTACGTAAAGGGAGCCGTAACAGAGCAGGTTATTCCAACTAACTGGCTTCAAACGGGTGTCCGTGCTGTCAACCAAGACCAGGGGCTGACCGGTCGCTACTACAACGACAATGGTACGCACGACTTTAACGACGCTGCTAACACGCTTTTCTTGCAGCGTAATGATCCAATGGTTAGCTTTGACTGGGGCTACAACGCGGTGGCCGCAGGAAGCCCAAGCGATAAGTATCTGGCACGATGGACGGGCTATGTTACCGCTCCTACCACTGGCAGCTACTACTTTGGAACACAAAGTGACGATGGCTCGCGCATTACTGTTAATGGTACGCAGGTATTTAACAAATGGAACGACAGTGGCCTGACGGCGCCAACCTACGGATCGGCAATTACGTTGACCGCTGGTCAATCCGTGCCAATCACAGTGGATTACTACGAGAATACTGGTGCTGGCGCAATCTACCTATGGGCAAAGGGCGCTGTGGCAGAGCAAGTTGTGCCAAACACTTGGCTTAGTTCCCGAGCGCCGGTACTTCCGGCAGGTTGGAACTTGGGAATTGATGCCGATGGCAACACCTCATATGACCGACTAAAGACCACCCAAAACAGTGTTATTCTAACGGACTCAACAGGTAGTACACACGAATACAAGTGGGACAATAATAAAAAGATTTATACCCCGCCGGTAAACGAATATGGCCAGTTAGTCCGCAACAATAACGCCACCTACACGTTGCAAGATTCAGATGGCCGCACCTATGTATTCAACACGGACGGTACGGTAGCATCCGTTACTAGTCCAACGGACGATCTCAAGCCTGCCGCACTTCAATACACCTACGGCGGCACACCATCCAAGCTTACACAAATTACCGATGGAATTAGCTCCAACCGCTGGGCCAAGGTTTACTACAGCGGAGACAGCAACTGTGCTGTAGCTCCTACCGGTTTTGATTCAGCGCCACCGAGCGGCATGCTCTGTGCGGTCAAGACCAACGACGGTCGAGCAACCAACTTCTTCTACAAGTCGGGCAACCTGGCTCGCGTGCAACAGCCCGGCAACGAAATTACGGACTATGGATACGACACGCTTGGGCGCATTGTAAATATTCGTGACGCTGTGGCTAATGACGCCATTGCCGCTGGAGCACGCAACGATGACACTACAGCAAATACCGAATTAGTCTATGACAACTTGGGGCGGGCAAAAAGTGTTACTCAGCCTGCAGCAACTGCTGGCGCAAATCGCACCCAGCACACAATTGACTATTACGCCGGAAATGGAACATTTTATGGGGCCACCGAGCAGCACATGACGGGTGCAAGCGAACCAAATGGTTTCACGCGCCGCGTAGAATACGATAGCCTCTTCCGTACCACCAAAGATACTGACGTAGCTAACCTATCCGATACCACTGAATGGGACGCAACAAAAGACCTGGTACTCAGCACTACTGACGAAACCGGCCTCAAGAGCACTACTATTTATGATGACGAAGATCGCGCCATCAGCCAATACGGCCCTGCGCCAGCCAGCTACTATGGCACTGACCGTAAACCACTTAGCGCGTACGTAAGTCAGGTGTCTCGTAGCGACACAGCCTACGATCAAAATATGTTTGGCCCGGCCACGGCGTACTACACCTACGACACAGCATCAAAGTCATTGGTTGGGGCTCCCAAAGCGCATACCACCAATCTTAGTGGCGCCACCAACACTAACCTGAGCACTACGTTTAGCACGCCGCCAATTGCAGGTGTCACCACAAACTGGGGATTCCGTGGCACAGGACGTATTACGTTCCCAGCCACCGGAACCTATAACTTCCGAGTTTACTCAGATGGCGGTGTCCGGGTTTACATTGACGACCAACTGCTATTCGATGACTGGAACGATGGCGTTGCTCGGTATCACCCAGCAAATACGTACTTTACCTACGGGGCAACCGACACCAATTCGCACCGCTTGCGCATTGAGTACTTCCACACTACCAACACGCCTGCATTTACACTGTACATGACGCCTCCTGGCGGCAGTGAAACCAGTGCAATTAACCAGTACATTTCGCCGGATTACGGCCTGACCACCAGCACTACATCGTATGATGCTACGTTGGGCAATACCACCACCACAACCAACTACGGCAGCAATCCCGAATATGGCCTGGTGCAATCTACTACAACAGATCCTACGGGCGTGAACCTGACGACGTCCTCAACATACGAGGCACCAAGCGGTACCACTTATCTGCGCCAGACTAGCAAAACATTGCCCGGCGGCGAAACCACCAACTACAGCCATTACGCTAGCGGCGAAACTCGAGACAATCCGTGCACCACGGGTGCTACCGAAGCCTACGATCAAGGTGGCCAGCTAAAGCTTAGGACCGAGCCGGATCCAGATGGTACAGGCGGGCAAACTGGCCGCACCACCGAGACGGTATATGATGACGCGGGCAGAGTAGTGGCTACTCGTTACAACAGCGATAGCTGGACATGCACCACCTATGACGACCGTGACCGAGTGCTTACAACTACAATCCCCGCCTACAACGGCAGCGCAGCGCGGACTATTACCAACGACTACGCGGTAGGTGGTAATCCACTGGTTACAAGCAGCAGTGACAACTTTGGCCCAATCACAACTACCACCGACTTGCTTGGCCGCACCACCAGCTACACCGATGTGTACGGCGACACTACCACTAGCACGTATGACAATTACGGCAAACTGACGCAGCGCGTAGGTTCAATGGGAACCGAAACGTACGAATACGACAGCTTTAGCCGTCTGACCAACCAAAAATTGGATGGCACCATCTTGGCCAGCGTTACCTACGACGCCTACGGACGAATTGATTACATTACGTATCCAACGGCTGGCAGTCAAAAAGAAACGTACAGCTACGACCCAGTAACCGGCAAGGTAAGTCAACAAACCTACACTTTGGGTGATGGCACTAGCACCGTAAGTGACGCTGTTACGCGTAGCCAGTCAGGCCAGATCACGGCCGATACGCAGGTTGCAGGCGGCGTAACTACTAATAGCACCTATGGCTACGATGGCAACGACCGTCTTACCAGCGCCACAGTAGGTAGTAACACCTACACCTACAGCTTTGGCGCAGCAGACGCTAGCTGCGGCACAGGCCCGGGCACAAACGTGAACGCTGGCAAATCTGGCAACCGCACCAGTTCTACAGCAAATGGCGTAACCACCATTTTCTGTTACGACAATGCCGATCGCCTCATATCTAGCAGTGACGCCAAGCTAAATGGCGCAGTATATGACAGCCATGGTAACACCACGCAGCTTGGTTCGGGCACCAACCAAACCAACTACGCCTACGACAGCAGTGACCGCAACAAATCCATTGCCGCTACCACTGCCTCTGGCTCCAACGCCACCTACTACGACCGTGACGTCCAAGGACGAGTGGTAGCTCGCTACCACGACGTCAATAACGTCAACCAAGACGAGTTCTACTACAACTTCACTGCCAGTGGCGACACACCAGACTATGTCCGTAATGCCAACTGGCAAATCACCGAAAAGTATGTAGATCTACCAGGAGACATACAACTCACCATTCGCCCTCTCCAAACAGGCAATGCCAAAAACACCTACAGCCTTGCCAACATCCACGGTGACACCATTGCCACCACTAATACAGCTGGCACACTCATTGCCAGCTACCTCTACGACCCATTCGGTTCTGTTATTGGGAGTAGCACTCCCAATAACAGTGCAGGAACAACCTCCAATGCCTGGGTAGGAAGCCACCAAAAAGCAACCGAAACAGACCTCACCCTCAACCCCATCCAAATGGGAGCCCGAGTTTACATTGCCTCCATGGGAAGATTCCTGAGTGTGGACCCAGTAGAGGGCGGCACAGACAACAACTATGCCTACGTCAATGATCCAATTAATGACTTTGATCTGACAGGGCAATTTCGTTGGACAACTAAGTGGAAAGTAGCTGCCGGTGTAGTAGTAGTGGCGGCTGTTGTTGCGGGTTGTGCTGCTACTGCGGGCGTAGGCTGCGTAGCTGGAATAGTAAGGAGCGCTGTTTGGGTCTCAAGGTTTGCCACCCGAAACTACACAAGGCACGGGCTTGAGCAGATGGCAAAAAGAAACGGCGTAGGAGTGTCAAAATCGGCCATTCGATACACGCTAAAACACGGAAGAAGCTTGGGCCCAAAGAGAGACTCTATTGGAAGGTGGAGCTGGAGATATAAATCAAAAAAAGCGGAGGTTGCCATAAACAGTCGTGGTAAAGTTATTACTGGATGGGCAAAATCAAGCAAGTATACCAGGAAATGGTGGAGATGGTGATGTTTAGAAGAGAATTAAAAAGACATTGGATCTTTCTAGCAGTAGAGCTAGCAGTTCAGCTGCAAGTAGCATTAGAGGGGAAGGACAACGAAGACTACCCTCCGTATGAGTACTATCCTGAAGCCCTAGAGATAGTGAAATATGCTTCAGAGCAAAGCATTCTAGATGAAGCTGCTTTGCAGCAAAAGTTTGCAGAAGTATTTTCAAGGAACTTAGATTTTGAGTATAAGGCTGATGATTTTCAAAGCTCCGTGAAGTTTTTAGAGAAGAAATTCGCATATTTCCGTAAGTATTTTTAAATCCGTAGTATGATCGACGAGTATAAGGCTTGGATCAGTAAAAATATTCCCGTAACTAGTGACTGGGAAGAGGAACTTAACTATATGGCGTATTTGCGTGACACAATTCACAACGGGTCATACGGTAAGAATTCCAAACAACTCCATGAGCTTGATACAGAGTGGCAGCAGATAATTAAAAATACAAGTAACGGGTCATTTATTCTTGACATTGATAGATCCAATATTCCCAAGACCAAATGGTGGTGGTGGATTGACAGATTGGATGAGCTTAGCGAAGACGAACGATCTACGATCTAACAGGAAAACTATGAGTTTAAGAAGATTCATAGAACAATACGTATCCTCAAAATACACATACAACATTGAGGGTAGCGACACGGAGTTTACTATCTCAGATGTGACCCACAAAGGTGCTCTAATAAGAGTGGTTGTGTCGCAGGATCAGGAAGAGGCGGCAGTGCTAGTGGGAGACAGCAGCTCTAGCTTTGATTTTGAAGTAAAAACTGATAAGGATAGAGAGAAGATAGCCAGCTTCATTGGATTTATTCTTCAAGGTGAAGTGGTAGAAAAGCGCCGAATACTTTTCTCCTCAATAAAAGTAGGCGAGGAAACTCATTATGAGATTGATCCTACTACCTGGGGTGATAAAGAGTATACAAGTTATCCGTTAACAGCAGGTAGTGCCACTCGTGGCAAACCAATCAATAAGTAGCAGGCAAAACGAACGTGGTAATATACACTCAAGCACAGGAGAGTTACGGTGGTTGCTATGAATAATAAAGTTTCAATGAAGGACGTTTTTCAGATACTTTCTACCGACTTTCATAATGAAAAAGTTTCAACGGCTGATGGTGTGCTAACCTTTCACAATGAGCTTGGCCCGAAGATACATAAGCTAATTCTTGATGATGGATACGAGGATCCTCTCGTTATTGAATTTGCTCCGAAAGTCCGAGTCTGCATACCATTAGACAGTTTTGGGGTGGGTGATAGGAGTGCTACTTCCGCCTCTGTTGCCAAAAATATCGCAACTTTATTAAATTCTCTCTTGAACAATCAATACGAATTGAGCAAAACAACTTTTCTGAGCACTTCTTTATACGAGATAAGCATTGAGGGCGGGCGGAAGTTTGAAGGTGAGCCTTCTTCTTTCCTGCCACGTAGTATCATTAGAGCTATGGGCACAAAAGTAAAGATTGGCTATAATTTCAAAAGTGCCGATAGTTTGCTGGAAAAGCATGCCCGAGAACTCCAGAAAATTAGTTATGATGTTTTACTGTCGATCGCCAAAAGTAGCGAGCCAATTACCTATACATTTAAAGATGAGTATGGAGAACACCAAATTGAGGTATTCTTTGATGCCTACAGTAAAGAACGACTTGTAATGGTTGTTGCAATAGATAGCGATTGGAACGCACGATTTGCTAAAAGAACAAACTCCAAGGTGTACGAGATAACGCCAAAGGACTATGATTCTAGCCAAGGCAGTAGGTAGGTGTCTCATGTTTTTAGATAGACTTCGCGACAAACTACTATCAACTCCGCAGCAGGAGACCAATTATGATCAGGGCCTTATAGTAACTATTTTACTCGGTGGCCTTGAAGATTTTGGCAGCAAAGAGCAGCAAGAAGAAATTCATGCCATAGAGGAAAAGATAGAAGAAGTACTACCGGAAGGGGCTGAGTTGGATGGTGATGAATTTGGTGACGGTGAATGTACTATTTATATGTATGGGCCTTCGGCAGATATGTTGCTTAGTGCGGTTAAGGACCTACTCCAAAAGTCTTCTTTTACCCATATAGAAGTTACGCTGCAATATGGCCCTCCGCAAGATTCTGCTACGGTAGAGAAGACATTCTCGCTATAAAGTCATGAAAAACGAAGAAATTAGGATTAACTATAAAGACGTATTTGCCGAAGACTATAAGTCGGCGTGGTTTGACCTTTGGCGCAAGCCCCAGAATAAGCGATGGTTTGTGACGATCGCCGTAGAGCTGACAAATACAGAAAAGCAGCCGGTCTATACGGACAAATTCTTTTTACTAGCGTGCTCACCAGCGTATTTACAGCGCCCATTGCCTAAAGCTCCAAAGCCCTTGCCGCACTACACAGTCGTTCAAGACGAACTAAATATGAAAGAACTCCGCCAAATTGCTCGTCAACGAGTTGAGGCTATCAACGCAAAAGATGCAGTGAGCTTTGAGGCTGCAATGGGTGAGTTATTTTTGGTTAGGTACCTACCCGTGGACATTTAAGGTAACCTGTGGTATCCTTCGGCCACATCAGAGTGACTTAGAAGGAGCTTAAGAAGTTCATGCAGTTTCCCAAGTTTAAAAGTATAAGAATGAGCCGCAAAAAAATTATCACGGTGGTTAGCGTTATAGGCGTTTTAGTGACTCTCTTCTTAAGCTACGCGTTTATCGTGCCTGCTCATCAAGTAAAGAAATACCAGCAGACAGTTCAGAATAGTCAGCCAGAGTTAGATGGAGCCGTTCGGAATGCAAGCAAGCTACTAAAGAATGAGATGCTGGCAAAATTTGACGAGGAAACTTCAGAAGCACAAAAGAGTATAGACAAAAGTAGGAAAGTAGTAGACAAGTTAGAGCTTATGGCCAACAAGTATGATGAAAAGTTGACTGACTTTAAACCTGCTTGGGGATTAGGCTGGAGGAGTACATACGAATCATCGAAACAGCTGCATGACGACGAGCAGCAGTACGTAGACAGCATTCACGACTATATAAAGCAGCTAAAAGAAGTTCTTAATTACAGCGAGGCGATTAATAAGCTGAATGTCCAGAGTGAGAGTGCTGGCGCTGATATTGCAACAGCATTGACAGCAGACTCCAAAACAGAATCAATTAGCCACTTGAATAGCGCTATAGAAAAATTACAGTCGGCAACTGATAAATATCAACAGCTTAGTCCACCACCATCCGTAAAAGAATTGCAAAAGTATTCTGTTGCCGAATCTAGGCAATACATAAGGTATCTCGTAGAACTGAAAGAGGGCGTTGAAACAGATGATGGCAACAAAATTATGGCAGCTTACAACAGTATCAACGATCTTACTGCAAAGGGCTCCAAGGAACAACAAGAGCTTTTGGACGTTTATAACACCAGCTCCCCGCTTATTAAGTCAGCCCAGAAGCTAGATGCTCTTCAACGTAAAATCAAAGTTGATATCACTAAGCTTTAAATAACATGGACAGGGTGCAAATTATAGTTTTCGGCGCTTGGACCGTAGGATGCTTAAAGCAGGCCTACGATGTTAGGAGGCTGGAAAAAGCGTACATCTCATCAAATATTGATCCGGAGTTTGGGCAGTTAAAGAAATCGGCACGCTTTAACCTTTCAAGGCAGCTTGAGTACAATAAAAAAGCTTCTCGCGTAGTTTTCCTAAGAGACTCCGGGCATCCTGAGGTGGATCTTCTTGCTGCACGTGTGCGACGTGACCAATTATTTCTACTGTGTTTCTTTGTGGCGATTTTCCTAAGCATGTTTACAGATTTTAGCCTATTTATTGCTAGAAACTAGATAAGGCTGACATGGAAATAAACTACAATCAACTAGCCAAGCTCATGCTCTCGCTGCCGGGTTTGGCGGTCTGGATGTTTCTCCTGAATGTATTTTTAAGCGTCTTTATCTTTCGCTGGAGGCTGGAGAGTGCGCTATTCTTCAGCTCCCTCATGAGCATCTTTTTAGCATTTCAGACTTCTAGGCAACTCGAAGGATCGTTCCTTATGAAAAAGGTACATGAAGGCCAGTTCACCATGGTTCGTCGATTTACGCGATACCTGCAAAATGACCAGCTTCCGCCCGATGCCTCTGAATACCCGGACTTTATGGAATACCTTGAAGATACTAAAAAATCTTTCAAGAAACGGTCAGTAAATCAAGAAAAATTAGTTATCGCTATATTGGTACTTGTAGGGTTGGTTTATCTCGTTGAGGGCACACTATTAGGCCGGATCTTGGTACTTAGCATGGTATTCGTATACTTCTCGCTGTTTAAATCCCGCGCGCAAAGCCGCAAAAATATTGATGGTTTAACAGAATACTGCAAAGCTAAATCTGGACAACAGAGGTAACCTGTGGTATCCTTCAGCAAACCTTAAGATTTACCGGAGTGTAAATAATGATAGTCGTATTAGTGTTGGTGTTGATTGCGGTATTGCTGGTGGTGGCACGCGCAAAAAGCGAGAAAAAAGAACAAAAACAACCGGAACAGCCCAAAGCGGTATCTGCAAACAAGTGGAAGGGCGCATTTGACGCGTATGATGTTGCGTTTAATGCGATCAAGAAAAGTCCCAAGTTTACATTGATCTTGACTGTTGCCGCGATTGTAGGCTACGCACTGAGCGTGCTTATTCAGGGTCAACCCGAAGCTGGACGCATACAGTGGCCGCTAGAATACGTACTGCTGGCTCCAATTTTGTTGGTCATGCCAGTATATAGCTTAGCTGTCGCCGATGGTAAAAACCCAAGCTTTAGCAATCTGTATCGCCACCCATTGCGGACCTTCGTGTCTTTGATTCTTGCTGCAGTGCTCGCCGAGATTCTTATTGTTCTTTCACTAGTGCTATTTATTATTCCTGTCATTTGGACAATCGCATGGTTTAGTTTTGCTGGCTTTGTCGTTATGGACAAAAATATGGGTCCCATCAAGGCGCTCAAAGAAAGTAAGCGCTTAGCTCAAGATCATATTGGCAAAGTGTGGGGCCTGGTTGGTGTGAGCCTCTTGCTGGGCATTGCAGCTGGCGTTATTGGCTCAGTTCCACTTACCGGTCCGTACATTTCTGCCGCACTAACCATGGTATTTACAGTTTGGGCAAGCGTTGCCACAGCCGTTTTGTATCGCTGGCTCCAGCAAAATGTACCCGCCGAAGGTGTACAATCTAAAAGTGACACACAAAAGGATACAAAAGATGCCAAAGAAGCAAACTAGCGCTCCGCAACCGGCGTTTTTTGAAACTACGCCGCTAAAGCTCGCAATTCTGAGCATTTGTACCTTTGGCGTGTACGAAATTTACTGGTTCTACAAAATGTGGCGCCGCGCGTTCCCCAAAGGCAACAAGTTCGCAGCGATTGTCCGCGCATTGTTTTGTCGAATATTTTTATACCAATTACTAAAAAGTCACCAACTGCCGCATGCCATTTGGCTGGCAATTGCATACTTTGCTGTCGGTTTTGCCATTCAGCTACCAACGTTCTGGGGTGTGGTGCTCTCGTACCTCACATTCGTTCCATTGGTGCACGTACAGATGCAGCTCAACAAGCGACTTAAAAAGCCGGTGAAAGCGCCATTTACCTGGCGATCTATTATGGTAGCTATTGTTGGTGTTATTTTGAGCATTCTGTTTTTTGCCCTGGCCAGCGGATATAACGCTAGCGCCGACCAAAACAG
>CAMLRZ010000006.1 GCA_946482575.1 uncultured Candidatus Saccharibacteria bacterium
AAGGCCAAAAATAAAATTAGAATAGTTAGCTGCGTTTAATGCGGGAAATGGTCAACAAATACTGCATGTCAGGGGTATGGCTTGCCTGCAAAACGCTAAATCCAGTGCGGTTTAAAAGATCAAGCATGTCTTGCTTTGTTTGATGCCATATTCGTACCAGTTGAATGGCTTCGCCTTCTTTAAAGTGAATCGAACGTTCCTTGCCTCGTAGTTGAAGAGTAATCGTTATATCGTGTTTTAGCCGAGCCAGAATATATCGCTGGAATAAGTCTGCATTAAATCCGTACTCTATTTCGTACATTTCAGGTCGGATACCTAAAAGATGGAGGTTCGCCGTATCTAAGGTTGCAATTTGTTCTGGGGTTAATGGTGCGTTCTTTCCGCTGACTTCGGGGTGAAAATCAAAAAACTTTCGACTCGTGCCACTGTCGAGTTTGGACGAGGTGACCATGAAGTCATCTTTACCCAGACTCTCATAGATCGTTTGAAAGCTTGAGTCAATGAAAGCAAAGTTATGATGAGTGCCGCCCAAAAAGAGAAGTAGGTTAACTGTGTTGGAGGGCTGGTTGTCGAAAGTATATGCTTCCAGTATTTCATTAAAACGATCTGTATTCAGGTCGACCTCATGTGCTTGAAAATGTATCTCGCCGTGAAACCATGCCTTGATGTTTCGTTCGGCTATCTTGAGGATCTCTGGGCTATAATCAAGCCCAATATAGGTCACCTCTTTTCCTATGTCTAAAAGGTGCCCCAAGAAGTCTTTTGCGGGCATCACATTTCCAATAGTGACATCAATTACATTAACGTTGTCGTATTCTGAAACAAGATTATCAATATAACTGTAGTTTTTTGCAAGAAGCCTGGAGGAGGAGTTTATTGTGTTAATTGAGGATTCTGCCATTAATCGCTGGGCGTATGTATCCCACACGTGAGCGCCATTTCCGAGGTATTCAAATTGAAGTGGGATTTCATGGCGAGCATCAAGGCAGTTAGCTAAATAGCTTAGCTGTTTTGTGCTAAGTGTGTCATAGAGTTCCGACTTGGGCGACACGGTCTTGTGCATCTTGAGGCCCCAGGCTAACTGCGCTTAATGCGCGAAATAGTCAGGATGTATTCTTGATCAGGTGTTTGACTTGAGTGAATGGTTTTAAGTCCACACTCTTCAAAATCATTTGTAAGGTCTTGGCTTGATGAGTTGCCTGCACGAAGAAGTAGAATGGTCTCGCCCTTGCTAAATTCAAGCTGCTTCTCGCCCTCCTCAAACTCAAACTGTATGTTCAATGCCACATTCAATCGGACGCGGATATACCTATGCCCATGTTCTTCGTCAAATCCTCGTTCTACCTCGTAAAATGAATCGTGAATATTAAGTAGGTCGAAGATTAGGCGATGATTTGTGGAAAGGACGTTCGCTCCTGACTCAGGATTAAAGTCAAAATACTTGCGGCTATTTGTGCTATCTAGTTTATCGCTGTATATGAGGAAATCATTTATTCCCATACTGTCATGAATTGCCCTGAAAGAGTTCTTGGGTTCGCGAAAGTTATATGGTGTTCCACCGAGAAAGAGGATGAGATTGGCAGTTTTTCTCGAAGTATCTCGTAAATACTCGGGAGCGATAAGATTAGAGAATCTATCGTAGCTAATGTCATGACTGTAACCTTCAAAAGCAACTTTGCCACCAAACCAAGAATGTATGTTGCGTTTAGCGATTGCTAAGATCTCATTACTGATATCAATAGCAACATAGCGACCTAATTTACCTTGATTTAGCAGGTGACTTACCAGATTCTTGACCGGAAGTGCATTGCCAACGCCAATATCGAATATGTTCACGCGGTCAAAATCTTTAAGTAGTTCGTCTAAGTATGACTTATTAGTACTTAAGAGGCTAATAGTACTTTTAAGTACATTTGAAGTATCTTCTTTCAGAAGGCGCTTAGCATATTGGTCCCAGCTATCGGCGCCACCATCGAAATAGTTATATTGGCGAGGAATCTCGTGATATATTTCTAGATTTCGGATAATGTCGTATATCTGGGCGTCATTAAACAACTGGTAGAACTCGGGTTTGGGAGTTACCGTTTTAACGGCGCGATGTGGGCGGTACTTTTTACCGCGTTCAACAAGTTGTTCAATGGTGGAAAGGTTCCTAGATGTATTGGAAACATAGGTCTTGTTTCCTTGGCTATGCAAGTCTAGGTCGAGCTTACCCTGTTTAGCAGCTTCGATCCAGTTTCGGACGGTTCTAACAGACACATGATATGTGTATGCTAGTTCGGAATTCTTGAAATACAACATGGTTTTTAGCGCGTCCTTTAATTAAAAAGTTGTTGACATGTTTCCGCATAAAGCGATAACATATACGTAAGCAGCTGCCTGCGAACGTAAATATCGTTATAGTTACATACCGTAACATGTCTTTACTGTTCGTTCAAGCAATTTTCTACTTAAATGATGTGTTTAATGGTCCGTATAAAGGGAAACATTAAGCCAAATTGGGAAAGATAACCCACGACCTCATTATATGCTTTTGCAAGCGGATGTCTACCCTAAAAGTAGGAAACTCGTAACCGCCAAACTCAGCTAAATCCATTCTGCACCAACAGGTACGGGATCAAGATGCGGGACAGTGCTCGGGCTTGGCATACCTCACCAATTAACGGCGCGTATTAGTGTGGCCGAAGTGTCGCCATGTACCAGCCAGAAAAGGATGCCCCCAGGCTATGAGTGCAGATAATTTTGACAAAAAATACGGTGGCCAGCAGCCCATCGAAAGTAAGACCGTTGAGCTCGCGCCCCACAAAGGCCGCGCCGTGGGAATGGGCGTATATAACGCCAAAGACCCCGAGCCGGACTTTGAAATCACGTTCTCCACAGACTACGACGAAGAAATTGGCGTGGCCCATGATCGGCTAGACGCCGGTTCGCAACGCTACCTACTCTTATATCAATTCCACAATTTCGGCAGCAAGCCGTGCACGGTCACTCTGACGCGCAAGCGGCACGCTCCACGCAAGAGCGGAGTATAACATGGCGATTATTCAGTGGCCCAAAGATTTGCCCGCGCCCAAAATGATTACCTGTGTATTGTGCGGCCAGCTCAAATCACCCCTGGCGGTAAGCGCTGGTCTGCAAGATGCCACCGGCAAGCAGGCGTTTGCCTGCGAGGAACACAAGCGAGAGCGTCGTTACATTGTAGGCTGGGCTGATTACGAGGTTACCCAGCAACAGTCGCGGATCAAGCACGCCGTTATGAACGAGAATGCTCATGGACGATCTGTATATTGAGCTGCGTACGCTGCATCGCGGCAGCATCTCGCGCGATATTGCCGAACATTTATTTACTCGTCAGTTTTTAGGAAGGGCGGTTATTATATCGGACCGGCCGCTGGCCTTGGCGTCGTCACTGGGAAAACAGTGGTGGCAGTTGTGCCTGAATGTTCGGCGGGCCCGATCTAGTACTTTGCAGCGTGACCGCATACGCGAAATTGATCGCGAAATCGCCCACATGGAGCAGCTAAAAATTGTGGCGCAACCACCTGGCAAGCCTGAGGAGGCGAGTGTTTTAGTGGTCGAGCCGCGCCAGGTGCAGATTCCGGCGGACTGCCAAACGCTGTATATTGCATGTAAATTGCCCGACGATTTGCTGCAAAAACTACTACAGTCTATGCCCTCCCACGCGGTAGTGGTCAGATATTAGCTGTCTTTAAGCCTGGCTGCAGGCAATGGTACAATGAAATCAGCAACAAGCCTAAGGGGGAATTTATGGATTTGCAGAACACCTTTTACATAATCGGCATCATCTACATGTCACTGATGACCATTATTATCATTGCGCTGGTAATCGCAGTATTTGCCATCAAGGCCAAAATTAACGAGATCCACCGTCAGATCGAGGACCGTCTGCACTCTGTTATCCAAATGGTAAAAATGGGTGAAGCAGTGGTAGATAAAGCTCGGGATTTTGCTGACCGCCACAAAAAATAATGAACGTACTTGAGCGTACCATCCACGCTGTTGATGTTTTTCAGCAACGCCATCCGGTGTTGGGTTTGCCTTTTGCTGTGCTCAAAAAATACGGCGACGATAGCGGCGGATACCAAGCGGCGCTGATCACATATTACGGTTTTTTGGCGGTGTTTCCGCTCCTTTTGGTGCTACTAACCCTACTGCAAATCTTCTTTCATAATGATGCCGAAGTAAATCGCCAAGTTGCTTCAGGGGTGAGTCACTTTTTCCCGGGCATTGGGGGATTGCTTGAGCAGAACGTACACAGTATGCGACGTTCCGGAATCGGGTTGGCTATTGGTCTATTGCTGACCCTGTACGGTGCCCGTGGGGTGGCGGATGTTATGCGCCACACGGTTAATAATATCTGGCAAGTGCCGCGTATGCGACGCGCCGGCTTTCCGCAAGGTCTTTACCGAAGCCTATTAATTATGGCTGCTGGCGCTGCTGGTTTTGCCGCAACCGTAGCGGTCTCTAGCTTTAGCGCCTTATTGGGTCACGCAACGTGGGTAAAAATTGTAGCAAACCTGGCTGGTTTTGCCGTGCTCTTTGCGATTTTACTGTTTATATTCGTGACAGCAACGTCTCGTCGGGTACCCCGCAAAGATATGCTGGTAGGAACTGGCTTGGCGGCGGCTACGATTCAGCTGTTGCTCACCTTTGGTAGTGTATTGTTAGCGCATCAGCTCAAGAGTTTTGACTCATTATATGGCACATTTGCCATGGTGCTTGGAATGCTCTTTTGGATTTATTTGCTGGCGCAAGTGGTTGTCTATGCCCTAGAAATTGACAGTGTGCGTCACCTAAAGCTGTGGCCACGAGCCATTCAGGACGATAAGCCAACGCCGGCTGATCTGCAAGCGCATGAGCTATACTCCCATGTGAGTCGATTTATTCCCAAAGAAGAAAAAGCCACCAAAGACCACCGGTTTAAGCACTAATAAAGTTCTTGGTGTTTTTCGTTGAGGAAGCGGTTCCACTGACGGAACAGTCGCAGCACAGTTTTAAGAGGCAACTCGATAGTCATATCTAACACAAAGGCCACAATGTTCATGCGGGCGTAGTTTCGTGATAGCCACTGACCCACCAAAATGTAGGGCAGGTAAAAGAAGTCACGAATAATGCTGAGCATGTTTTGTTCTTTGCTAACAATTTCGAGCTCGCGAATCATGCTGCTCAGGCGGAAGCCCAGGAAGCTGGCTGTAGACAAGAAGACAAAGAAGATAACACTTTGCACGGCATTAAAGTGCAACAGCATCAGCAGATACATAGTAATGGCAAACGGTACGAAGAAACAAATGGTGTACAGCAACTTGGCACCAGCCGACGCCGCTTTGGCATTTACGTGCAATACGGGCGCGGGAGTGGTAGGGGATGGATATAATACGCCCGCCATGTATTCGCGAACAGCGTGCGCATTCTTAAGGTCAGGTTGACGCAGGCCCAACTTAAGACCAGCCATGTACAGCGGTGGTACGAGCAGGTTGACCATTAGCGGCAGGTAGGCAATCGAGCCTATAAAAATCAAATCGTACGGCACTTCTATGCCAGCGCCAATCAGCATTTTGGTAATGAAAATAAAGGCGATACTGCGCATAATACCCTTATTTACCCGGCGACCAACGCCACGGTAATCTTGGCTGATCACGCGGTCATACGCTGCCAGGAATTGCTGCTGATTGCCCAAAAGCTGTGCAGTGTTGGGGTTGGACTCTACCAAGCTTTTGAGCATACGGATAGGTGCGCCGTAACGGCTTACGCTCCGCTCGATTTTCTGAGTGTGCGCACTAATAAACAACGAATCGACTTGGTGGTTGAACCTTACAAAAGCTGCCGTGTTAGTCTCGGCTTTTTGCTGGTACATGTTCATGAGGTCATAGCGCACCATGGCGATGTCGGACTTCAAGAGCGTTTTGTGAGCGGCAATGTACAGGCAAATTTCGTACTGATCAATGGCGCCCAGGCTTTCACGGGGCAATGCCTGCAGATAGTGATAATAGGCAAAACTTGCCAGAGCATTCAGGTGGTAGTGGGGATTAAGCAGCTCCTCGGACTGAACGGCAATAATATCCAGCACCCAGTCGGCGGCTCGCTCGCGCGAGACATTGGCATCGCGCAATAAGCGATAGGTTTGTAGGGCATAGTGGGCAAAATTGGTAAGTTGTGTTGCAACGTGCACGCCAAACGCGTCATTTGCCACGTAACCAGCTTGGGTGAGCTCAATAATGAGCTCCTCACCAATATTGTCCATTTTGCGGTGCGTAGAAAGCGGCAGACTACGTTTGTAAAAACGACGAATAGCTCGCTGGAGCAGCAAATGTTCTTCGGAGTATTCGGCAGCGTTGCGAAGTTGCTCGTAGGCGCTGGAAATGGTTTTGCCCATGCCCGGCACGTGTACGCGCTGGCCTTCGGCGTTGTACTGCGCGGCGGCAGCGTTGCGTTGTTGAGCGGCCTCTAATTGTTGTGTAAGCACATCTAACAGAGTAGGGCCCGATTGTTGTGGCGTCATATTACGTCTATTATATCAAGTTTACTGTCCGAAGTTGAGCGCTTCGCCCTTAAGCAACGCAAACGCTTTGCGGAGAGCCTTGATCTCTGGGTCATCGGCGCCTTTGATGTCGTTGTAAATAGTTTCCAATTCGTCTTCGGCAATCCACTTAGAACCGGCATGATCCTCGGGATGTAAAACGATCTTATCGGCGTCATCAAGCAATGTCGCAAAGTAAATTATTTCTACCGTTTGTGATCCTTTTACGGGATTGTGATAGTCAAAAACGTAAAACGGATCACCTAAATGCACGTCTACTTCAAACTCTTCACGAATTTCACGACGCAGGCCGTCGGCAATGGTTTCACCAAAGTCGATGTGCCCGCCAGGGATCTCGTATACGCCTGGCAAGAATTTTTTGGTATGGGCGCGCTGGGCTACAAAAATGCGCGGAACACCATTAATAGTTTGATGAATAAGGGCGCAGGCGCTAAAAACCTGCTGCCCCTGAGCTGGGGTTTCGCTGTCGTGCATCACTTTTGTCATTCCACTATCATACGAACAGATTGCGTCTGTCGCAAGTTGCAAAGAGGCGTACAATAAGAAAGTAAAGGAGTCAAAGCATGAAGAAGCTAAAAAATGGTTTGTTTTCAGTTGTTGCAAGTCTCTTATTGCTGGCCGGAATATTGCCAGCAACCGTTAACGCCCAAAGTGGTATGCGCTATGTGGCAATGGGCGACTCGGTGGCTGCCGGAATTGGCCTGACATCGTTATCCTCGCCGACTACCAAAGACCTTGCTTGTGGGCGTTCTGCGCAGGCATATTCCAAGTACGTGGCCGCTGGCTGGGGCGCGTCTGTTAAGAATGTGGCATGCAGTGGGGCCTCGGCAGATAATTTGTACAATACCCAGACCAGAAGTGGCGTAACCTTAGCACCCCAGATTGACGCGGCGTTTGCCTCGGGCAAGCCAGATGTAATCACCATTACCGTGGGAGCAAACGATATTGGATGGCAAAACTTTATCAAAAAGTGCTACGCCTATTCATGCGGTAGCTCCACAGATAATGCGACCGCCAAAACACTTCGCGGCGTACTGCGAGCCCAGCTATTTAAGGCGTTGTGGTACGTTAACCAAAAGAGCAACGGAAATCCACCCAAGGTGTTACTAACCGGGTACTACGCACCATTTTCGAGCAAGCAGTGTAGCGACACTGCCGGTCTGACCGCAGCCGAAAAGACGTGGGTTAATAGTCAGACAGCCCAACTCAACCAGGCTATTTACAGTGTGACGCAGTGGTTTGGTACAGCCCAGTATGTTCCAGTGAGCTTTGCGGGTCACACATTGTGCAGTAGCAGTCCTTGGATTCAAGGCTTGAAAGCCGCCGCTCCGTTCCACCCAACTGCCACAGGCCAAAAGGCAATTGCCAACGCAATCCTTAAGGCATACTAAGTGACAATATTTACAGCCGTACCGTTTTCAGCCCAGCTGTAGAGCCATTTGGCAGTAGCGAGCGGTAACTCCACACAACCATGCGACCCCTGCGAGGAGTAGGGGTCAATGTTCCCAAATGCGCTATTATCGCGCCAGGTGGCGTCATGAAAACCATAGGTGCCGTACTGATTGTGCAGGAACGGCATCCAGTAATAGACGTAATCGTTCCAGCTACCCGTGCTGTCGGAGCCAGCCAAATACAGATTAGTTTGCTTACCATATATTTGGTAGGTGCCAGCGGGGGTAAGATCGGCTGCTAGCTTTTGCTGGCCGGTTACCACGGGCGAATCATACTGTTGCGAACTGTCCGCACACGCCCACAGGTGTCTGTCGGAAATACTGACGATAATCAGTTTATGGGCAGTGTTCCCGCTGCAGGGCGTGGACGGTTTTTGCGTGACAGCAGCGATTGCTGCCGGCTTTGTTGTGGCTGCGGATACTGTATGATGCTGCGCCCGGACATGCCAGGCATAGGTGGTGACTGCGCTCAACAGTGACAAGGCTACTAAACCATGCCTAAGACGATGTTTTTGGGGCTTTTTTGGCTGAGTATGTCGATAGTGACTGTACATATCGCTACCATACGCCTCGCTTCACATATTCGCAAAACTGTCGCAAATATGTGGCAATTTTGCCGTCTGCCTATTTAGCTTGCGATGAATCTGTAGTTTCTGCGGTAGTCTCGGTGTCGTCACCGGATGTATTGAAGCTAACCTCGTTCGCGGTGATAATAGCGTTTCGCATTTGTTCGCTAATGTCGCCCATGCCACCAGGAGAGTGAGGAATGAGAATGGTGTTGCTTTTGCCAGAAAGGCCAATGTCTTTGAGCGTGTCAAAATACTGCGTCATGAGCACCAGGTTCATAACGTCTTGGGCTTTAGTGCCATCCACGGAAGAACTAAAGTTTTCTACAGAAACTTTAAGACCGTCAATAATCGCTTTGCGCTGATCGGCGATACCTTTACCTTGCAATGCTTTGCTTTCGGCTTCGGCTTCGGCGGCTTTAACGACACGGATTTTTTCGGCTTCAGCTTGTTGAATAGCGGCTTCACGCATACGCTGCGCAGCATTGATCTCGTTCATGCTGGATTTAACTTTGGCATCCGGGTCGATATCGGTAACAAGCGTCTTAATGATGTTGTATCCAAAGTCGTCCATCACAATGTCTAGCTCGTTCTTTACGGCAATAGCAATGTCGTCTTTCTTTTGGAAGACATCGTCAAGAATAATAGATGGTACGCGAGCCCGCACGGTGTCAAAAACGTAGGCAGTGATCTGTTCGCGGGGGTTCTGCAGGCGGTACACGGCGTCAGCAACTTTTTCGGGAAGAATACAATACTGAACGCTCACAATACAACGTACAAACACGTTGTCTTTGGTTTTGGTCTCGATTTCTACATCTAATTGCTGGATGCGCAAACTGGGTCGGGCAACAATGCGATCAATGATCGGTACCTTAATGTTAAGACCCGCGTACGCAACGCGTTTAAAACGACCGAATCGTTCTATGACTGCTACTGTTTGCTGACGCACAACAAACAAGGAGTTGGCAAACAGGATAAACAAAAGTGCTGCAAAAATGTAGAAAAATACCATAAGAACCTCTTGGGATTACTGAATGCGCGTACTATATCACGTGCTCGGTGGATAGTACAGGATAATTTGTGGGGGAGTGACAAGTAGACGTGGCGGCGCTAGGGCGCGCAGCAGATTCGCTCCAGCGAGCCACGTCTACGATCGTCGTCAGGCTGCCGGGGCAGCGTCTTCGGGGTCGTTGTGCGGGCTGTCGGATTGGGGAGCGAGTGCTTCCACGCGGGCGGTCAGCTCCTTGAGGAACTGCTGCTTTCCTTCACGCGTGTTGGCGTAGGAGCAGGAGCTGAGCGGCTCACCGTAGGCACGTCGGATGTGGGCGCTGAAGTCAGGCTTGGTGCCCTTGCCGAGCGGCAACAGCTGGTTGCTGCCCGAGATGTGCGCCGGGATGACCACGGCGTTGGGAACAGCGAACGCCAGCTCGGCCACGCCAGGCTTGAACTTGCGCAGTGTTCCGTCGCGTGAACAGCCACCCTCCGGGTAGATCAGAAGCAGCCCGTTGTGCTCCAGCACACGAATACCACTCTTGATCGCGGCCTTGCCGGACTCGATGTTGCCGCGGTCCACGGGGATCTGACCCAGCAGCCACAGCAGCCACCTGAGCACGCGAAAGCGCCAGATCTTGAAGTCCCACAGCTCGGCCATGGCCATCGCCACCGGCGTACGAAAGAGCGGTGTTCCGCCCATTTCCAGCGGGGGATCGGCCAGAGACAGATGGTTGCTGGCCAGGATGACCGGGCCGCGCTTGGGTATGACCTGCTTGTTGATCTCCTCCACGCTGATGCCGCTGAGTTTGAGAGCCAGCCGCCAGATCAGCTTGAGGGCGAACATCAAGAGCCAGGCCTGGGGCCACAGCGCGCGCGGTCTACGCCAGAAACGCCACACGGCGTCTCCCTTCGTCTACTTGTCGAGTTAAAAAACACCTTCGCGGATGCGAAAGCTCAGATAATTCTACAATAAACTGGCTGTTCCACCAACTAGCGTACGTTATTCGGAAAACAACGAGCCGTATTTTTGGCTGAATGCTTGGGGTGTATATTCGCCAAACTGCTCACCGGCAGCCCATGCTTTTTTAGACGCTTCCATAGTTTGATCGTCGATGTAAGTGATGTCCAATTCTTGCGCCAGCTCATCAAGCGCCTGCTTGGCCTGTTGTTTTTCGGCGTCGAGCTCGTTGGAATGTCCGTAGGTCTTTTCCACTTCCAAGTGAAAGCCCCAGGCTTGGGTGTATTTTAGCGCTACCTCAATGTCGCCCGACAGTTGATAATTAATACGGAACTGCTCAGACAGCATGGGCTCCACTTTCAACAGCGTTGTAAACAGTTTTACAGCGTCTGGCAGTGCAGTTTGCGAGAAGGGAATTTCTAATTCCTCAAAACCATTGCCTAAGCCCAATTGCCCACCTTTATATTTAATGACAGTCTTTTGGGGAGACGACGCAATCGAGACGTTCACGTCAGGAAGTACAAAAAAGTACGAAGTTTTGTTGTCTACTTCCCGAGTAGTTGCAAGCTGCTCCAAGCGATCTTTAATAGCCAGAAATTGATCTTCTTTTAGAAAAGCACGCTCTTCGTATTCGTATTGGGTGGCGTGAAGCATGTAATTACTATAAGTCACTGTTTTGGTTTGACCAAGAAAAAGACCCCACGCACGGTGAGGTTCTTTTCTTGGTAGCGGCGAGTGGACTTGAACCACTGACCCCAGGCTTATGAGTCCTGTGCTCTAACCAGCTGAGCTACGCCGCCATATTGAGTCACGCTACATGCGCAACTCAAAATACAACCACTAATATAGCATATTCTGCATCTGTTGGCTAGGGCAAATCACACCTTTAGCTTTGACGAGCTTGCAGCCACGCAGCCAGCTCGTGCCAGGCGGTTGGCAGATGCGCCGTTGCGGATTTACCAGCGGCAGCAATCTGAGCTGCGGTGGTCTTGCCGCCATCAAATGAAACCATAGCCATGAGCGGTGCTTTTTCAAAAGTGCCACGGGGTTCGTCTGTCAAAATACCTTGTATATCAACCGAGAAAATAACCTGTTCGTGCTCATCTTGATAAGCCGCCAGCTGGCGCAAAATAACGGTGCGGTCCTGTACGCCGGTCAGCAGTCGCTGCCAATCCGCAATAGTAAACCATTGGCACACCGATTTCATGTAGGCGCCAGGAAAACCGCCCAGTGCGGGAATAATCCATGAGTCGTCAGTAACAATTACTGGCTTTTGCACCAGCGCATAGGCGTCGGCTGCCTTGCGGGCGATAATCTTTTCGGCGTCTTCACCCTGAATTTCGTCAATGTCGTAGCCGGCAACTTGTTCTAGCTCAATGCCGAACTCGGCGCAGACCTTTTGTGCGGTTCGGAATTTTTGTTCATTGGTGGTAATTACTGAGAACTTGTTCATGCTGGTACAATTGTACAATGAAGTTGGAATCTGTTCCACCAGGGAAGTATGTGGTGGCAGTGTCGGGCGGCGTGGACTCGATGGTGTTGCTCGACATGCTCACTCGTCAGCCGGGCCTCCATATAGTGGTGGCTCACTTTGATCATGGCATTCGGTCAGATAGCAGCGAAGATCGGCGATTAGTGGAGCAGACAGCAGCCCACTACAAGCTACCCTATATATATGAAGAGGGTCACTTGGGCGCTAACGCCAGCGAGGCGCAGGCCAGAAAGGCTCGCTATGACTTTTTGGAGCGGGCAAGGATTCAGCACGGTGCGCAGGCAATAATTACGGCGCATCATCAAGACGACTTATTAGAAACCATGATGATCAACCTGATTCGCGGCACTAATCGCAAAGGTTTATCATCATTGCGGTCAAACGATAAACTGCTGCGTCCGCTTTTAAAAACAGGGAAGGGCGAGATAACAAAGTATGCCCGTGGCCATGCAATTGTCTGGCACGAAGACAGCACCAACGCCAGCGACGCCTACCTGCGCAATCGCCTGCGCCAAACGGTTCTGCCTCGTCTGACTGCGGCGCAAAGATCTGAATTACTACGCATTAACCAGCGGGCAACAGAGGTAAATCAGGTGCTGGATGAACAGATTGGGGTGGTATTGGCGGCTAGTACGTCCGGCAAAAAGCTCAATCGTTCGCAATTTGCACAGTTGCCACATGCTCTTTCGTGCGAGGTGATGGCGGCCTGGCTGCGAGCACACCATGTGGGCAATTTGTCCGCAAAACAGATCGACAGGCTGGTCATTACTGTTAAAACCGCCCGCCCGAACACCGTACATGCTATAGAAAATCGCAAAAACATGAAGATCACCCTGAAATTTGCAGAAATTTTGCTAGGCTAGGCTCGCAAAGACGTTTGTTGGGTGTATAATGCTCAGGTATGGAGATAATTCGTGGATAATAAAAAGACTTTTCGTTCCAACAACAATAAGGGCGGCCGTCGAGGTTTTCGTAACGTCGGTTTTGTTGCCCTCCTGATCCTGTTTGGCTTGATTATTTTTGCAGCGTACAGCCAACCGGCAACGCTCAAAACGATTCCGCTTTCCGAGGCTGTTTCACAGGCTAACCACGGTGATTATAAAAAAATTGAGGTCGATGGCAACCAGCTGACCATCACTAAAAAAGGTGAAGATCGCGCTACGCTCAAGTCATATTCTGACCCTAACTCTACCTTAAAAGAAGCAGGCTTTAATGCTTCAAAAACAGAGATTTCGTTCAAGCAGCAAGCTAGTGGCGGCTCAATGTGGGAAAACGTGGCCTTGTCGCTAATCCCTGTGATTATCATTAGTGCCGTTTTGTTCATTATGCTACGCAGTGCCCAGGGCCAAGGTAATCAGGCTATGAGCTTTGGTAAAAGCCGCGCTCGCTTGTATGGTAATGAAAAGGACAAAGTAGTGTTTAACGACATCGCTGGTTCTGCCGAAGCCAAGCAAGATCTGCAAGAAGTGGTTGAATTCCTAAAGTACCCCAAAAAGTTTGCCAATGTTGGCGCCCGTATTCCTAAGGGTGTGCTGTTGGTCGGCCCCCCCGGTACCGGTAAAACCATGCTGGCTCGCGCTGTAGCCGGTGAAGCGAACGTACCATTCTTTAGCATTTCCGGTTCTGAATTTGTGGAAATGTTCGTAGGTGTTGGTGCATCACGTGTTCGTGATCTGTTTGCCAAAGCTAAAAAGAACGCACCCTGCATTATCTTTGTTGACGAAATTGACGCCGTTGGGCGCCGCCGTGGCTCTGGCATGGGTGGTGGTCACGACGAACGTGAACAAACCCTGAACCAGATTTTGGTAGAGATGGATGGCTTTGAGCAAGGTCAAAACGTTATTGTCTTGGCCGCCACCAACCGTGCCGACGTGCTCGACCCAGCATTGTTGCGCCCTGGTCGCTTTGACCGCCGCGTAGACATCGGCTTGCCAGATCGCAAAGACCGTGAAGCAATCCTGAAGGTTCACTTCAAGAAGAAGCCTACCGGTAAAGGTGTTGATCTTGACGCGCTGGCTGCGAAATCTGCCGGATCATCAGGCGCCGACCTGGCTAACATTGCCAACGAATCAGCTATTATCGCTGCTCGCCTGAACCACAAAGAGATCAGCAACGACGATGTTACTGCTGCATTCGAAAAAGTTGCCATTGGTCCTGAGCGCAAGAGCAAGGTAATGAGCGACAAAGAAAAAGAAATTACCGCTTTCCACGAAGCTGGTCACGCTATCGTGGGCCACGTACTTCCGGACAGCGATGTCGTGCACAAAGTTACCATCATCCCTCGTGGCGGTACTGGCGGCGTGACGTGGTTTATCCCACCAGAAGATAAAAGCTACCACTCTGTAGTGGAATATAAAGATGTATTGGCTCGCATGTTGGGTGGCCGTATTGCCGAAGAAGTTATGTTTGGTCGCGACCACGTAACTACTGGGGCTGGCAGTGACTTGCAAAAAGCCGCCGAGCTGGCTCGTGACATGGTAATCAACCAGGGCATGGGCAAGAAGTTGCAAGACCAAGTCTTCCACATTGAAGACGGCATGATGATTGAACGCATGGTTCATGAGCGTGAGTATTCTGACGAAACCGCCAAGGTCATTGATGACGAAGTTGAAGCCTTGATCAAGGAAGCCGCCGATCGTGCTCGTGCCGTGATCAAAGAGAACAAGACTTACCTACGTGCACTCAAAGAGCGACTACTCGAGAAAGAAACAGTTGAAGCTGAAGAAGTAAAAGAAGTGCTGAAGGGCAGCAAAATGCCTGCATCAGCGGCTCTCTACTAATAATCAGCCACCTGCTACCAGATAAAGCGTCTACATTGTAGGCGCTTTTCTGACCTTGGTATTTCACGAGCATAACGGTGTATACTAGTGGTATCGGCATAACCGATATAGCGAAGCTGCTATAAATCTGATATAATTTAGACAACAATTGGTAACAAACACGAATGAAATTTGGAATTCTGCAACCCAAAGCCAGTGAGCCCGTGGAGGGCTGTTTGCTATTGCTGCAGGTACCGCGTACCAATGACAAAAAAGCACTGGCTGCCGAGCAGATGTTGGCCAGTTTACACGGTTTACTTACGTTGCCAGCGGTCAGCACGTTTAGCGGCCCGGTCCGCGAACGCATTAGTTTCGAGATTGCTGTGGTTAACAAGCGCATTGGGTTTTACGTGTGGGTTCCCAAATATCTCAAGGATTTTGTGGCCGAGCAAATTTACGCGCAGTATCCGAGCGTGCAAATTTCTGAGGTCGAAGATTACTCTCAGCCAAGCCAGGATCACCAGACGATCTTAGCCACCGATTTGCAGATGACCTCCAACGACGTGCTGCCTATCAAAACGTTCCAAAGTTTTGATGTTGACCCTTTGGCGGCCATCACGGCCACATTGGCAAAATTTGACGATAACGAAGAGGCATGGGTGCAGCTGATTATGCGTCCGGCATCTAGCCAGTGGCAGCGCAAGACCGAGCAGTATTTATCGGGCATCAAGGGCGGTAAAACTAAAACCACCGGCATGCTGCAGGCATTATGGACGCCACCCGAAGCCACTACTACCCCGGCGAAGCTCACCGAATTTCAACAGGCACAGGCAACGGGTGCTGACACAAAAAGCCAAAAACTCGCCTTTGAGGCAGTGCTTCGCGTAGTGTATCGCAGCCACAGCTCCGAAACGCAGGCACGCTTACGCATGCAGTCGATCATTGCCAGTTACAAGCAGTTCAATAGCACCTATTTGAACGGCTTTGAACAGGGAAAACTTGTTGCGCTAGAGGCGATTCCAGAGAACTATTTTGATCGTGAGTTCGCCAAAGCTCGCTACATTATGAACATTGAGGAAGTTGCCACGCTGTACCACTTGCCCCACACTACCGTGGAGACACCGTTCATTTTGTGGGCTTCTAGCCAAACCGCCGAACCGCCCGCCAACTTGCCCATTGCTACGCCCGGGCGTACTGACATAAGTCCGATTGCCATGACTCATTTTCGCGGTCATGACACGGCCTTTGGTATGCCGCGGTCTGATCGTGGTCGTCACCTATACATCATTGGTCAAACGGGTGTAGGTAAGTCTGGTTTGCTCGAACTGCTGACAATTTCGGACGTTTACAGCCCGTACGGCTTTGCAATTATTGACCCGCACGGCGACTACGCTCAGAACATCGTAAAGCGCATTCCGCAGGAACGCATGAAAGATGTTATCTACTTTAACGCTGCCGATACCGACTTTCCAATTGCTTTTAACCCCATGGAAATTTACGACGCCAAGCTAAAAAACCACACAACCTCTGAGCTCATTGGCGTGCTAAAGCGTATGTTTGAGTCGTGGGGCCCACGACTGGAGTATATCCTTCGGTATAGCCTGCTGGCACTACTTGATTACCCCAATGCCACCATGTTGGACATTACGCGAATCTTGACCGATAAAAACTTCCGTAAGCGCGTGTTGGACCATGTGGAAGATCCAGTGGTGCTCAACTTTTGGACGGTTGAATTTGCAAGCTGGAACGACAAGTTTGCAGCTGAGGCCGTGGCACCAGTTCTGAACAAAGTAGGTGCGTTCACTGCCAACCCATTGGTCCGTAATATTATTGGTCAGCCAAAGAGCAGCTTTAATGTTCGCCAGATTATGGACGAGCGCAAGATCTTGATCATCAACCTGAGCCGCGGTTTAGTTGGCGAAGACAATGCGGCATTGCTTGGTGCGCTTATCGTAACCAAAATCCAGATGGCAGCCATGTCGCGCGCAGACATTCCCATAGAAGAACGCACGCCTTTCTATTTGTACGTGGATGAGTTCCAGAACTTTGCCACCGATTCCTTTGCTACTATTTTGTCAGAGGCCCGAAAGTATGGTTTGAATCTAACAGTAGCCAACCAGTATACGGCTCAGATGATGCAAGAGGTTAAAGATGCCGTATTCGGTAACGTGGGTTCAATTATTGCTTTCCGAACCAGTGCCGATGACGCCCGTGTCATGATGAAGTACTTTGAGCCCAAGTTCGAAGAGCAGGATTTGGTGCACATGCACAACCGTCATTTTGTAATTAGCATGGCTATCGAAGGCGAAAAAGCGGCGGCATTCTCGGCGATCAGTTTGAACTTACCACCCGAGGAAACCGATCTTACCAACGAAATTGTGGCGGAAAGCCGTCGGCTGTATGCTAAGCCCCTCAAAGAGGTGGAAGGAGTGGTCAACGAACAGTACGTCGTGAAAAAACCACAGCAGCCCGCCAAGAGCGACAAGCCAGCCAAAGAGCCTCGGTCTGAAAAACCAGTCGAAAAGGGCAAGCCAAAAGCAGAGTCAAAACCAACCAAGCCCAAAGAAGCAGTTGCTGTTAGTGCTGACCAACGCAGCATTATTGTGCGGGCCTTGTCACGACTGGCGCTGTCGTCACCTGACGCAAAACCCAAAAAAGAAGCTGAGCCTAAGCGTACCGAAAGACTGCCAAAGGCAGAAAGTGTTGCCAAGCCCGCCAAGCCATCTAAACCAGCGCAGCCGTCCACAGCGCCCGCTCCCAAGCCGCGACCAGCAGAGGCAACAGATTTGTTAAAAGCGGATGGTGAAGTGACCATGTTCTCGCGTCATAGCAGCTCGGCAGAGGCGGCGATTTCGCCACGTGCCGAGGCCGCTCGTCCTGCTCCTCAGCCGGAAGCGCCGCAAGAAGAGGCGCCTATTCAGTCGGAAAGCCCTATACCTCAGGCAGAAGACGAGACAGCACCAAAGAAACGACGCCGTCGACGCCGACGCAGCAAGACAAAAGCTGGCGATGCTTCTGCGGGCGAATAAACTGCTGTAAAATCCGCTGCCAGCGGTGGTTTTAGCCAACCTTAAAGCGTATACTAAAAGGAACAAACCTAAAACACAGTTTATATTGCATGCAGGAAAAACCTACTCGACGTACGCGTAAACGGATTTCGCTGGGCGGCGTGGCGATGCTACTTATGGTGGCAACGCTCGTCGGACAGTTGCTTGGTTTTATGCGTACCCGATTGGTTAACGCCAACTTTGCCGCCACTGGTCCGCAAAGCACAGACACCTACTTTGCGGCATTCAATATCCCTGACTTTTTCTTTTACACCTTGGCTGCCGGTGCTTTGGGCGTCGCATTTATGCCCGTGCTCACCGATAAGCTCACCAAGCATGACCGTAAGGCTATGTGGGAGTTGGTGGCGAGCTTACTTAACTTGTTAAGTGTACTCATGCTGGTGGTTGCGGTGATTATCTTTGTGTATGCCGAGTGGCTCATCCAACACATCGTGGCGCCGGATATGGATCCGCAACAAACACATAACGCCGCCACAATTATGCGGCTGGTGGCACTTAACCCGCTGTTCTTTACGCTTTCCGGCATCCTAACCAGCGCTCAGCAGACCCTTGGTAAGTTCTTCTTTTACGCTATATCGCCACTGTTTTACAACCTGTCGATCATCATAAGTATCTATGTTTTCCGCAACTCTGAAATTGGAATCGTGGGCTTAGGAATCGGCGCTGCCATTGGTGGATTTTTGCAATTGCTGGTGGTTTGCCTGGGCTTGTTCGGCACTAAATTTCACTGGCATCCACGCATTTCCTGGCGCGACCACGACTTTAGAACGGTGCTCAAAAACCTGCCACCTCGATCACTGGACCAAGGTGTTGACCAAGTGCAAAGTATCATCGAGACCAACTTTGCTCGCCGTTTAGGTGAAGGGTACATTAGCTACTACAACAACGCGTACACGCTGCACACTGCTCCAATTCTGCTGCTGGGTACAGCTATTTCTACGGCGGCGTTCCCGCGGCTGAACAAACGCTTGTCGCAAGGTCGTCCAGATCTGTTCCGACGTGACTTCCTGCGCGTGCTACGTATGATTATATGGCTGGCTATGCCAGTAGTCATCGTTTGTTTCTTTGCTCGTGGTTATTTGGCTCGTTTGATCTTTTCGCGCGATGCTCAAGAGATTGCTCTGATCTTTGGCTTCTTGTGTGTGGCCATCTTTTTCCGTACCTTATATGCAATTATTTCACGCTGGTTTTATGCGCAAAAAGATACCAAAACACCGCTATTCGTTTCGCTCTTCACCATTGGCTTGAACTTTGTGTTGGTCACAATATTGGCTCGGCCCAGCACCTATGGGGCAGCAGGTTTGGCCATGGCGCAATCAATTGTTGCCGCTTTGGAAGTACTGGTGTTATTTACGATCATGCTGATCCGCGATACCAAGCTGTTCGATGCCGCTTTTTGGGGTGGTATCGTGCGCATTATTTCGGTGGGAGGCTTTAGCGTTCTTACTGCCTATACCGCTGTATCGTTTTACCCTCTCGAAGCAACCGACCGCGGTCTGGTTACCTTGGGCAGCAAATTCTTGCTTATCGCTGCCACGACCTTCGTGGTCCACATAGGTGTTTCGCAATTGTTTAGCCTAGAGGAAGTGCGCCCCGTATTCGCGTGGCTCCGTCGGTTGCTTAAGCCGATCAAGATCCAGTACTAAGCTGCTGGGGTCATGCGCACGATCACTTGGCAGCTCTGGTTCCATAAGTTTTTTAGGGAATAGCTGAGCATGTAATCGCCATTTTGCGGCGTTCGACGTAGCGAAACTTGCACTTTTGCCGTTTGCGGTTGAATGTCTATGTCGAGTTGCGGCTCTGGAAAGCTGTTTTCATACAGCCCAAGTAGAACCCGATGAGTTTGGCCCGCACCCAGTGTAGCTCGACTGACTACCTCTGTTTTATGGGAGTTACCTCGCAGGCTAATTCCCGCGTTAGGTGTGTGGACTAATGTTTCGCTCATTTTGTGTACCCTCTTGTTACTACGGTTTTTTAAGCTACTTTTTGTTGTTTGTTACATCGCGTGTAGGATAATTTGCGTATCAAGGAAATCGGAAGTGAGTAAAAAATAGTCGCCCCTGCAATGGTGGTCGATACTTTAATGGTACAGGCCAGAATGGAAACCTACAAGAGCATAAGCATGATAACTTTGTCACAATTTTGTTCAGGGGTAGGGCATGGCTAAAAAGCTTCACCTCTGTTATAATGCGGGTAAATATGGACAACATTAGAAACTTTTGTATTATTGCGCACATTGACCACGGAAAAAGCACGTTGGCCGACCGCTTGCTGGAGCTTACCGGCACTGTCGAAAAGCGCCAAATGAAAGAGCAGCTGCTTGACCGGATGGACTTGGAGCGCGAACGAGGCATTACTATCAAGCTGCAGCCGGTTCGCATGGACTACAAAGGCCACCAGCTAAACCTGATCGATACGCCCGGGCACGTCGACTTTAGCTACGAGGTTTCACGAAGCCTGGAAGCCTGTGAGGGTGCTATTTTGGTGGTTGATGCAACGCAGGGCATGCAGGCGCAGACCTTGGCAAACGTCTATTTGGCGATGGCTGCCGACTTAAAAATCATTCCCGTTTTGAATAAAATCGATCTTCCGGCCGCTGATGTTGAGCGGGTTAGCAAAGAGGTTATCAGCTTGCTGGGATGCAAACCCGAAGATATTTTGCACATTTCAGCTAAAACCGGCCAGGGTGTAGACGCTGTGCTCGAACGCATCGTGCGCGACGTTCCAGCGCCACAGGGCGAGCCAGCATCTCCTACGCGCGCTCTTATTTTTGACAGTTATTACGATGATTACCGTGGGGTCATTTTGTACGTTCGCATTGTGGACGGCCAGATTAAAAAAGGCGCTCCTATTCGCATGTTGGCCACCGACGCCCGCGGCCTGGCGCTTGAAGTGGGTGCACTCAAACCGGACATGACCCCTAACGCCGCCCTGCAAACAGGCGAAATCGGCTACATTGTAACCAACCTGCGAAGTACACGCGAAGCACGCGTGGGTGACACGGTAACTTTGGCAAATAGCGTCGCTGAAGTACTGCCGTTGCCCGGCTACCAGGACGTCAAGCCGTTTGTCTATGCCGGCTTTTTCCCCGACAGTAATGAGAACTATCAATTGCTAAAAGACGCAGTCGAAAAACTGAGTCTGAGCGATTCCGCACTGCAATTTGAGCCAGAAAACTCACCAGTACTGGGCTTTGGCGTGCGTATCGGCTTTTTGGGCTTGCTGCATATGGACATCGTGCGCGAGCGTCTTGAGCGTGAGTACAACCTGGACTTGGTAGTGACCAATCCGTCTACCGACTATCAGGTAACGTTAACTGCGGGCGAAGAACTCGACATCAAAAGTGCAGCCGACTTGCCCGATCCTGCCAAAATTAGCGAAATCCGTGAACCATGGATCAGGGGTGAAATTGTAGTGCCCCAAGATTACGTGGGCGCTGTCATTCAACTGGTTGTGGGCAAACGGGGCATTCAAAAAAACCTCAGTTATATAGACGAACGCACCTTAGTGAGTTTTGAAGCCCCTTTGGCTAATTTGTTAACTGATTTTTACGATCAGCTCAAAAGTATTACATCGGGCTACGGCTCTTTCAATTATGAGTTGGCAGACTATCGTGCTGAAGATTTAGTGCGACTGGATTTTTATGTGGCAGGTGAGCGGGTGGATGCATTGGCGATTATGGTGCACCGCAGTGAAGCGCCGTACGTTGGTCGCGAGATCGTGAAAAAGCTTAAAGACGTTATCCCAAGGCAGCAATTTCCCGTGGCACTTCAGGCGGCGATTGGCGGCCGATTTATCGCTCGTGAAGACATCAGCGCGTATCGCAAGGATGTCACAACTGGCCTGTACGGTGGTGACGTATCTCGAAAAAAGAAGGTCTTAGCTAAACAGAAAAAAGGTAAAGCACGCATGAAACGCTTTGGAAAAATCGACATTCCTGCCGAGGCTTTCACCGTCATGCTCAAGCGTGACTAAGTTGATTAAACAAAAATACAACACTATACCTCTGATAGCTAAAAACTTGCAATTTTTCTGAAGCATGTTTTGCACTTGAGGCACGAGGGAACTCGCTAGATAATGCTGCCGTCACGCTCCCGGGGTACCGCATCTTGCTTCGGGACGTGACAATTAAGACTTATGCTTTGCGCTCTGTTGCAGATGCTGCAGATCGGCAATAATTTGAGCGGCATGTTTCTTGGGGTCAACGCCTTCGTACTTTTTAGCAATCTCGCCCGTGGGGCTAATGATGTAAGTGTTTCGGTGTGTGCCCATGTATTCGCGCCCCATAAATTTACGAGGCGCCCACGCGCCGTAGGCCTCAATAGTGGTATGCTCGGGGTCGCTCAACAACGTAAAGGACAGGTTGTGTTTGTCGGCAAACTTTTTGTGACTCGCTACAGAATCTTTGCTTACGCCAATAACTACGGCGTTGCCGAATTCGGCGATAGCATCACGGGCATCGCGAAAGCTGCATGCTTCTGTGGTGCAGCCAGGTGTATCGTCTTTGGGGTAAAAGTACAAGACGACCCACTTGCCTGCATAATCTTGCAAGGTATGCATAACGCCATCTTGGTCGGGAAGCGAAAAGGTAGGTGCTTTCATGAGCAAAAGTTCTCCATTACAAAGTCATTGTACTCTTTTATCAGGTAGCGATACAGGGGAGTTTGCGGTATAGTACGCGTATGGAATTAGACGAACAGTTACGAGCAAAAGTGGCTCACTATCGCCCTCAGCCAGAACGTTTTGCTCATTTGCAGAGCACCCCGTTGCTGTTTATTGTGGGCATTTCGGGTGCGGGCAAAAACGCACTCTCTACTAAGCTAAAGGTTGACCACCCTACGGAATATCACCAGCTGGTAACCAATGTTACCCGTCCACCACGCAAAAATAATGGCGTGTTGGAACAGGATGGTATCGACTACCACTTCATTAACATGGAAACTGCCAATAGAATGTTGGACAATCAACAGTATATTGAGGCGAATGTATACAGCAACAATATTTATGGCACCAGTGTTGCCGAGCTGGAAGTAGCGCAGCAAAAAGGCCGTATCGTTATTGGTGACATCGACGTAAATGGCGTGGCTAATTTTGTGCGCCTGGGCTTGCACGCATTGCCTGTTTTTGTGTTGCCGCCTAGCTATGAGGTGTGGCAACAGAGACTGCTTACCCGATATCCGAACGGACAAATTGACCAGGCGGATTGGCTGGCCCGCATGAAGACTGCCCAAAGTGAAATCAAGCACGCCCTTCAAGCTGAATACTTTTATTTTGTTATTAACGATGATCTGGCGCAAGCCGCAGAGACAATTAACGCAATCGCCCATGATGTTCCAACTGAACATCGCTCAGAAGCAGCACTTGCTGTTGCGCATTCTATACTCGATGCCATTAATGCCAAGCTTGCCGAATTTACGGCGTAATGGGATTGATTCAGTCTCCGGAGATTACTGAACTTACCATTGCTACCCTGGGGGAGGATGTTGTCGAAGAAATGCTTCACATCGATGGCTATACTTTTGCACATGGCTTAGCAACAGGTGCCATGACTGCCGAAGCACTGCAGGCCGCAGGGTGCAGCGAAGAGACAATAGTTATTGGGGCACTTGCCGGAGCTTTACACGATGTGGGCAAGTTTAGCCCCCGTATCCAGCAGTTGATGACGGAGTCCAGTGGGCAAAAGTTTACTCCGGGCCAGGCAACACTTATGCGAACGCACACTACGCGAGGTTTCTTGAGCTTGGCTCAATATTTGGGCCCAGACGTATTGACTGAGTCATCAGAAGGTAGTGTCGCGGCCTATACCGCGCTGCATCACCACGCCACGCTTACGCCCAGAACGTATCAGGCTAAACCCTTGCACGCTGGCATTTGCCATACGGTGCAGCTTTGCGATGTTGCCCACGCTCGTCTTTTTGACCCAAATCGCACTTATCGAGCTGCTCGTGACGGCGTAGTCTATACTCCCCACCAAATTGGACGCCAAATTGTGGCGCAATTTACCGACTTTCCGCCGCAGCCTCAGGGCCACCGAGTGCCTGTTGAAGAGCTTGTTATGAGCTGGGCAGATAGAGCTGCACACTCACAAGACCCTAGCACTCTTGACTGATGAGTGCCAAGCACACTATCATAGACAGTATGACAGAACGTCAAAAACAGATACTTCACGCCATTGTCGAGCAGTACGCCGAAGTCGCCAGCCCGGTAGGCTCCAGTCTGCTCGCAAAGCTTTTTGGTGTGAGCTCGGCAACTATCCGTGCGGAGATGGCTGAACTGGAACGCCTGGGATTTATTACGCAACCGCATACCAGTGCGGGCCGCGTTCCAACCGACAAAGGCTATCGTTTTTACGTTAATAACCTGGGCGAAAACAAACATGAAACCGGAGCAGAGCGCCGCGCAGAGCGGGCGCTGAGCGCACGAGTACAGACCGGTGGCATGCCTGAACGTACCATCCGTAATGCTGTGGACACGCTGGTAGAACTCACCCACAATCTTGGTCTGGCAACTATTGGCAACCAGTTGTATATGAGCGGTTTGAGCAATCTGTTTGGTCAACCGGAATTTATGCAAGCCTCTCAGGTACGCCAAGTTGCGCAATTGCTCGATAATTTAGAGCCGTGGCTGCATGAAGCGGCGCCAAATCAGCCGCTAAGCGTTTATATTGGCCAAGAGAACCCCATTGGCCGCAGTGCTGGCTGCTCGCTTATTATTAGCCGCTTTCGTAGTTCGTACTCCGACCAAAGTTACATTGGGGTGCTAGGTCCAACCCGACAGAGTTACAAAGACGTTATGCAACTTGTTCGTTTTGCTGGCGAATCATTAGAGGAGGTTTTGTATGAATAAACAGCATATTGACGTAGATGACGCGGCACAGCAGGATGAACCGCACCATCCTAAAAAGCACATGGAAGTAGACGTAGTTGCACTCGAGCAGCAAGTAGCGGAGCTAACCGACGCCTTGCAGCGTGAGCGCGCCGACGCCACCAACATTCGCCGACGCCACCAAGACCAAGTGGCAGGCTTAAAAACCATGATCAAGGCAGAGGTAGTCCGCGACCTACTGCCTGTTATCGACAATTTTGAGCGCGCTCTCAAACATGTTCCCGACAATCTAAAAGACGATGATTACGTCAAAGGCGTACAGGGCGTTGTAAAGCAGTTCGAGAAAACACTCGAACAAATGGGCGTGCAGCGAATCAAAACAACCGGCCAGCCGTTTGACCCTAAATGGCACGAAGCCGTAAGCATGGAAGAGGGCGACGGCACGCAAGAAGTAGTCAGCGAAGAACTGCAGGCCGGATACGCCATTGGTGACGAAGTGATTCGCCACGCGATGGTCCGTGTCAAAATGGCATAGCCATGAGCCAAGAAGGGCTTCCTCGCGACTCAAATGCGCTCGAAGATTGGGCGCTGCATTGCTACGTTGACCCCGAGGCAGATGCCATAGCACCCGACGAAAGAGCGCGCCGACTTCGTATTGCACGTACGGCGCTTGCTGGCATAGAAGAGCTCTTGGCAAACGGCGAGATAACTGATGTGACCCTTACCTTTGCCCTCCCAGGCATCGAGGATGATCCTGGCACTGAATTCACATTCAGCGCCGAGGGCCGCGACGGTTAAGCCTCCAACTGGGGTGGTAGCTGGCTGTGGGTTATGGCAAATGGCTCGCCAAAGCCTCCCACGCGTGCGTTACGCCGCGCAAATGCGGCTTCGTCATCCAAGAGGTGCTGCGATGATCGCGTCTCGGGTAGCAAGCGGGTTACCCGGCGCATAACAGACGGCGCCTTTGCCGGCCGGATAGACCGAAAACCGGTTGCCAACGAGGTTGCAAACGCGCCTACGTATGAGGTGCCTGGCTTCCAAGTAGGAACGCTCATTTCGGCTACACCACGAGCGCCGATGGCTTCAGCATATTCCATAATATCGTGCATTGAACCATATTTAGCGGGCTTTTCGCCCAGGGATGCGGCAGAAAAATACATGCCATTGGTCGGCTGGTTATCGTAAACTGGCCAACGCTCATCCCATCGTCCAATAAGTTTTGCGCTGCTACTGCGCACAAACACCACCAGCGGGGGAAGCGGTTCTTCCTCTTCGATGAAGTTGACACGTTCAGCAATGTTCCGCATATTTGCTACTAACGGGGTTAGGGCGATGGCGCCGGCGGTTTGTGCCTCGTCAAAGGCGCGCCCTGTCATGGCCACGGCAACCTCATCCGGCGTTAGGCGAGCAAGCTCTTGTGGAAAATATTCGATCTCAGACATATAGTACCTCCTTGAGCTACTATAATAGCAAGAAAAGCGAACTATAAAATACTTGGCACTCTTGACTATTGAGTGCCAATTTTCTATGCTACAATAGTATTAGCACCTGAATCTACTTATTGCTAAATGAAAGGGAAACTATAATGGGAAAAATTATTGGAATTGACCTAGGTACAACCAACTCAGCGATGGCTGTTATGCAGTCTGGTAAGCCAGAAATTATCGCTAACTCTGAGGGCCAGCGCACTACTCCATCAGTTGTTGCCATTAACAAGAATGGCGAACGTCTGGTTGGTCAAGTGGCCCGCCGCCAGCAAGTTACCAACTCAAAAAACACTATTTACGAAGTAAAGCGCCTGATCGGCCGCAACTTTAACGACAAAGAAGTGCAGCGCGACCTTAAACTCATGGGTTACGAAATCGTAAAGAGTGGTAACGGCGTAAAAGTAAAGATGGGCGACAAAGAGTACAGTCCAGAAGAAATCAGTGCCATGATCTTGGGTAAGCTCAAGGCGGACGCCGAAAGCTTTTTGGGCGAGCCTGTAACCGAAGCGGTTATTACCGTTCCAGCCTACTTTGACGACTCTCAGCGCCAGGCAACCAAAGACGCCGGTAAAATTGCTGGCTTGGAAGTAAAGCGCATTATTAACGAGCCAACCGCTGCCGCACTAGCTTACGGTTTGGACAAGGGCGAAAAGAAAGACGAAAAGATCGCTGTGTACGACCTTGGTGGTGGTACCTTTGACGTTTCTATCTTGGAATTGGGCGACGGTGTCTTTGAAGTAAAGTCCACCAACGGTGACACTCACCTGGGTGGTGCAGACTTTGACCGTACCATCGTGAACTACTTTGTTGACGAATTTAAGAAAGAAAACGGCATCGACTTGACCGACGACAAAGCTGCCATGCAGCGCTTGCGCGATGAAGCCGAAAAAGCCAAGATCGAACTGTCAACTGCCCAGGAGGTGGACATCAACCTGCCATTCCTGACTGCAGACAGCGAGGGTCCAAAGCACTTTGAGCACAAGTTAACTCGTTCAAAATTAGAGCAGTTGGTGGCCGAACTGGTCAGCAAAACTGCTGATCCATGCCAAAAAGCACTGAGTGACGCCGGCCTGAAGGCTAGCGACATCGATGCTGTAGTTTTGGTTGGTGGTATGACTCGTATGCCTGCCGTTCAGCAAAAGGTAAAAGAAATCTTTGGCAAGGACCCCATGAAGGGCGTGAACCCTGACGAAGTTGTAGCTATTGGTGCTGCAATCCAGGGCGGTGTATTACAAGGCGACGTAAAAGACGTATTGCTGCTTGATGTCACTCCTTTGAGCCTGGGTATTGAAACCATGGGCGGTGTAATGACACCACTTATCGACCGCAACACCACTATTCCAACCAGCAAGAGCCAGGTGTTCTCAACCGCTGCCGACAACCAGCCACAGGTAGAAGTACATGTACTGCAGGGCGAACGCGGTATGGCTACCGACAACAAATCACTTGGCCGATTTATCCTGGATGGCATCCCTTCTGCGCCTCGTGGCGTGCCACAGATTGAAGTGACCTTTAACATTGACGCTAACGGTATTTTGAACGTAACCGCCAAAGACAAGGGCACTGGCAAAGAGCAGTCCATTACCATTTCGGGTAGCGGAAACCTAGACAAAGCCGAAGTCGAAAAGATGGCCAAAGAAGCCGAAGCTCACGCCGAAGAAGACAAGAATAAGCGTGAATCCGTAGAGGCTCGCAACGTTTTGGAAAGCACCATTTACCAAGCCGAAAAGATGTTGGGCGATTATAGTGATAAAATGAGTGAAGACGATAAAAAATCACTTGAAGGAGCCATCAAAGATGCTAAAGAAATTAGTGAAACTAGCGATAAAGAAACAATTGAAGCATCCACCAAAAAAATAAACGACGTCATGATGCCAATTGGCGCCAAGATGTACGAGTCAGCCGAAAAAGCTGAAGACAAGACTGCCGAAAACGCCGAAAAGGCCGACGCCAGCAAAGACAGCGATGAACCTGTAGAAGGTGAAGTTGTTGACGACAAAGACAAGAAATAGGAGGCCGCTAACTACGGCGCGCATACATTATGTTAGGATTTGGACGTTCACGTACAGCAATTGATGACCGACTGCCGGTAATGGTGCAAGTGGTGCAAGACAAAAGCGCCTTTGCCCTTGCCGAACGCCTGTGGAAAGAAAACACTCGTGCTGTGCGGCTCGATCCAGGCACTGCTAAGGAATTCTTGCGCTTTGGTCTGGTGCAAGCCGGTCAGGCGGTATGGTTTGAGCGTGACCAGAACCGCCCTGACTGCTTTGAGCTTATTCTAACGTGGAAAGAGAACGACACCCGTGTCGCAGACATCTACGTTGTTACGCCGGGCAGCGGACACAGCAGCGGCAACGCCGATTACCTCAAAAAAGTGCTTGAAGCACTCTTAACAACCGCAGCAACCCTGCCAATCGACAAAGCAAGCTAAAGTATATTTTTATGTCTAAACGAGATTATTACGAAGTTTTAGGAGTTGGCAAAGACGCGAGCGCCGACGAAATCAAGAAAGCGTTTCGCCGCGCTGCTATTCAGTATCACCCCGACAAAGAAGGCGGCGATGAAGCTAAGTTCAAAGAGGTTAACGAAGCCTACGAGGTGTTAAAAGACCCCTCCAAACGGCAACGATATGACCAATTTGGGCACGCCGGCGTGGGCGATGCCGGCGCGGGCGGCAATCCGTTCGAGGGCTTTGGTGGATTTGGCGGCCGGGGTGGCCAAAACGTGCACTTTGACTTTGGTGACCTTGGATTGGGCGATATCTTTGAGAACTTCTTTGGCGGCCAAGGCTCACGACAGCGCGGCCAACAAGCTCGCGGACGCGACATAGAGTCCAAAGCAGACATTAGCTTTGAAGAGGCAATCTTTGGCACCGAAGTTAACCTGCATCTGAATATCGAAGATGTTTGTGAGCATTGTAAAGGCACCACCGTAGAGCCAGGTCATGAACTTAAAAATTGCGACACCTGTGGCGGTTCGGGCCAGATCGTACGAAATGTACAAACCATTTTTGGCAATATCCAGCAGGCAAGTATGTGTCCAACCTGTAAAGGTCGCGGCAAGGTGCCCGAAAAGGCGTGTACCGTTTGCCATGGCAAGGGTACACAACACCGGGCGCAAGATATTGCCATTAAAATTCCCGCTGGCGTTGATGACGGCGCCACTATTCGCTTGCGTGAACGCGGTGAGGCGGTAGCGCACGGCCCCAAGGGCGATTTGTACGTAAACATTCGGGTTAAACCGCACAAAAAATTCACCCGTGAAGGTGATCTGGTACTGAGTGAAGAGCACATCAGTATGGTAGAGGCAGCTTTGGGCACAGAAATTGACGTAGAGACCGTGGACGGCGTGGTGCGCATGAAAGTTCCGGCTGGCACGCAGAGCGGTACCGACTTTAAACTAGCCAACCACGGCGTGCCACATTTACGCGGCACCACACGAGGCGCCCATATTGTAACTTTGATCGTCGATACTCCTACCAAGCTCAGCAAAAAGCAAAAAGAGCTGCTAGAAGAGTTTGCCGCTGCGAACGGCAAAAAAGGCTTTTGGAAATAATCTAGGCAGCAGCGGCTGCAGTAGTTTGCACGGCAACGTGCTCGTTTAAGAACGCCATGTCTTTGGCGAATTGTGCAGCGTCGCTATTGTGCAAAATTACAATGACGCACATTTTGTAGCCATCCGACGAGCTACCTACAAAATTTCCCACCGTGCCTGGGATGGACAAATAGGTTAACGATGGCAACTCCCGCAAACGATCCTCGTTGGCAATGCCGGTAAAAATACCAGGGGTTTTGGGGAACAGCTCAAATACGCCAACCGGCTCGTTTTTAGTGGCTACCACGTGCGGAGTTTGCCCCAAGCTCAGTTGTATAACATTGGCGTCCAGGTCAACGCCGTTGGCCAGTGCGTGCATACGATCACGATAACCGCCGTTACGAGCCCCGATTTCTACAATTCGCGGTCCATCTGCGGTGAGGATGATTTCAACGTGCGCCGGTGAGTTTTTCATTCCCAAAGCTTGGCAGCCCAAAGCGGCAACTTCGCGAATGCGCGCAATTGTTTCGGCTGGCAATTTTGAGGGCAAAAGCCGACTGTAATGAAAGTTGTCATTAAAGCCAATGTCGTAGCCCGTTTGGTAGTCAACGACCGCGTCCAAGACGTGAGGCTCGCCATGGGCGTCAACAAAAGCATCAACTGAATGCACAGAACCTTCCATGAATTCTTCAATAAGTAGCTTTGGCGTGGCGCCAGGGGCGTACCGTGCGTACACGCTATCAATAACGCGCATCGTTTTAGCATAATTTTGCACTAACTCATCTAAATTATTGGCTTTACTTACCAACAAGCTTTTAGACAAGTTAGCTGGCTTTAAAATAAGAGGAAAGTCGTGTACGTCGGCAAAGGCTCGCACGCCTTCTTCGGAGGTAACGACGGCAAAATCAGGACTGATTTTTTGCGGTGCAGCGCTAAATTTTTGGCGCATAACAAATTTGTCAGTGCATGCTTCGGCGGCCGCCAAGGGTAAACCGGGCAATCCCAAGTGATCGGCAATAGCTGCAGCATCAGCGATAAATCGTTCATAAATGACTAATACGCCGTGAACAGGCTTCTTTTTGTGCAAGTTATCAACAACGTGCAACACGTTGTGACGTGAAGAAAAATCAGCCACCACACGGTGTTTAAGGCGCTTGTCGGGGAACTTTGTCAGGCGCTTATCTTTAATGGTGGTAAAGTCATAGCCGTGGTCCGACAGGTATGAGCGCATAACCTTTGTACTGTCGCCTACAATAATAAGATGGGGAGTAACCATAACCATTCCTTGACAAATTCGTTATTTTATAATAAAATTACCACAGTTATTTTACATTTTCAAGCAAAAATACACGCTTAATAAAAGTCTGATACTATACCATTATGGCACGAACCGATTTTCACAAAGTTATTGTAGGCCGCTCAGAGTCCTTGCATTTCATGGACTACAACATGGCCGACATTCCCGCAAAAGTAGATACCGGCGCATACCGCTCTGCAGTACATGCTGATAATATCCAACTTTCCGAGGATGGCAAAACGCTTTCTTTCCGTTTATTAGGCGGACACCCGGTGTGTGGCGCACTGGCAGCAGATATGAGCACCGATTCCTTCAAAGTCGTGCTTATTTCTAATTCATTTGGTCACACCGAAGAACGGTACGAAGTTAAACTTCGTGTAAAACTGGGGCCCAAAATCTTTACGGCAACCTTCTCGTTGGCCGACCGATCAAAAAAGATTTATCCAATTTTGTTAGGGCGCAAGATGCTGAACAACCGCTTTTTGGTTGATACGGCTCATGCCCAAATTAATCGTGTCGAACTGAAAAAGCAATATGGTATTTCGTTCCCAGATGACGAAGAGGTGGAGGACCAGGCTTAATGCGCATTGCAATCTTATCCCGTGGCGCCGCGAACTACACAACACGCCGACTCAAAGAAGAGGCGATTGCTCGCGGTCACGAAGTAAAAGTGATCAACTATTCCAAATGTTATATGACCATCGAAAAGAGCAATCCGTTGGTTTACTACAAGGGTAAACCCCTGATGGGTTTTGATGCAGTAATCCCACGAATCGCCCAAAGTTACACAAAGTATGGCTGTTCGGTGGTTCGCCAATTTGAAATGCAAGGCATCTACACGCCTGCCAAATCAATTGCTATTAACCGATCTCGTGACAAATTGCGCACTTACCAATTGCTGGCGCGCGATGGTGTTGGCGTTCCCAAGACCGTGTTCGCTCACGAAACTGCCGACTTTGAAGACGTGATAGAAAAAGCTGGCGGCGCTCCATTAATTGTAAAAGTAGCCCGCGGTACCCACGGTAACGGTGTGGTTTTGGCCGAAACCAACAAGGCTGCCAAAGCAGTAATGCAGGCCTTCTATGTGGAAGGTGTGAGCTTTTTGGTGCAGGAATTTGTTAAAGAATCTGCCGGTGAAGACATTCGTGCCATCGTAGTTGGCGGCCAAGTTGTAGCAAGCATTAAGCGCCAAAGCTTGGACGACGATTTTCGCTCTAACACCCACCAAGGTGGCGTTGGTAAGATCGTAAAACTGACTGCTGAAGAAGAGCGCACCGCGTTGCGTGCCGCCAAAGCAATGGGTCTTTCTATTTGTGGTGTAGACATGATGCGCTCCAGCCGCGGCCCATTGGTGCTCGAAGTAAATTCATCAGCCAGTATTAAAACTCCCGAAATGCTCAGCACACGAAACGTTGCTGCAAAAATGATCGAATACATCGAAAAAAATGCCAAACAGCGCAACCGCAAAGACAAAGTGGGCGCCTAGAAAACGATTGGCGGCAAGCTTGATCGCAATTGCGGTCTTGCTCGTGGCGGCCGGACTGTATGCCGGACACCACCGCACGTATATTCGTGTGGGGTCAAAATTATATGTGACCGAAGTGGCTGCAACACCTGCCGCTCAACAACAAGGGCTGAGCAATCGTACCAGTTTTTCATCGCGACAGGCGATGTTGTTTAGCTATAGCGAACCACAACAGCTCTGCTTTTGGATGAAGGAAATGTACCTTTCGCTGGATATCATTTGGTTGGATAGCGATCATCACGTAGTGAAGCTGCAGCAGAATGTTTCGCCCAAAACTTATCCGCAGGCGTTTTGTGCTCAAGCCCAGTACGTGGTGGAGTTGCGAGCGGGCCAGGTTGCTGTTAATGGCGTGCAGCTTGGGCAGCGAATAGATTTTTAACGCTCATGCTATTATGGTGATATGGCACACGACATTCTGCCGATCATCTTGTTGTTGGCGCCGCCAATCGTGTTTACCGTGCTGCGTATTAACGCTGTGCTCGTCTTTTTAAGCCTGTGCCTGGGTGATGTGCTGGTTAAATATGTGGCCAGTGACGCGAACTCTTTATTGACGTTATTTGCACCCGGTGTCTCGGCAAAGGTGACTAGCTTTATCCAGGTTGCGGTACTCTGTTTACCGGTAGTGCTGACCAGTGTTTTTATGGTTTTGAGCGTCCATGGTCGCTGGCGTATTGTTACAAACATACTGCCGGCTTTAGGGGTGGGATTTTTGGGTGTCTTGTTGGTCGTACCGCTCTTGCCTCCGGAGTTACGTGAGGGAGTGCAACAGGGGCATGTCTGGCCAGAAGTGGTGAAGTTGCAGTCATTGATCGTGGGCGTAGCCGCCATAGTCAGTATTTTGTTCTTGTGGTCGCAACGCCCTAATGTGGGACGCGAACCAAGACACCACAGTAAATAAAAAAGACCTGCGATGCAGATCTTTTTTATTTGGAGGGCCCACTGGGACTCGCACTGGTAGCAGCATGTGTGCTCCCAGCACACATTGCCCCTATTCATCTCGCCTCAGTTGTCGAACCAAATAAAAAACGCCACTGACGTGACGTCCTTTATTTGGAGGGCCCACTGGGACTCGAACCCAGGACACGTGGCTTAAAAGGCCACTGCTCTAACCAGCTGAGCTATGGGCCCACAGCGGCTATTGCTAACAGATTATATTATCCTGATTTTGGCAAAAAAGTCAATGGGCAAGTAGGGCGTTCTCAGCGATGCGCGTAAGATTAAAGCACAAGCATCTTTACAAAAAAGCAAAAGCATGATACTATATGGTTACTATGAAAAACATACATACACAAACAAAACCATTATCAACTCATAAAAATTCGACACACATCAATGTTCGACAGGTGCCTGATAGCGGTTACCACATATCAGTCATAAGCAAAGTATCTACAGAATATACTGCACGCCATAAAAGTGGTGGCAGTGGTAGCGCCCTGAAACCGCAAGCAAATCCTCCCGACAGTCGATTACAGTATTAATAAAAGGGCCCCATACGGGGCTCTTTTAATATGGTCGCAGAAAATACTGTACTTTGAACCAAGCTGTGCTACCATGCGCGCGTGTTCGGAAAAATAGTACAGTACCGGTTTAAACGAGCCACCATACTGACGATTGCAGGCGTGGCGCTCCTGAGCGGCCTGGCTGCTGGCCAGCATATGTCCGCAAGTATATGGACGGCACTGTTATTTTTGCCGTTACTGATTGCTTCATGGCGCTCACATAATCTTATGACCCTTGTGAGCCTAGCGGTGATCGCGGGTTCTATTGGTATCTGGCGCGGCTCGCAGGCGGCCACCGACATGCAGGTGTACAACGAGGTAGTTGATCAAAAAGTGCAAATAACGGCTCAGGCGCTTACCGACGCCGTGTACGACGACCATTATCAGCTGACCTTTGATGCTGCGCACGCTCAGCTGGAAAATGGCCAGACATTGCCCGGTACACTGACAATTAGTGGATTTGGAGCATCGGCGATTTTTAAAGGCGACACGGTGAATATCACCGGTAAACTGCGGCGTGCTCGTGGCAACAGCGTTGCCAGAATCAGTTATGCGCAGCTAACGGTGCTGGCGCATCATACGTCTCCGGTTGATGTGCTACGTCGAAAGTTTGCGGCCGGTATGCAGTCGGTGCTGCCTGAACCGGTAGCTTCGTTCGGGATGGGCATTTTAATTGGTCAGCGCAACACCCTACCTGGCACTGTGTCCACGCAGCTTACCATGGTGGGGCTGACGCATATCATTGCGGTATCCGGGTATAATTTGACTATCATTTTGCGAGCGGTGGGGCGGTTGCTGCAGCAACGGTCTAAGTTCCAATACTTGGCAATAAGTTTGGGTTTAATTGGGTTATTTTTATTGCTAACCGGTAATAGCCCGTCAATTGTGCGCGCCGCAGTAGTCTGTTGCTTGGGATTGGCCGCCTGGTATTATGGTCGAACAGTCCAGCCAGTAGTGCTTTTATTGACAGCGGCAGCGATTACCGGGCTGGCTAATCCGCTCTATGTATGGGGGAATGTAAGTTGGTATTTATCGTTTCTGGCTTTTTTTGGAGTATTGGTGCTGGCACCGGTGATTACTCGTCGTTTATATGGAGAACGCCAGCCACGATTTCTGACTGTTATTCTGTTGGAAAGTCTTTGTGCTGAGGCAATGACGTTGCCGTATGTGCTGTATATATTTGGCCAGATGTCTACCGTCAGTACGTTGGCTAATGTGTTGGTGGCGGTGCTTATTCCGCCGGCTATGTTATTGTCGCTGATCGCGGGTCTTGCGGGCATGTTAGCGCCGGCGTGGTTGGGCTGGTTAGCTTGGCCTGCCACGATGCTCATGACGTACATGTTGGATGTGGCGGCTATACTTAGTCGCATACCGCATGCGTTTTTGGAGCATATTGGCTTTTCGCTAACCGCGCTGCTGGCAAGCTATGGCATCGTGGGTGTAGTTTTAATGGCAATGCAGGCGAAAAATACTCGGAAATATGCTATAATAACAGATAAGACACGGCCGGCACCGCTGGCTCCGGACACATCATAATTGCAAGAAGGAGATTCACCTATGTCAGGACACTCAAAATGGTCTACCATTAAACGCGAGAAAGGTGCCAAAGATGCAGCTCGCGGAGCAGTATTTACTAAAATCGGCAATGCAATTGCTATTGCCGCCCGAAGTGGCACCGACCCCGACATGAACTTTGCACTGCGCTTGGCTATCGACAAAGCTAAGGCGGCAAACATGCCTTCGGCCAACATCCAGCGCGCTATTGATCGCGTCAAAGACAAGAACGCTGCGCAGCTACAAGAAATTTTGTATGAAGGGTACGGCCCGGGCGGTACGGCGATTCTAGTAGAATGTGCCACGGACAACATAAATCGCACCTATCCCGAAGTTCGTTTGGCATTTAGCAAACACGGCGGAAACATAGCCGAAAAGGGTGCGGTTGCATTCCAATTTGAACGAAAAGGTTTAATTCGAGTCAAGGGCAGTGGCGACGACTTAATGCTGCAGGCCTTAGACGCTGGGGCTGAAGATATGCAAGAGGAAGGCGATGAATCGGTTATTTACACCGACCCTAAGGCGTTGGCCCAGGTTCGCGAAGCTTTGACAGCTGCCGGTATTGAAGTGGTAGAGGCTGAGCTGACATTCGTACCCAATAACACGGTAGAAGTAACTGACGAAGCTACAGCCGGCAAAATTATGCGTCTTATGGACGCGCTGGAAGCTTGTGATGACGTGACGAACACGCACGTTAACTTTGATATTGATGAATCTTTGATCAAATAGCTAGGGTTTGGTTGCGGATAAAATCTGCAGCTGCTTGGGCGAATTGCGGGTCTTTGCGTCGCATAGCAAGTTCGGCTGTGCCAAAAGCTACGCCTACGCCAATGTAGTTGTGACTGCCAACCATTGCTTCGTGCTCGCTTGCCAGGACTTTGGCGTGCATAAATGGCGTACGAACGGATAGCCGGTGTCTAAAAAGTTCCTTGGGCATACGTAATCGCTCACGCCCTTCCGAGGCAAATTGAGCGGGCGACTCTACCAGACCATGTTTGGAGGGGCGGTTATACAATACGGTTACGTCCACGCCGCGTTGCAGTGCGCGCGCAAGTGCGAAGGCGGTCTGTCCATTGGGGAAATATTGGCAGGTGATAAGCAGCGTTTTTTGCGCGTGATCAATAACGTCTAGCGCATTTTGCAGGATTATTGACTGACCTTTGACGCCAACATCCAGAAGTAATGTGGTGTTTGCGTCGACGGTGTGCGCTATGTCGTGTGTGCCAAACGCTTGCAGTGTGTAGGGCTTGTTAAGTAGCTTAGACATCTCGGCGTGTAGCCAGTCTGCGGTGGGTGGATCCACAAAGCTGACCATTTCATCCAGCTCCGTTGGCTCATGCAGATTATGACCCCCAATAAATACACGGTCATTAACCACAGCGGTCTTAATATGCGAGCGTCCAACGAACGGGGCTGCTATTTTGGTGTGCGGCTGGTTGGTGATTGCACAACGAACGCCGTGCTGCTGCAAATACGCTACCGCAGAAGTGACAGCTCGGTGGTTGCGTGACTGGACGCGAGGATTTACACCCGGCCACACAAAGGCGCCTATACGGGCAGCAGTGCGATTGGCGTACGTAATGGTGTATGCGTCAAAGATTAGCCGTACATCGGCGCCACGTTTACTGGCATGAGCCAGGGCGGTTACCAGCTCGGGAATGTGAGTCGGTTCAAAATTCATACTTGCTACCAGGATTCTATCGCCAGCGCCAGCGGTGTCGCATAATCGGGCGAGCTCAGTAAAATAGTCGGGACGGTTGTAAAAAGTGAAATCGCTGGCTTGCAAGGATGTAATTGGCATGACCTTATTTTATACTAAAGCTATGCGAATTTTAGGAATCGACCCAGGAACCGGTATTTTGGGATTCGGCGTCATTGATGTCACGCGCGGTAAGCCTCAAATGGTGGATGCCGGTGTAATCCGTACGCCGGTGCACGAGGACGACGCCGTGCGGCTCCTGACCATCTACGAAGAATTAACAGATATCATTACGTACAGCAAACCTACCATAATGTCGGTAGAGAAGCTATTTTTTGCCCGGAATGTGACCACGGCTATGACGGTGGCGCAGGCCCGCGGCGTAGTACTGCTGTGCGGCATGCAGGCCGGCATGACTATCTTTGAGTACACCCCTATGCAGATCAAGCAGGCAATTACAGGTTACGGCAAGGCCGACAAGAAGCAGATGCAAGAAATGGTGCGCGTGCACCTGGGGCTTACTGAGGTGCCCAAGCCTGACGACTGTGCCGACGCGCTGGCCGCGGCACTCACGCACGCGCAAACTGCGCATTTTGCCTAAATAAAACCATAAGCTGTTCCCTGGAACTAATCTGTGGCATAATACTAAAGATGATTGCAACACTTACTGGCCAAGTTGCCGAAAAAATTGCTGACCAAGTGGTGCTCGACGTGCGAGGCGTGGGGTATGGCGTGTTGGTGACCAGTGAAGATTATGGCCGGCTGGCCACGGGCACCGAAGCCAAGGTGTACGTTTACGAGCATATTCGCGAGCAAGCACATGATTTATTTGGCTTTGTAGCATTAGACACCAAGCAGCTATTTGAACAATTACTAGGCGTGAATGGTGTGGGCCCCAAAATGGCTCTGAGTGTATTGAGCGTGGGTAATGCTCAAGAGGTGCGCGCAGCAATTGCCAGCGGCGACACCAAAAGAATCCAGCAAGCGCAGGGTGTGGGCAAACGTGTTGCCGAGCGCATCGTTGTTGACCTAAAGGACAAAGTTGGTTTGGCGGGCGTGGACCTCGCCGATACGGGCATGCTGCAATCTACTACTGTTATTGAGCAAGATGACGCGGCCGCGGCACTCATTTCTTTGGGATTTTCTGCACAGGATGCCGCGGTGGCGCTCAATAAAATTCCAGCAGATTTGCCTACAGAGGAACGCATTAAATTGGCGCTCAAGGGATAGCATATGGCAGTCGAGCGCATTGTAAACACCGTTGTAAATGACACCGAAGACACCCAGCAAGAGCAGGAATTTGAGAATGTACTGCGCCCAAAGGATTTTGCTAACTATATTGGGCAGGAACGCCTAAAACAAAATCTAAAATTAGCCATTCAGGCCGCTAAAAAACGCGGTGAACCGCTGGATCACGTGTTGCTGTATGGGCCACCGGGTTTAGGAAAGACCACCATGGCGAATGTGATTGCCAATGAAATGGGCGCACAGATCAAAGTTACCAGCGGCCCGGCAATCGCGCACGGAGGTGATTTGGCAAGCCTCCTTACCAACCTTCAGGATGGCGACATTTTATTTATTGATGAAATCCATCGTTTGAACCGCCAAGTTGAAGAAGTACTTTATTCGGCGATGGAAGATTTTAAGCTGGATATTATGATCGGCAAGGGTCCAAGTGCTCGTAGCCTGCGCTTGGATTTGCCTAAATTCACTCTGTTGGGCGCTACCACCCGCACTGGCGCACTCGCTGCACCGCTTCGCGATCGCTTCGGTATGCTACACCGTTTAGAATTTTACACAAACGATGAAATTCAACAGATTATTGAACGAGCTGCCACCATTCTGCAAGTGAGCATTAAGGCTGAGGCCGCAAAAGAACTGGCCACACGTGCCCGGTTGACGCCGCGCATTGCCAACCGACTGCTGAAGCGCGTACGAGACTACGCTGACGTAAATGGTGACGGCATCATTGATACGGTTATTAACCGCAAAGCGCTGGCGCTCTTAGAAGTGGATGAGCTTGGTTTGGACCCAGCTGATCGCATGCTGCTGACCGCAATTATTGACAGTCACCGTGGCGGACCAGTAGGCGTTGAGACTATCGCGGCCTTAACCGCGGAAGAGCGGGGCACGATTGAAGATTTTTACGAGCCATATTTAATGCAAATCGGACTTTTAGAACGCACGCCTCGTGGACGCAAAGTAACAAGTAAGGCATATCGACATTTAGGCCGCCCGTATCACACCGATGAGCCCGCAAGTCTGGTATAATTCCTAAAATGGATCCCAATCAGAACAACAATCAGCCGCAATTGCCGCAACCTGACGCCAAAAAACTAGACCCTATGGTGGTTTTGCGTCCTGGCGAGCGCATTATTTGTGAGATCAAACGACATCCGTTCGGTATCCTGAGTATGTATTTTTCGGGTGCGATAGCAATTATGGTCGTTGTGGTGCTTGCGGCGTACGCCCCGCAACTTGTGAGCACTGGCACCGACATTACTACCATGGCAATGGTGGGCGCTGCAATTATCATTATGGGCATTGCTTTGATACTGTGGGTCGCCACTTTTGTGTACTGGCAGAACCGTTGGATTATAACCGATGACAGCATTACGCAAATTACCCAGGAAGGTCTGTTTGGCCGCCATGTTAGTCAGCTTTCCATGGAGAGCCTGGAAGATGTTACGGTGGGCAAAAACGGGTTGATTCAAACGCTCCTGAATTTTGGCACCCTCAAAGCCGAAACAGCTGGCGAACATTCTAAGTTTACCTTCCCATATTGCCCAAACCCGGGAATGTATGCTCGCAAGATTTTGGAAGTACATGAAACGTTTATCCACCAAAGCCGTCACCAACCTCAGGCAGTGAACCCGGTAACACCGATGCCGGCATACGGCGGAGGTTATCAGCAGCCCATGCCGCACCACCAGTCCCAACCCCAGCAGCCGCAGCAGCCACAACACATGCAGCAGCCTGCCGCTCCACAGCAACAGGCGCAGCCTAACCCTCCTACTATGCCTCAACAACCTCAGGACCAGCATTATCCTGGCGCAGCGCCGCAGCAATCAGTTCAAGGTCAGCCTGAGCAACCTCAACATAAATCCCCGGCAATCTGGGGAGACTAACGAATATATAAAAACAGCCCCGTAAGTGAGGCTGTTTTTGCATCTACGGTTGTTAGTTAAGACTGCTCTTAACGTATTTATCACCGCCTTCTAATTGCGCAGTGAGCGTGTATTGGGCGCAAGCTACTTTTACGTTGTCACACGTTGCACCCTCTGATGTGGTAACCTGGTAGGCAAAGCAGTTGCTGGCTGGAGAACTGCTCAAAACAGCTGTGCCGTCTGCGGTGCAGTGCGCTGTGTCTTTATCCCATCGGGGATCCTGCATTGTTCCAGCTGGCAGATCCTTCATATTAGCTTTGCGCCATGAGGCGTCGTTGATATTAGCCAGTGTTGGATACTTGCTGTACTGCGCGTAGTATGTCTCTAGCTGCGCTTGCAATTTGTCTAGGCTGGCTTCGCGGTCGCTGTTGCGATTCTTGGCTTGCACACCGCCATAGGTAGTGGCTACCAGCGTAGCCAAGATACCGACGATAATAACGACCACCAAAAGTTCAATAATGGTAAAGCCGTTGGTTTTGTTGATTGGGTTACTAAATCGTTTCATCTGCTGGCAATTATACGCGACTTTTCAAGTAGACCTCAAGTATTGTGACGCAAATTGCGGTCTATTACGTGTAAAACATCTTTGATAGTCACAATTCCGCGCAAAGCTTTGGTTAGTCCATCAAGGGCCAGGGGCACAAAATTTTCCTTAAGGGCATGTGCTTGCAGGCTTGCAGCAGTAGTTTGCGGCGCGAGCAGGGCGTGTTGGAGTGTTTCGGAAAGCGGCATGACCTCTACAAGTGCAACGCGGCCGTTATAGCCGGTGTGATTGCAGTGTTGGCATCCTTCACGACGAGGGCGCCACAAGTGCGTGATTTTGGCTGTCGTGCTGTTAGGGCGTTCGTCGTTGCCCATGCCCAATTCGATGGCCTGTTTTTCAAGCTGGTTGATAGGGCGGAAGGCGCTGGCAGAATTAATGCCAAAGACGCGTTCCAGCAGCTCCAATTGCTCTGCGGTAAGCTCATAGCGTTCGCGACAGTGTTCGCACAAATGACGCACCAGGCGCTGGGAAATAACGGTACGAATAGTGCTTGCCAACAGATATGATTCGATGCCCATAGACCGCAAGTGGAGCAGGGCACTGGCGGCGGAATCACTGTGCAAGCCGGCGACCACCAAGTGGCCACTAAGTGCAGTTTGAACAGCCAGTTCAGCAGTTGCCTTGTCGGGTACATTTCCTACGAGCAAAACGTTCGGATCTTGATGCAGCGCAGCCTGTAGGCCAGTAAACATAGTGAGCCCGGCACGCGGATTGATGGCAGTTTGACTGGCGTGCGGGATGCGATATTCTACTACCTCCTCCACTGTTGCAATATTCAGGGTAGGGTTGTTGAGCGCGGCGAGCATACTGGCGGCAGTAGTAGGGCGACCGTGATGCTTTGGAGCAGCAACGACGATCATGCCGTGACTGCGGGCCAGCGTAGCCTGTAAACTGGTGAGGCTCGAGCCCCAAAAACCCAGGTGCTCTAGCTTGTGCGGCTCGCGGATCTGCGGAGCCAGATGTAGCACGGCTTTTTCGCCACCAAGTACCGGCATAATTGCCACTTTTACGGTATAGCTGTGTTCGTCTACGACTACGGTAAATTGTCCGTTTTGCGGCGTGTGGTCATTGGCCGGGTCCAGATGTGCCTGGCCTTTTAGATGTTGCATCAGAATAGGCAAAGCACCCAGGGGGATTTTGTGGCCACCCTTAAGCGCGCCATCTACGCGATAACGAACCTGCACGTACTGGTCTTGTGGCTCGATATGAATATCGCTCGCTTGCCAAACAACGCCATGCTCTAACAACAGCTGGATTGTTTGCTCAACTTGCTCGGGTGTAAACTTCTCGGCACTTCCCAAAAGCCGCTCAATAAACGAATTCTTCCCATCCATTTGCATCTATTATATATAGAACTTATGCTTGCCGCCACTCTTTTTCTGAAGATTTGTTGCAAGTTGCACGATTGTTAGCTATATTACCGGCCAGCAGATGCGAGAAAGGGCGATAGCCAGACGCTTTTCTGGTATAATAATAGTAAATCAGCAAGACCGGTGGGGTAACAATTCGGAGGGTATTACGAATGGCAGATAAAAAAGATTCTAAAAAGACGGCGACCGCGGCAAACGCGGAGCTCGCTTCGCAAACTGATGGTAAATCCAAAGCACTTGGCCTGGCGTTAGAAACCATCGAAAAACAGTTTGGTAAAGGTGCCATTATGAAGTTGGGCGCTGCTCAGCAGCAAAAAGTTGAGTGCTACCCAACGGGCAGTATTTCGCTCGACTTGGCGTTGGGCGGCGGTATTCCCCGTGGTCGTGTTATTGAAATTTATGGTCCGGAAAGCTCTGGTAAGACCACGCTGACCTTGCACGCTATTGCCGAGGTGCAGAAACGTGGCGGTACAGCGGCATTTATTGACGCCGAGCACGCCCTTGACCCTACATATGCCAAGCGTATTGGTGTAGATGTGGATAACTTGCTACTCAGCCAGCCAGACAATGGTGAACAAGCATTGGAGATTGCCGAAACATTGGTACGTTCCAACGCTGTTGACTTAATTGTAGTCGACTCTGTTGCTGCCTTGGTGCCTCGCGCCGAAATTGAAGGTGACATGGGCGATAGTTTGCCCGGTTTGCAAGCTCGTTTGATGAGCCAGGCCTTGCGTAAGCTGACCGGTGTTATTAACAAATCTAAAGCAACCGTGATCTTTATTAACCAGATTCGTATGAAGATTGGTGTGATGTTCGGCAACCCAGAAACCACCACTGGTGGTAATGCCCTGAAGTTTTACGCATCAGTGCGTATGGACATTCGCCGCACCTCGCAAATTAAACAAGCGGACGCAGTTATTGGTAATCGCACCCGCGTGAAGGTGGTCAAAAACAAGATCGCGCCGCCATTCCGTGAGGCAGAATTCGACATTATGTACAACGAGGGTATTTCTAGAGCTGGCGATGTCCTAGACATGGCCGTGGCCCGCAATATTGTGGACAAGGCGGGCGCTTGGTTTGCGTATAACGACCAAAAGATCGGCCAAGGCCGCGAAGCCGCCAAGCAGCATCTGCAAGCCAACCCCGAAGTAATGGAAGAAATCGCCGCAAAAGTTAAGGAAGCAGCGAGCGCAGAGTAGGCAAGGTGTGACCGCAACAAACCATGTATTAACAGGGGCGGTTATAGGAACGGTGGTGGGATCGCCGGCGCTGGCGGTTCCGCTGGCGTTTGCTTCGCACTTTGTTTTGGATGCTCTGCCTCATTTTGGCATTCATGAAGATGACACGCTAAAACGGAACGGCCATTGGCTGTTCCGTTCGGTTGTCATAACCGACACGATGCTAACAATTGCTACGCTCGTTTTAGTTCCAGTAGCGGTGCACACCGCGGTGAATGCCTGGGCGGTGCTGGCAGCTATGTTCGCGGCCTTAATCCCTGACTTATTGTGGATACCCCACTTTATTCATGAGGTTCGCCACAAAGTAGCTCGAACCAAAACGCGATTTATGGTGTGGCATCAACATATTCAATGGAGCGAAACTCCCTGGGGCTTGCTGGTGGAATTGTTGTGGGCAGCGTGTGCAATAACGGCTATAGTTCTTGCGACATGAAGATTACCCAGATTAAGCAACAGGTTAAACGACCGGATCGTTACTCAATTTATGTAGATGGCAAATTTGCATTTGGGCTGAGCGAAGCAGGTCTGTTGGGGAGTGGCTTGGCTAGTGGGCAGGAGATTTCCCAGGAGCAGTTTGCCGCGCTCAAGTCTGATGCTGCGACCGATAAAGCCTACGGCAATGCCTTGCGGTATGTGGTTATGCGCCCGCGGAGCGTGTGGGAAATGCAGCAGTATTTTATGCGCAAAAAAGTGGATGAACCGGTGGCCAAAGAGATTATTGAACGCTTAATGGCGCTTGACTTGCTAGACGACCGCAAGTTTGCCGAAGCATGGGTTGCAAATCGTCGATTGTTAAAGCCAACCAGCCGACGCAAACTTCAGCTAGAATTGCGTCAAAAACATGTATCCTCGTCGATTACTGATGCAGTGCTTGCCCAAGACGCTGAAGATTCCAACGAAGCTCCGGACCGCACGGCACTGGCTGAGATTGTGGCCAAAAAGCGAGCGCGGTATCCGGATGAAACTAAATTTATGCAATATTTGGCTCGTCAGGGGTTTGGCTATGACGACATTAAGCGAGCGCTACAAGATCCCGAAGAAATCTAGGCAACAGCGCGGGCGCCTGCCGGGACTTTTTCGAGCAAGTCTTGAATGATAATTTTCTTATCGGTGATTTCAACAATTTGCGTGCGATCTACACCCAAATTACCGCCACTAAAGTTCTTGTATAGCGGTCGCGAGACGTATAGTTTTTGAATATACATGCCGCTTAACTCTACCGAGTAATCCTCGACCTTGCCAATGCGTGCGTGCCGAGTGGTGGTTACCTGCTTGCCGATAACTTCAAAACGAGCGGCAAGTACATCGTGCAGACGAACAAGCTCCGATGGATCCGTAAGCACATCGGAGTCATTAACCACGATCCCCTGCGGGATGATGTCACGAATATCCTGATTAATGAGAATGATTTCGCCATGTTTGCCCTTGTGGTATGGGTCCTGGCAGTAAAAACCCTCAATTTTTAGATTGTTTGGGTTAATGACGGGCGCTAAAGCTACCGCTACCTGCGTGCCAGTGCGCAAGCTCATGACTGGCAAATTTGTGAGAGCACTACTAAGTTGGAGCATACTATTGCAAGTATACCGCTCTTTGCAGAACAGGGCAAAAGCCTTGTGGTTATGCTGACTGTTGTAAAATTATTTTGACTATTTTTGCGCAAAGACTTGCATTGCGAGGCAGTGATTCCTACAATCGCGCTGTCATGAAAAAATCTATATACATGTGCATCCGACTCCTAAGCGTTTTAGTGGCTGCGACCCTGGCCATGCCAGCTTCGGCACTGGCGGTGGCGGGCAATGTGGCCGTAACACCACCAGTTTTAATTACCGAAATGCAGCCTGGCACCGAAGCGAGTGGCTCGCAAGAATTTATAGAATTGTATAATCAATCAACCGAGCCGATAGACTTGACCGCCGAACAGTGGCGCCTGCAGCTTGCCTCGTCGAAAGCCACAACGTGGGACGGCGCAAAGAACATAGCCCTGAATGGAACCTTCTACCCCGGAACATATCTACTGGTGTCGAGTAATTATGTGGCCGCCGGCGATACACAGAGTTATTTGCAGCAGTACGCCAGCGCCCAGTTTAGTGCTGGATTAACAGCAAGCTCCGGCCATATAAGACTGGTTCGCACCCTTGATAACGCAACTACTGAGGTTGATCGGCTGGAATGGAGCACACAAGCGAACGGATCATATGCTAGCGAGGGTATTGGGGGTGCAAGTACCTTTACGTTGGCATCTGCGGTGAGCGTTGGGTCGAGCATCAAGCGTACACTGAATGCTAACCAAATATTTATGGCTGACACAGATGTAATGAAAAACTTTGCCATTTCCGTATGCCCAAGCCCGACAGCTAATAACGCTCCGCCGACTACGCCGTTGCCGGTAACTGCTACAGCTCCACTTCCCACCGCCGTGGATGTCACGAACCCGTTATGCGAGACGCCTACTGGCAATGGAGGGTCCGACGGCGAGCTACCGTCATCTGGTACCGAGCCGCCAGCCGTACTGCTACCAAGCGAAACATCCACCCCCAGCAACACAGCAACCCCGTCAATCCCGGCGGCCGACATTGGCCTGAACGCCCCACAAATTACAGAGTTGCTGCCAAACCCTGGCTCGCCTCGAACAGATGCTACTGATGAATTTGTTGAGCTGTACAACCCTAACGCTGTTCCGTTCGATTTATCGGGATTTATACTGGAAGCAGGGCTAACAGGGAATAAGCACTATACATTTCCTGCGGGAACTACCATTCCTGCGCGTACATTCGTAGCCTATTTTTCGGAAACCACTAAACTTAGCCTTTCCAACACGAGCGGTAAGGTGGTATTACTGGATCCACTGCAGCGGGTTATTTCGCAAAGCGACACCTATGCTACTGCCAAAGATGATGTGGCCTGGGCGCGAGCAAATGGCGCGTGGTACTGGACAACGCAGCCTACACCAAACGCCTCGAATGTAATTAAGCAGCCTGCCACAAAGTCCAAAAAAGCAACAGCCTCCACAGCGAGTAAAAAAGCCTCATCTACCGCCAAAACATCTACCACTCAAAAAGCTACCACGCCAGATACTGCACAGCTAGCATCGACAACCGCGCAAGACACGCCGCTTCATCCGCTAACGCTTGCAGTAGTAGGAGCATTCGCGCTACTATACGGGGCATATGAGTACCGTCATGACATGGCAAACAAGTTCTACCAGCTCCGAAGATACCGAGAAGCTCGCAGAGAAGCTCGGCGCCAGCTTAAAGGGCGGTGAAGTTATTGAGCTAATTAGTGACCTTGGCGGCGGTAAGACTACGTTTGTGCGCGGATTAGCGCGTGGCGCTGGCAGCACCGATCGTGTGGCAAGTCCTACGTTTACGATCAGCCGTGTGTACGAGGCAGGCAGCAAGGAGATCCACCACTTTGACTTTTATCGCTTAGGTGAAGCCGGCTTAATTGGTGAAGAGCTGTCAGAAGTACTGGGCGACCCCCATATTATTACGGTGGTTGAATGGGCAGATATTGTGCAGGATGTGCTGCCAGCACAACGTTTAACCATTACTATCGCCAAAACACCTACCGATGGCCGGGACCTAACCTTCCGCGCACCGTTGGCGCTTGATTATCTTATGAAAGCAGTGCAGTAATGATTGTCCTTGTAATTAAAACAGATAACCCACAAGCCGAAATCGGCGTATTTGATAACCAGACCAAGCTGGCCTATAAAACGTGGGAAGCTCACAAGCGGCTTGCCGAAACAATCCATCAGACTATTGATGAAGTGCTTGCAGAGGCCGGCAAAAAGCTAGAAGACCTACAGGGTGTTGTAGTGTACGAAGGTCCAGGCAGTTTTACGGGTCTCCGCATCGGCATAACAGTGGCAAACACTATTGCTTATAGCCTGCACATTCCTATTGTAGCGAGCAAAGAAGAGCGCTGGATCGAAACCGGTATCAATCGCTTGCACGCGGGCGAGCAAGATGAAGTCGCCTTACCGTTTTATGGCCGCGACGCGCATATCACCACACAACGCAAATAGACCTCCTGCTAATATTCAGCTTTTTATACTTTTTGTTGACCACCTAAACAAAAGCGGCGTATAGTAAAAGTGGATTAGTCTTATTTTCGACAACAAAATAATCCATCTTAATTGATACAAACTACTAAAACTCAGATTCGACCATCAGTAGAACCGATGATATCCCAGGAAGGCTAGTGACGTGAAAGCGATTGCCAGACGGATGCGGCGGCGCTACTGCTCGAAAAGAAAGGACATACCATGGACCCAATTACCATAGTGCTTGCTGTGGCTGGGATTGCTGCTGGTTTTGGCGCAAACACGGTACTTACAAAACAACGTTTAGGATCTGCGCAGGACCAGGCTCAAAAAGAGCTCAGTAAGGCAAAGCGCGAGTCCTCCAAGATTGTGCAAGACGCACGTGACGAAGCGGCGCGTATTTCTGATGCGACCCGCAAAGAGGAAAAATCGCGACGCAATGAGCTGAAAGACCTGGAGCAGCGTTTAGTAAACCGTGAAGAAACGCTTGATAAAAAGCTGGATGAGTTAGACAAGCGCACCGAGAAATTGCGCAAAGGCGAATCCGAAGTTGAGCAACTGAAAGATGAAATTCGCGACATCCGTAAGAAGCAGCAAGACAAGTTGGAAAAGATCGCCCAGTTAACCCGTCAGGATGCTGCCCAAAAGCTCATGAAAATGACCGAGCGCGACATCCGCAACGACTTAACTGGTTTGATCAGTAAAATGCAAAACGAAGCACAAGACGAGGCCGAAGAAAAAGCCTCGCTTATTATTGTGACAGCCATGGAGCGCATGGCCAGCGAAGTAACCGCTGAGCGTACCGTAACCAGCGTCAAACTGGAAGACGACGAGATGAAGGGTCGCATTATCGGTAAGGAAGGCCGCAACATTCAGGCGCTGCAGCGCGCTACTGGTGTGGACATTATGGTTGACGACACGCCTGGCTACGTGGTGCTGAGTTCCTTTGACCCAGTGCGCCGCGAAGTTGCTCGCCAAACGCTTGAAATGCTCATGAAAGATGGCCGTATTCACCCAGGCCGCATTGAAGAAGTGGTTGAAAAAGCCCAAAAGAATGTAGAAAAAGAAGTTGTTCGCGCCGGTGAAGATGCCGCTCGTGAAGTTGGCGTGATTGGCATTCCAAAAGAAATTCTACATCTGTTGGGCGAACTAAAATTCCGCACCAGCTATGGTCAGAACGTGCTGAAGCACAGCACCGAGATGGCACACATCGCCGGTATGATCGCTGAAGAGCTTGGAGCTAACATTAAGACTGCAAAATATGCCGCATTAGTGCATGACTTAGGCAAAGCACTGACGCATAAAATGGAAGGCAAGCACCACCACATTTCTGGCGAAATGTTGCGTAAATACGGTGCGCCCGAAGCAGTTGCAGTGGCTGCCGAGCAACATCACGATGACGTAGAAGCTACTACGGTTGAATCATTAATTATTCGCGTCGTGGATGCTATTAGTGCAGCTCGTCCTGGAGCTAGGAACATTAGTGCCGAAAACTTTGTGGAGCGCATGAAGGAATTAGAAAATGTGGCCACCGGTTTTGAGGGCATCGAAAAAGCCTACGCCATTTCGGCCGGGCGTGAAGTGCGCGTGTTTGTAAAACCACAAAATGTAGACGATCTGGCTGCCATTCGCTTGGCTCGAGACATCGCCACTAAAATTGAATCAACCATGCAGTACCCGGGTACCATTAAGGTTAATGTAATCCGCGAAACGCGTGCGGTTGAATTCGCCAAGTAGCATGCCGCAGTTTAGCGCCGCAGAGCAAAACGCGTTTTACAACAGTCAGCCGGGTAAGCGCGTTGGCGCCACGGCATGGCTAGAAAATTCACGCGGCGAACTTTTGATCGCCAAGCCGTCGTACAAAAAAGGCTGGACGCTGATTGGCGGTATGGCCGACGCGAACGAATCGCCGCTCGCGGCAGTTATTCGTGAAACGCACGAAGAGATTGGTCTGCTGCTGGACACAAGTCGCTTTACACTCGCTGGATACCGGTATGTAGAAGCGCGCAACGGCCGCACCGAAGATTCACAGCTGTATTTTCGAGCCATACTCACCGACGAAGAGGTGGCCGCGATTACACTTGGCGATGGTGAATTATCTGAATTTCGATTTATTACACCTGCTGATTTACCATCATTTGCCGATGCCCCGCGCATGCAAGCAGTCGTAGCAGCAATAGCCGGTGACTTTCCGTTTTATATTCAAAACGAAACACGAATTTTATAAGGAGTTTCCATGCGAGATTACGAAGCGTATTTGTTCGACTGCGACGGCACCATTATTCACACCCTAGATATATGGATTGATGCCTGCCAAAAAGTTTTAGCCGATCATGGCGTAACCGTTTCCCGTTCAGAAATTGGAGCTCGCCTGGGCCAGTGGGAGCTTATGCTGCAGGGTATTCCAGAGGCAGAATTTGCTCAGGCTGCGGTGGAAGTAAGTGCACTTGCACATCCGCAAGCCGCCAAAGCACCCATGTATGACGGTGTGGCGCACGTGTTGCAGCAGCTTCGCAAGTCTGG